>JAGNTR010000106.1 GCA_017987415.1 Neisseriaceae bacterium
TTTGGCCTTGAAAGGTCACAAATAGGTTGCCAATGTCGTCATAGCTGGCCACGCCGCCGTGGGCTTCGGCCCAGCCGATGAATAGGGCGCGGCCGGCTTTGTCTTCAGGGCTGAGGGCGAGGCGACAGGCGCCGCCTTCGGGGGTGGGGCCGATTTGGGCCAGCTCGTGAAAGGTGGCCATGAGGCGATCTAGATTAATGCGCATGATGGGGCTCCATGAATGGGATGTATACGATGGGTGGTGCTGGTCGCTTCCGTCACGTTGATGCCATTCATTTAAGGCAATCAGGTTCAAGCATACCGCTTGAAACCATTCTTTACTATGTGTTAAGTTAATTCAATTAATGATTTTTAATAGTTGGTATTAGCAGAGGTTAAGGCAATATGAAAACACGCCATCACTTGGCCGACGCACTGAGTTGGAATCTGCTGCACACGTTTTTGGTCATCGTGGAAGAGAAAAGCCTGACCAAGGCCTCGCTGCGGCTGCACGTGACGCAGTCTGCCTTAAGCCAGAGTTTAAAGCGCCTAGAGGAGCGGGTGGGCTGCGTGCTGATTCACCGCAACCATCGCCAGTTTGAATTGACGCGTCAGGGCACTGAGCTGTTTAAGATTGCCCAAGAAATGTATAAAAAAATCGCCAGCTTCGACGACGATTTACAGGACGATACCGGCATTAAAGGTACGATTCGGCTGCTGGCGCTGAGCCGAATTCAAAACCAGCAATACGATGATTTCTTGACTGCGTTTAACCGTAAATATCCTGAAGTCGGTTTTGACATTGAGGTGTTGCCCAGCTCGGAAATCTGGCGCCAGCTGGCGCAAAAAGTCCCCGCCATCGGCATTGCCATTTACAAGCATAAAGACGAAAAAATCCACGATGAGCTGGTGATTAACCAGCGCTATGCGCTGTTTTGTGGGGTCAACCATCCTTTGTTTAATGTGGATAAGATCACGCCTAAGCTGCTGCAAAAGCAAAACTTTGTGTCGTTTCAAAGCGAGCAGATCGGCGATTCGTTGTCGGCGTTGACGGTGTTTCGCGATAAGTTGGGCCTGATGAACCGGATTAAGGCCACGTCGAACAGCCTGGATGAAGTGATGCGCTTAATCATCAATGGTTTTGGCATCGGTTTTTTACCCGAACACATTGCCGACGACCCACATTTAAACCACAAGTTAAAAAAACTACCGCCATTAGAAGGCGCCTGCGACATCCCCATCCATATGCTGTGGCATAAGGAACGTAAGCTCAGTGAGGCAGAGCAGTGCTTTATTAAGGCGTTCCGGCAGCGGGTGCAGGGGCATTAACCAGTACTTATGTAGGGATCATGTCGGGTGGGGCGTTGCTGAGGCAGCCCTGCTCGATGCTAAGTATGACGGCTGTTGGCTGTGAGGTTAATGAGCGGTGAGCCTTTTCGCTTAGCCCCAGCCTGTCGATGAGGTGGCCTTGTGGTGTGCTTTTGCGACTTGTGGCCTGAAAATTTACCCGAGAGGCGGACTCGGTTATAATCGCCCTTCGATTTCGTGGTTCGAAACCCTCCCACGCTAAAAAACTAAGGACACAATATGCTGTATCTTTCTCGCGGATCATGCTTGGGCATGGTCTCGTCTGCGTTGCCTGTAGCCACCTGTATTGAACAGGAGGCCTTATGAGCACTAAGCGCGCACTGGTCATCTTTTCGGGTGGCCAAGATTCTACTACCTGTTTGTTTCAAGCCTTGCAAGACTATGGTCAGGGCAATGTGGAAGTCATCAGCTTTAACTATGGCCAACGCCATCAGATTGAGCTGGCGAAAGCCACGGCCATCGCCCAAGATTTGCAGGTCAAGCAAACCATCATCGACACCACGGTGATTCAAGCAGTGACCCACAACGCTTTAATGGACGACACGGCCATTATTCGCGACGAGGGCCCGTATCCGAATACCTTTGTTGATGGCCGTAACGCCTTATTTTTGCTGCTGGCCGGCAGCTACGCTAAAAGCCAGGGCATTCACGACGTGATCATTGGGGTGTGTGAAACCGACTTTAGCGGTTATCCCGACTGTCGTGATGTGTTTGTGAAGTCGATGAACGTCAGCATGAATTTGGCCATGGACTATGCGTTTAACGTCAAAACCCCGCTGATGTATTTAACCAAGGCCGAAACCTGGCGCTTGGCGGCGGATTTGGGCTGCCTAGACTATGTGCGCACCCATACCCACACCTGTTATTTGGGCGTGGAGGGCGGCTGTCATGAATGCCCTAGCTGCGTGCTGCGCGAGCAGGGGCTACAAGCGTACTTAGCCAGCTGTGGCACTGTGGATAAAGGGGTTGAAGATGTTTGAATTTACGCCCCAACAAAAGCAAAAAGCCCTGCTGTGGCTGTCGTTTTTCCATATCTTGGTGATTGCTTCCAGTAATTATTTGGTACAACTGCCGTTTACTATTTTTGGTTTTCACACCACTTGGGGGGCGTTTACCTTCCCGTTTATTTTCTTAACCACGGATTTAACCATACGGGTGTTTGGCGCGTCGTTGGCGCGTAAAATCATTTTTGTGGTGATGATGCCGGCCTTGCTGATTTCCTATTATGTGTCGGTGCTGTTTTTTGATGGAGCATGGTCGGGCTGGGACAGCATGTCGCAGTTTAATCTGTTTGTGGCGCGTATCGCCTTGGCCAGTTTTATGGCCTATGTGATTGGCCAGCTGATGGACATTTACGTGTTTAATCGCCTGCGTCAATTGCCGCAGTGGTGGGTGGCGCCTGCGGTGGCGGCGGTGTTCGGTAACGCAGTGGACACGGTGGCCTTTTTTGGGGTGGCCTTTTTTCGCAGCGACGATGCCTTTATGGCGACCAACTGGCCCGAAATTGCCATGGTCGACTATGTGTTTAAAATCATTATTTGCGCCCTGTTTTTCTTGCCGTTATACGGTGTTTTATTGAAATATTTATTGGCTAAGCTCACTTCGGTGCGTGCGTCTGATGCGCGGTCTTAAACCCGATTAAGCGATGGCCGCTTAACCCCGTCCTGCTGAGGTTTTTGCAGGACGGGGTTTTTTGTGGGCGCAGCGACAAAAAGCGCAGCAGGGGTGATGGCAATAAATAGGTTAAAAGTGGTTTAAGGCGCAATTATTAAAAAGGCAGCTAAATGGCTGTGGCGTGGTTTTTTTGCCTTTATATTTTGGCTGCATTGACCGTATAGCTACAACAAAGGCATTTTTTGGCGATCTTTTTTAATATTCAAAAAGGGTTTTGTGGTTGCTATATTCAGTCTTTATGGATTGATTTAACACATAAAATGTCGAATGGCCTTTAGTTGCAAATTAATTTATGTTGTGGTTATGATGACAGACGTGTCGTGTCGACATGCGTGATTTCAAACCATCTACAAAGGGAACGTCATGGAACTGATTAAAAAAAATATGCTGAGCTGGATGACGGCGCTGACCGTAGGCGCAACCGTTTTATTAGCCGGTTGCTCGGATTCCGGCAGTAAGCCAGAGCAGGCCGCTGCGCCAGAGGCAGGAGCGAAAGAATTGACCGTGGTGGTGGATACGGCGTTTGTGCCGTTTGAATTTAAAGAAGGCGATCGCTACGTCGGCTTTGACATCGACCTATGGGATGCGATTGCGCAAGACAATGGCTGGCAGTACAAGGTTCAGCCTATGGATTTCAACGGCATTTTGCCTTCATTACAAACGGGTAATGCCGACGCGGCCTTAGCCGGGATCACCATTACCGAAGAGCGTCAAAAAGCGATTGATTTTTCTGACGGTTATTACGACAGCGGCTTTACCCTATTGGTGCGCAGCGACAGCGACATTACCGGCATCGATGGCTTAGACGGCAAGATTTTGGCGATTAAAACCGGCACCGCTGCGGCTGAGTACGCCAAGGCCAATTTGGGCAATACCGAGCTGCGTCAGTTCCCCAATATTGACAATGCCTACCTAGAGCTGCAAACCCAACGAGTCGACGCCGTCTTGCACGACACGCCGAACATTCTGTACTACGCCGCCACCGCTGGTGAAGGCAAGGTAAAAGACGTGGGCGAGCAGATTTTGGCACACCAATACGGCATTGCCTTCCCGAAAGCAAGCCCATTGGTGGCAGAGGTTAATGCGTCTTTGGCGAAGCTGAAAGGCGATGGCCGCTACAACGAGATTTACAAAAAATGGTTTGGTAAAGAGCCGCAATAAGGCTGGCTACTAAAATGATGAATCAGGGAAGGAAAGCCGATGAACTTTGATTGGACGGTGGTTTATGACGCTTTGCCTGCCCTATTGGAGGGGGCAAAGCTGACCCTATGGATTACCGCCATAGGGCTGTTGGGCGGCACGCTGATTGGGTTTGTTTTGGGCCTGATGCGCGCTTATGGGCATGCGTTGAGCAATACCATCGCGACGATTTACATCGAGCTGGTGCGCGGCACGCCTATTGTGGTGCAGGTGATGTTTATTTATTTTGCCCTGCCGCTGCTGGCCAATATTCGCGTTGACCCTTTAACCGCCGCCATCACTGCGATTGTGGTGAATGCGGCGGCCTACATCGCCGAAATCGTGAGGGGGGCATTTTTGTCCGTCTCCGACGGCCTTAAAGAGGCTGGTTTGGCCTTGGGCCTGCCGATGTGGAAGGTGTTGATTTTTGTCATCGGCCCGGTGGCGATACGGCGGGTGATTCCCCCTTTGGGCAACCAGTTTATTGTGAGCCTCAAAGACACCTCTTTGTTTATTGTGATCGGCGTGGGTGAGCTGACCCGTCAGGGCCAAGAAATCATGGCCTCTAATTTCCGTGCAGTGGAAATTTGGACGGCGGTGGCGGTCTTGTACTTGCTGATGATTGGGGTGTTGACGGTGACCTTACGCGTGATTGAAAAAAGGATGCGCATCTTATGACCATGATCCTTTTCGATAAAGTAGTGAAAAAATTTGGCCAAAACGTGGTGTTAGACCACGTTGACCTAAGTATTGAGCAAGGCGAAGTGGTGGTGGTGATCGGGCCTTCTGGTTCGGGTAAATCCACGCTGCTGCGCTGTATCAATGCCCTTGAGGCCATTAACGGCGGCGACCTCATCGTCGACGGTTTAAGCGTGCGCTCGAGTAAGGCCGTGGTGCGAGAGATTCGCCAAGAGGCGGGGATGGTGTTTCAGCAGTTTAACCTATTCCCCCAATTAACGGCCTTGCAAAACGTGGCATTCGGGCCGCGACACGTGCGTGGTACATCGACTAAGGTGGCAGAGCAAGAAGCGGCCGAGCTGTTGCATAAGGTAGGGTTAGGAGATCGCCAAGATCACCTGCCTAGCCAGCTGTCTGGCGGTCAGCAGCAGCGGGTGGCGATTGCCCGAGCGCTGGCGGTAAAGCCCAAGCTGATGCTGTTTGATGAGCCAACGTCGGCGCTCGACCCTGAGCTGCGCCAAGAAGTGTTGAAGGTGATGCAGGCGCTGGCTGAGGAGGGCATGACCATGGTGGTGGTGACCCACGAAATTGGCTTTGCCAAGCAAGTGGGGACGCGGCTGATTTTTATGGAAGACGGACACATTGCGGTTGATGGCGACCCTCGCACGCTGTTGGATCAGCCCACCAACCCAAGATTGCGTGCCTTCTTAAAGCACGTGGAGTAGGCCATGCTGGCATTTTTAAGCTTAAAAGGCAGTCATTTTGAAGTGGGCGAGGCGCTGGGGCGTTTCGGGGCCGAGGCATTTGCGCGCTTTCGGGCGCAAAGCCCCGCGTGGCAGCATTTATTGCGCTGGCTGCCGAGCGTTGAGCTGCAAAAAATGGCGGCCTTGGTGCAGACGCATTATCCCGACTATTGGCAAGAGCTATTGGGTCTCGCGCAAGGCTTAGGCCTGCCCATTGATCAAGTCTTGTTATGGAACTGCCGCGGTGATTTTTGGGCGCTTGCGCCCGATGGCTGCACCACGATTTTAACCTCCGGTGCGGGATTGGCCGTGGCCCATAACGAAGACGGCGATCCTTTGTTTCGAGGCCATTGTGGCGTGGCTCAGGTGAGGGTGGGCGATGAGGCCTTTGTGTCGTTCTTTTACCCAGGCTCGCTGCTGGGCCATACGTTTGCCACCAATCAACACGGTTTGGCCATCACGGTGAATAATCTGAGGCTGCAAAATGAAGACGTAGGCATGCCGCGCATGGTGTTGGCGCGCGCCACGGTGGCGGCACGCACGATAGACGAAGTGCGTACGGTCTTAAGCCAAACGGCTCGCGCCGGTGGCTTTCATTTTACCGTGGCCGAGCTGGCGACTAAACGCCTCTACAGCGTTGAGTTTGGGCCTTACCATTGCTCGGTCGAGCAGGTGCAAACGCCCAGCGTCCACGCCAACCACATGATTCACGCGGCGATGCGGCCTTATCCGCAGTTGATTACCGGTTCATCGGCGTTTCGCCAGATTGCGGGCGATGCGCTGTTGGCCCAAGGTGCGGCGCCGCTGGCGATTTTATTCAGCAAAGACCACCCCAACTATCCGCTGTTTCGAGAAGACGAACAGGACAGCGACAACGAGCACACATTGGCCACGGTTTGCTTTGAGGCCAATGGAGATGACTGGGACTGGTGTGTGTATGAGTATGCCGCGATTGAGCCGGTGCTGCGGTTTAAAAATATTGAGCCATTGCCCTCCTAACCCGTATTTGCCGACAGGATTTACCTGATGAGCCACATCATTCACCGCAGTTTGCATCATGTGCCCAAGGTCGCCGTGCGCGCCGAAGGGGTTTACATTTACGACCAAGAAGGGCGTCGTTACTTGGACGGCAGCGGTGGCGCGGCCGTGTCGTGCTTAGGCCATGGCCACCCTAAGGTATTGGCCGCCATGCACGCCCAAATCGATCAGCTGGCTTACGCCCACACCAGTTTCTTTACTTCGTCGGCCTCAGAAGCCTTGGCCGACTATCTGGTCGCGCATGCGCCGCCTGGTTTAAACCAGGTGTATTTTGTTTCTGGCGGTTCCGAGGCGGTGGAAGCAGCCCTCAAGCTGGCGCGGCAATATTTTGTGGAGATTGGCCAGCCGCAGCGTACGCGTTTTATTGCGCGGCGCCAAAGCTATCACGGCAATACGCTCGGGGCCTTGGCCTTGGGCGGCAATGAATGGCGCCGTAAACAGTTTGAGCCTTTGTTGATGGACGTGGGGCGCGTGTCGCCTTGCTATGAATATCGAGATCGGCAGGATCACGAAAGCCAAGACGACTACACCGCGCGGCTATTGGCCGAGCTGGAAGCGCAAATTGTGGCCATGGGGCCTGAGACCATCTTGGGCTTTTGTGCCGAGCCGGTGGTGGGGGCAACGGCGGGCGCCGTGCCGCCGACGCCGGGTTATTTTAAAGGCATTCGCGCCTTGTGCGACCGTTACGGCATCTTGCTGATCGCGGATGAGGTGATGTGTGGCATGGGCCGTACCGGCAGCCTGTACGCCATCGAGCAAGAAGGCTGCGTGCCCGATTTATTGACCATGGCCAAAGGCTTGGGCGGTGGTTACCAGCCGATTGGCGCAGTGCTGGCGGCCGAGCCCATCGTGGCGGCCTTGAAGGCTGGCAGCGGCTTATTCCAACATGGCCATACCTATATTGGCCACCCGACTGCCTGTGCGGCGGCTTTGGCGGTACAGCAGGTGTTGCTGGAGGATGGCGTCTTGGCTCAGGTAGGTGGCTTGGGCGACTATTTGGCTCAACAGCTGCGGGCGGCCTTGGGCGACCACCCCCACGTGGGCGACATTCGTGGCCGCGGATTATTTTGGGGCGTAGAGCTGGTGGCCGATCGGGCCAGTAAACGGCCTTTTGCGCCCGAGCTTAAGCTGCATCAGGTGATTAAGGCGCAGGCCATGGCGTTGGGCCTATTGGTCTATCCTATGGGCGGCACCATCGATGGGCGGCAGGGCGATCATGTGCTGTTGGCACCGCCCTTCATCAGCAGCCATGCCCAGCTGGATGAACTTGTCGATAAACTCAAGGGCGCGATTGACGCGGCTATATTGTGGGCTTTGGCCCAAGGAGGCCGCCTATGATGGCCGACCGCATGCCGCCTTTGCCCGAATCATCTTGGGATGAGGCGCAAACCGAGGCTGCACAAGAAGTGATGGCCGGGCCTCGTAAAGGCTTAATCGCGCCGTTTGTGCCGCTGCTGCGTAGCCCTGAGCTGTTAACCCACGCCCAGCGCATGGGGGCGTATTTGCGCTATCGCAGCGCGCTGACCTTACGCTTGTCGGAGCTGGTTATTCTCATCAATGCACGCCTGTGGGATCAGCCGGTAGAGTGGGCGATCCACGCGCCGATTGCGGCCGAGGCGGGTTTGGCCGCAGACAGCATTGAGGCGATTAGCCAAGGGCGATGGCCTGCGAATTTGGCCGAAGACGAGGGCATTGTGTATGGATTTTCGATGGAGTTGCACCAGCACAAGGCCGTCAGCGATGCGACTTGGGCGCAGGCGCAAGCCTTATTGGGTGAGCAAGGCGTGGTCGATTTGATTGGGCTGAATGGCTATTATTCATTTTTGGCGATGACCATGAATGCCTGCCGTACGCCCGTGCCTGCTGGCGCGACATCGGTGTTGCCGGCGCTTAAGTAAACGCGGCCTTCGCGTGTGTTGGCCCTGCCTGTTGCGGCAGGGCTTTTTTGTGGGCGTTGGCCATAAAAAAAGCCACGCACAAGGCGTGGCTAAAGATCACACAGAAAGCTTAGTGGGCGATGCACACCGATTTAAGCTCGGTAAAGCTTTCTACCGAGGCTTTGCCAAATTCACGACCAATGCCCGATTGCTTGACGCCGCCAAACGGCATGGCAGGATCAAGGGGGACGTGGGCGTTCACCCAAACCGTACCGGCCTGGATGCGCGGCACCATATTCATGGTGTGGGTTAGATTATTGGTCCACAGGCTGGCGGCCAGGCCAAATTCTGAATCGTTGGCGGCGGCAATGACTTCATCAACGGTGTCAAACACGATTAAGGTAATCACCGGGCCGAACACTTCGTGTTCAATGATGCTGCTGTCGGGCTTGGCATCGATGATGAGGGTCGGCGGCACATAATAGCCGTCGCCGCTGGCGGCATAGTCGGCGCTGATGACGGTTGCGCCTTCGGCTTTGGCTGTGGCGATGTGGGCCAAGATGCTTTGTTGATGCTTTTTAGAAACCACAGGCTGGATTTGGGCGGTTTCGTCGAGGCCAGGGCCGATGCTGAGGCCTTTGACCGCCTCGGTCAGGGCCGTTTTAACGTCGGCATATAGGCCGCGCTGGATGTAGATGCGTGAGGCGGCGGCGCAGACTTGACCTGAATTCAAAAAAGCGCCGGCAATGATGCCGTCAACGGCGGTGGCCACGGAGACATCATCCATGATGATCATGGGGTTTTT
>JAGNTR010000107.1 GCA_017987415.1 Neisseriaceae bacterium
TTTTACGCACCTGATTCAAGACAGCGCCGCTGATGTCGATGCTCAACTGAATGTCTAGAGTCGGGATTTGCTGCAGTAAAAACTGCACCAGATGGCCGATCTTAAGTGAAGGAGTGGGATGGATCATTCCGATTTTCACCTGAGCAACATAGTCTTCACTCAAGCGTTTAGCAAACAGTTCAACTTGATAAACCTGATTCAAGAGATGCTCGGCCTTAGGTAAAAAAGCCGCTCCTGCGGGCGTGGGCACCATGCCTTGTGCCGTACGCAAAAACAGCGCCACATCTAGTTTTTTTTCCATGGCCTTGATCTGTGCCGTCACGGCAGGCTGGGACAAGTGCAAGGTTTCTGCCGCTTGAGTGAGGTTACCGTGGTTGGCCACCGCAATGAAACTTTTGATCTGGTTTAAATCCATAAAGCTCCTTTCTCCCCTTTTACTCTAGTGAACAAAGGGTTTTATGATTCTTTTTGTCTCTCTACTTTACCCTAAAATCATTGGGGCATCTATGCCAAATGTTTGTGCAGCACACAATCTTAAAGCCATCATGCGCACGACCACATCAGCGTATTTTCCAGAGCCATGCTGCATCAAACCCTATAGGCAGCTTGATTACCCTCTAGCCAGCCAGTCCTCTAGGCCTGTATTTTGAAGCTCATCAATGACCATGCTGTGCTTTATCTAGCCAATCAACCCTCGCCCACCTGAGCCACATACCCATTACCCACCTCAGCCTTGAGCAATTGCACCAATTTCGCCACAATCAAGTAAAAACCCTCAATTAACCAAGGTTAAGATTGCATTCTTACAGCAGCTGTGTTCTATTCATTCATATTGTATATATAACATGATAAAAATCAGATTACCCAATAGCTTAATCACAAAAAAGGAGTGTATTCAATCAGCTTTTAATTGGCCTACGCAGTCGTTTATTCAGCTTTCATCATGTTTCGTCCCGATTAATGTCCTTCATACACGCTGGAGTACTCATGAAAAAAAGAATCTTAATCGTCGGTGGCGGCACCGGCGGTACCATGTTGGCCAACCTATTGGCCCGTAAGCTACAAAAAGAAATCCTGGGTAAACAGGTTGACTTAACCCTACTCTCGGATTCGCCTGTCCACTATTACAAACCGGCCTTTATGTATGTGGCCTTTAATATGTTCTTCAAAGAAGAACTACAGCGCCCACAGCAAAGCCTGTTGCGCCCAGAAATTAATTTCATTGTGGATAAGGCCATTTCTTTCGACCTACCCAATAACACCTTAAAAACCCAATCAGGCAAACAATACGGCTACGACATTTTGGTCTTTGCTACCGGCTGTGTCCCTCGTCCTGACCGCATTGAGGGCCTATCCGAAGCGGGCGACCATTTCTATCAATACGCTGCTTCACGCCAATTAGCGGACAAACTGGCCACGATCGAAAAAGGCCGCATTTTCATCACCGTTACCTTCCCTGAAACGCCAAACGTGCCGCACCAGTGTGGCATCGCCCCGATTGAAACCACGCTGATGCTGGACGACTACCTACGCAAGCGAGGCGTTCGTGACGCCATTGAAATCGTCTACACCTACCCAACCGTGTCTCAGCTCTTACGCAACTGCTTATTCTTACAGCGCCCTGTTGGCGAAGCCATGCCCAGCATATTTGCCAGCAAAGGCATCCAGAGCAACCGCGGTTTTACCTTAGATCGAGTAGATCCTGATCGCAAAATTGCCTATTCCAAAGAAGGGACGGAAGAGCCGTTTGACATTCTCATGAGTACGCCGCCGATCACCGCAGTCGAGGCCGTGCGTAATCTAGGCATCAGCCCCTATGAAAATGGCGAGGGCTGGCTGCCCACCGACCACCAAACGCTACAGGTTTACGGCCAACCGGGCGTCTACGTCATCGGCGATACGGTGGACCTACCCGTCAGCAAGGCTGGCGGTACCTGCCACAACCAGGCGGGCGTCATTGCTGACAACATCTGCGCCGAACTGCGCATTGGCTATCCCATCAGCCACTACGATGGCAAGGTACAGGCCGTGGCCCAAATGGGCCTCAATGCTGGGATGCCGTTACAGTATGACTACCTCAACGACGTGATCCCAACCCCGCCCACCAAGGTAGGCGGCATGTTGCGTAACGGCTTTAATCGTGGACTATACTGGGCCGCCATTCGCGGTCTGGTTTAAGGAGCATCAGATGAACGAAACCCCAACCCCAAACAGCACCCATACTGATCCTTTATCGATCTTAAAAACCTTAGAGAATGATCAAGGTTTGGCTGAGCTGCTGACCAAATTACATCCGCTGATCGCCGGCAACCGCTTGCATAATTTAGTCGATGTCCTGTCTCTCATGTCCGACTTGGTAGACATTTCCGACAACGCCATCGTCGAAAAACTCTCTGGCGTTTTTGAAGGCGTGGTCAGCACCACATGGGAAGCCGGCAGCGCCCTAAGCATGGCCCACACCGAGCTACAGTTCAACCAAGAGAAGCATACGCTGCGCTCGACCTACGCCCTACTCAAGCAGCCAGATACACTTAGAGGCATCGCTCTGGTACTGCGTACCTTGCAAATCATTGGTAAGCGCATTCCCGAACAGCCTTTGCCCTAGGCCTGAAAATCAAACAAGCCTCGTGTACACACGAGGCTTGTTTTGGTACCCACCTTATCGCTTATGCTTTCGCGGTCAAATCGATGACTTCAGCAATGGGGGCATTGCGCTTCACTGAAGCGATGCCGTTGTCGCGCGTACTGGCTGAAGCATAGCTTTGGCTACTGCCTATGACTTGGCCATTATCCAAAGATTTAAGGTTAAAATGGGTGTCGGTGGTGACGTAGGCGTGATCGTGCGGGGCGTTTTTCTTGACCGAAGCCACCCCATTCTTACAGTTTGCCTTTGTTGTATAGCCTTCGCTTTGCAAAATGATTTGGCCATTTTCGGCCTTTAATCGAAAATAAAATTCCTTACTTTTTTCACTCTGAAAAATCTCGAACTTGCTGCTCATGGCCTGGACTCCTTCAAAAATGAAACCGAATGACTGCCAACACCGTCCGTTTAACGGCTTGGTCAGAGAACTTTACCTACTTTATCAATTAAACACAGTTGATATTAAAAGTAAATATTTTCGATCCGACCGTGCTTTTTGACCCCACCATGTGTGGTTTAAAATACCATTTATATATCATTCAACCATATGCTTTATGACTGTAAGCCCCTATCGAACCAAGCCTCATCGAGGTTTTCATGCGCACGCTGTGATTCACTCACCAGCCTCTACTGGCCCAGCAACAGATTTAAGCAGCCAATAGGCACAATCATCCGCAACATCACCACCGTCAGCTCACCACAACATGCTGCCGTATTCATGAATTTCGCATCTTATCGCTCCTTTTAACGCAGTGCAGCATAAATAATTTCAACCTTAAATTTATTTAAAATAATTCATTTTTAACTTATTTATCAACAACTAATAAGACATCATCAGCCAAACCGATGCCCGCTATCAAAAAATAAAATTAGGCAATCTACACTAATTTATTTTAAATGGCCCTACGCAAACAAAATAATCAGTGCGTCAAGTGTACAAAAGAGAGAACCAACCAGGAGAACGATTATGGAACAACAAGAAGTCGTTAAGAAAGTGCTGGAAAACCCTGACTTTAAGGCCATGGCCAAGCAAAAAAGCCGTCTAGGCTGGTCATTTTCCTTCGTCATGTTTGTATTTTACGTGATCTATATTTTATACATCGGCATTAGCCCCGAAACCTTTGCCCAACCCGTTGCGGCCGGAATGACCACCACCATTGGCATTTATGCTGGTTTGTTCATCATCGTGTTCGCCGTTGCCATTACCGGCATTTACGTTCGTAAAGCCAATGGCAAATACGAAGACGCAACGCGCAAAGTCGTTAAGGAGGTTATGAACCATGAATAAATTACTACCCCTTGCCCTATTGGGCTTTAGCTTACCTGCTTGGGCCGATGCCTTAACCGGCGAAGTCGAAAAACAACCGCTCAATATAGCCGCCATTGTGATGTTCTTTATTTTTGTGGCCGCCACCCTCTACATTACCTATTGGGCGGCCAAACAAAACAAGTCGACCAAAGACTTTTACACCGCTGGCGGTGGTATTTCTGGCTTCCAAAATGGCTTGGCCATTGCCGGTGACTTTATGTCTGCCGCATCATTTCTGGGTATTTCTGCCATGGTGTACACCACCGGCTACGATGGCTTGATCTACTCAACCGGCTTCTTAGTGGGCTGGCCCATCGTGCTGTTCTTAATCGCAGAACGCTTACGCAACTTAGGTAAATTTACGTTTTCAGACGTAGTCGCCTATCGCTTAAAAGGCACCCCCGTACGCCTATTTGCCGCGGGCGGCACCATGTCTGTGGTGTTAATTTACTTAATTGCTCAAGTGGTGGGTGCAGGCAAGTTGATCCAATTACTGTTCGGCATGAATTACATTTGGGCGGTGATCATCGTGGGCGTGTTGATGGTGCTGTACGTGCTTTTTGGCGGCATGTTGGCCACCACTTGGGTACAAATCATCAAAGCCGTGATGCTGCTGTCTGGCGCCTCGTTCATGGCCTTCATGGTATTGAAAACCGTTGGCTTTAGCCCTGAAGCGATGTTCAAGAAAGCCGTTGACGTTCACCCTAAAGGCATCGACATCATGAAGCCTGGCGGACTCGTCGCCAATCCGATTGATGCATTGTCCTTGGGCTTGGCCTTGATGTTTGGTACCGCTGGCCTGCCTCATATTCTGATGCGTTTCTTCACCGTCAAAGACGCTAAAGAAGCCCGTAAATCAGTATTTGTGGCCACCGGCTTTATTGGTTACTTCTACATTTTGACCTTCATCATCGGCTTTGGCGCCATCATGTTGGTGTACAACAACCCTCAGTTTATGGAGCCTGGCAGCGACAATGTCTTGATCGGTGGCGTGAATATGGCCGCAGTACATTTATCGGCAGCCGTGGGCGGCAACCTCTTCTTAGGCTTTATTTCAGCCGTTGCCTTCGCCACTATTTTAGCGGTCGTCGCAGGTTTGACCTTATCTGGTGCGTCAGCGGTTAGCCATGACCTATACGCCTCAGTGATTAAAAAAGGCAAAGCGTCACAAAAAGAAGAGATGTTGGTGTCACGCATGACCACCTTAGGCTTAGGCGTTGTGGCCATTGTGTTAGGGATTGCATTTGAAAACCAAAACGTGGCGTTTATGGTGGGCTTGGCCTTTGCCATCGCAGCATCGGCAAACTTCCCTATCCTATTCTTGTCTATGTTCTGGAAAGGTTTGACCACACGCGGCGCCGTTGTGGGTGGGGCAGCCGGTTTAATCGTGGCGGTGGTGTTGATCATCTTAGGCCCAACTGTTTGGGTGTCGGTGATGCATCATGAAAAAGCCATCTTCCCTTACTCTAACCCTGCACTATTCACCATTCCACTGGCCTTCATCGTGGCTTGGTTGTTCTCAATCACCGATCGCTCTGAGCGCGCCGCAATTGACAAAGCGGGCTTTGAGCAACAATATGTTCGTTCGATGACCGGTATTGGCGCCTCTGACGCCCAAGACCACTAAGGCATTGAACCCATAGCACGGAGCAAAACCAAAGGCGCATCAGGTCAACATGATGCCTGATGCGCCATTTGCACAACAAAAACAAAGGAGTTGTCATGTCTGCAATTGAATCAGTATTGAAAGAAACGCGAATTTTCAATCCATCCGATGAGTTCGTCACCCACGCCAACGTTAAGGGCATGGCAGGATACAACGCCTTATGCGACCAAGCCAACGAAGATTACGAAGGGTTTTGGGCTGGCCTTGCACGCGAACACATCGACTGGCATAAGCCATTTACCCAAACCTTTGACGGCAGCAATGCGCCCTATTTCAAATGGTTTGCCGATGGCGAACTGAATATTTCCTACAACTGTATCGACCGCCACCTACCCGAAAAGGCCAATAAAACCGCCATTATTTTCGAACAGGATGACGGCACCAGCGAACACATTACCTACAAACAGCTATACGAGCGCGTATGCCAATTCGCCAACGGCCTAAAAAGCCTAGGCGTTAACCGCGGCGACCGCGTGGTGATCTACATGCCCATGGTGGCCGATGCCGTTGTGGCCATGCAGGCCTGTGCCCGTATTGGCGCCATTCACTCGGTGGTTTTTGGTGGGTTTTCTTCTGGTGCCGTATCGGATCGCGTGAACGACGCCGAAGCCAAAATCATCATCACGGCCAATGAAGGCCTGCGTGGGGGTAAGAAAACGCCACTTAAATCTACCGTCGATGAGGCCGTCGCTAATGGCAAATGCCCATCTGTTGAAAAAGTCGTTGTGCTACAGCGCACCGATTCAGACACCGAATGGTTTGCCGAGCGCGACATCTGGTGGCACGACTTAATTGCCCATAAAGACAAAGAGTGTGAGCCTGAATGGATGAGTGCAGAAGACCCTTTGTTTATTTTGTACACATCGGGCAGTACTGGTAAGCCTAAAGGCGTACAGCACAGCATTGGCGGCTATTTATTGGGCGGCATCACCACCATGAAGTGGGTATTCGACAATAAAGACAACGACGTTTTCTGGTGTACCGCCGACGTAGGCTGGATTACCGGCCACACCTATGTGTGCTACGGCCCACTGGCCATTGGCACCACCCAAGTGATTTTTGAAGGCATTCCCACCTACCCAGATGCGGGACGCTTCTGGCAAATGATCGAGCGCCATAAAGTCACGGTGTTTTACACCGCGCCAACGGCGATTCGCTCCTTGATTAAACTGGGCAGCGACCTGCCTAAAAAATACGATCTGACCTCATTGCGCCTCCTAGGCTCTGTGGGTGAGCCGATTAACCCAGAAGCGTGGATGTGGTTTTACGAAACCGTGGGCGCCAGTCGCTGCCCCATCGTCGACACCTGGTGGCAAACCGAAACCGGTTCAAACAGCATCGCCCCGCTGCCCGGCGCGATTGCGATTAAGCCCGGCTCTTGTACCCTACCGCTGCCCGGCATCATGGCCGACGTTGTGGATGAATCTGGTGCTGCGGTCGACACTGGCAACGGCGGCTTTTTGGTGATTAAACGCCCGTTTCCATCGCTCTTACGCACGATCTGGCGCGACGACAAGCGTTTTGCCAGCACCTACTTCCCCGATGAGTTCGGTGGCCAATACTATGTGGCCGGTGATTCAGCCTACCGCGATGAAAACGGCTACATCTGGATCATGGGTCGGATGGACGACGTATTGAACGTCTCTGGCCATCGCTTAGGCACGATGGAGATTGAATCTGCCTTAGTGGCCAACCCTCTGGTGGCTGAAGCCGCCGTCGTGGGTAAACCGCATGAGATTAAAGGCGAAGCCGTCGTGGCCTTTGTGGTGTTAAAAGACGACCGTCCAGAAGGTGAAGAAGCCAAACGCATTGCGGCCGAACTCAAGAGCTGGGTCGCCCATGAAATCGGTAAGATCGCCCAACCGGACGACATTCGCTTTGGCGAAAACCTACCCAAAACCCGCTCGGGTAAGATCATGCGTCGCCTCTTGCGTTCATTAGCCAAAGGCGAAACCATTACCCAAGACATTTCCACCTTGGAAAACCCACAAATCATGGCACAGCTGTCTGAAGAAGCCAAGTAAACACAGGCCTCAGCAGCAGCCTCTAGCAGCCCCGATCGGGGCTGCTTTTTTATGGCCAAAACATTCCCCCCTCTAGCCTCAACCATTCACCCCACCAGCCCTTTAAATGCCATAATCATAATCATCACAAATGATGGTCATCAAAAATAAAAATTAGACAGCATAAAGGCTTACCCCGTAAAAATTAAGTTGGCGTAATCCTGCGCCATTCAAAGGGGACTATAGATGAATAAAAACAATATTGACCACCGCGTCATGGCGCATCCTGAATTTCAGGCCATGGCTCGTGCAAAAAGCATCTTAGGATGGTCGCTTACGGCCATGATGATCAGCATATACGTGATTTATATTTTGTATATCGGCGCTTCACCCGCCACTTTTGCCCAAACCGTGGGCGACAGCGCCGTCACCGTCGGCATCTATGCTGGCTTATTTGTGATTCTGTTCGCCATTCTGATTACCGGCATCTACGTGCATCGCGCCAACGGTATTTATGAAACCATCACCCAAAAAGTGGTTCGTGAAGTCACCCAAGCGGAGGTGACGCATGAATAAGCACACAGGGCTGCTATGGGCCTTACTCAGCTTCAGCCTTTACCCCGGTATTGCCTATGCCGCTGATGGCCGTGCGGCCAACATCCCAGCCATCATCATGTTCTTTATTTTCGTCATCGCCACGCTGGGCATCACCTATTGGGCCGCCCAGCGCAATAAATCCACCAGCGACTTCTACACCGCAGGTGGCGGCATCACCGGCTTTAAAAATGGCTTGGCCATCGCTGGAGACTATATGTCGGCCGCGTCCTTTTTAGGGATTTCCGGCATGGTGTTTGCAGTAGGCTACGATGGCCTAATTTACTCCACAGGCTTTTTAGTCGGTTGGCCCATCGTCTTATTCATCATTGCCGAGCGCCTGCGTAATTTAGGGCGCTTTACCTTTTCCGACGTCGCTGCCTACCGCCTCAGCGCCACGCCTTTACGCATTTTGTCCGCCTCAGGCACTTTGTCCGTCGTCTTGGTGTATTTGATCGCCCAAGTCGTCGGCGCAGGCAAGTTGATTGAGCTTTTATTTGGCATCCAATACTACTGGGCCGTCATCATCGTCAGCGTGTTGATGATCCTCTACGTCCTGTTCGGCGGTATGCTGGCCACCACTTGGGTGCAGATCATCAAAGCCGTTTTATTACTGTTTGGCGCCAGCTTTATGTCGCTGATGGTGTTGATCGCCGTAGACTTTAGCTTTGACACCCTATTCACTACGGCCATTAATGCCCATACCCAAGGCGAAAAAATCATGGGCCCTGGCGGGCTAGTCGCCAATCCCATTGATGCCTTGTCGCTCGGCATTGCCCTGATGTTCGGCACTGCGGGTCTGCCGCATATTTTGATGCGTTTTTTCACCGTCAAAGACGCCAAACAGGCACGTAAATCTGTCTTTGTGGCAACGGCTTTTATTGGCTATTTCTATATTTTGACCTTCATCATCGGCTTTGGCGCCATCATGTTCTTGTCTAACAATCCTGCCTATATGGGTGAAGGTGGAGACTTGGTTGGCGGCATCAATATGGCGGCCGTGCATTTGGCAGCTGCCGTTGGCGGCAACCTCTTCCTCGGCTTTATTTCCGCCGTGGCCTTTGCCACAATTTTGGCCGTGGTCGCAGGCCTCACCCTTTC
>JAGNTR010000108.1 GCA_017987415.1 Neisseriaceae bacterium
GTTTATGGCCGCCACGCATGCGCAGGTATAAACAGGTGCCCGCCACGAGGGTGAGCAGCTGTGATGCTACCAAGACAGAAAAGCCTGAAGACACCGTGCCTTTACTGGCCATGACTATGCCCATCAGCATCGGGATGAAGGCGGCGAAGGTGTTGCCAATGCCGTTGATGAGGCCGTAGGCCGTACCGACGCTGTCGGCTTGGGCGTGGTATTGAATCAAGGTGGGAATGGCGGCGCCCTGAATGCCCCAGCAGGCGTTGGCGGCCAAGAGAAAAAACGCCAGCCAAGGAATGGCTTGGCTGAACATAACCCCTAGCATGCACAGTGCCGTGGCCAAGCCGCCAAAGGCAAAAATCAACGGTGCTTGCTTAGGCTTGATTTTATCTAACAGCATACCACCGAGGTATTTAGAAAAAATACTGACCACAAAGGGCAGCGACGAAATAAACCCCATCTCTTTTATGGAAAATCCTTTGTCGCTGGTTAAGTAGGCCGGTAGCCAGGAGCTAGAGCCCCATAGATAGCTTAAGGTGGCGATTTCAACCACGATGATCCAGCCCAGCATAGGGGTGCGCCAAGCGTGGGCAAAAGTGGTCCAGACGCGGCTAAATACAGGCTGGGCGATGGTGCTTGGATTGGCTGCTGGAGCGTGAGTGGGTGGGCGCACAAAAAAGTGGATGAGGCCTAGGCCAACGACTAAGTTAAGGCCAGCCAAAACGTAAAATGATTCAAACCAGCCAAAATGGCTCATGAGAAACGTCACCAAGGGAAAGCCGATCACCAGGCCAAAAGACACCCCTAAGGCGCTCACGGCATTGGGTTTGCCCAGTTCGCCCGGACGGAAGTGGTCGCTGATGTACATGGTTTTGAGCGAGAACAGCGGCCCTTCGCTGATGCCCAAGAGGGCACGCACAACCAATAAGGCGGTAATCGAGCCCATAATCGGCGAGAGGGCGGTAAAGATGGCCCAAAGCAGTACGCTGATCATGAGGCCTTTACGGTAGCCTAGAAGGGTTTCTAAGAAGGGCGTAAGCAGCATGGCGGACAAGCCATAGCCCAGTAAAAAAAGCGTCATCAGGCTGCCTTGGGCGGCGCGATTGCCGCTTAGGCCAAAATGGTTGAGAAAGTCAGGATTGACCAGCATGACCGAAATATTGACGCGGTCGACGTAGGCGATGACGATTAGGATCAGGAGGGCGATCACGCCCCACCAGCGATTTTGTTTCATATTTTTCCTCTATTTGTTTTTGTAGTAAAACTTAGTTTGTTAGATAAAATATATCTGATGGCGCTGGCCGTCAAGAGCCGATCTGTAGGTGAGGGTGTGTGCGAGGCGTTCGTGGCGGTAAAGCGGTGTATGGGCCAAAAAAAAGACCGCAGCAGCGGTCTTTTGGGTGCGTGATGGCGTCAAGCTTAATCGTTTAACACCAAAATGCCTTCGGCTTCAACTTGAACGCCTTTAGGTAAAGACGCCACGCCGATGGCGGCGCGTGCTGGGTAAGGCTCGGTGAAGTATTGGGCCATGATTTCGTTAAAGGTGGCGAAGTTGCCAAGATCGGTTAAGAACGCATTGATTTTCACCACTTGGTCTAAGCTGCCGCCTGCTTCTTCAACGATGGCTTTGAAGTTTTTGAATACTTGATGGGTTTCTTCTGCGAAACCACCGGCAACCACTTCGCCTGTTTCTGGGTTCAATGGAATTTGGCCAGAAAGATAAACGGTGTTGCCTGCACGTACGGCTTGAGAATAAGCGCCGATGGCGGCAGGGGCTTTGTCGGTGTGAATGATGGTTTTAGCCATGTGGTGACTCCTGTAAAAATAACTGTAGTAAGTTGTTTAAGAATCGCTGGCCCATGAGAGTGGGCGCGAGTTGGGTGGGGTCATCGGATAATAACCCCTGTTTTTGGGCTTGCTCTAGTATGCGTGAGATGACGTTTAAGCTCAAGCCAGTTCTTTCTTGAAAATAGCGTGTCGGCACGCCATTCGTTAGGCGCAGCGCATTCAGCATGAACTCAAACGGCAGCTCGCTTTTGCTGACGGGTTCGCGGCTAGAGACTTGGCTGCCGTTAAGGCTGCTGAGCAGATAGTCATTTGGGTGGCGCTTACGGGTCGTGCGCTCAATATGGGTTGGGTAGGAGATTTTACCATGGGCGCCGGCGCCGATGCCTAGGTAGTCGCCAAAGCGCCAGTAGTTTAAATTGTGCTGACCATAGTGTTGCTGTTTGGCAAAGGCTGACGTTTCATAATGCTCAAAGCCAGCGCTCAGCAGCGTTTGGTGTACCGCTTCTTCGATGTCTAGGGCTTGTTCGTCCAGCGGTAAGCCTGGCGGTGGCGTGTGGCCAAAGGCAGTGTTCGGCTCTAAGGTCAGATGGTAGGCGCTGATGTGGGTCACGCCAAGGTCGATGGCGGTTTGGACATCGGCGACGGCCTCGGCCACGGTTTGGTTGGGCAGAGCGTACATTAAGTCGACGTTGACGTAGTCAAAGGCCTGTACCGCCAGCTTGATTGCCTCGATGGCTTCTTGGCCTTGGTGGATACGGCCTAGGGCGTTTAAATGGTCGTTGTGAAAGCTTTGTACCCCGATCGATAGGCGAGTGACGCCAGCCTCTTTAAATCCTAAGAAGCGATTGATTTCGAAGGTGCCGGGATTGGCCTCCATGGTGATTTCAAGATTCGGCTTCAGCGGCAGGCGCGCGCGAATGGCGCTGATCAGCTGGCTGATGGCCTCGGCGCTAAATAGGCTAGGCGTACCGCCGCCGATGAAAATGCTTTCAATAGGCCGACCCCAAACGTTGGGTAATTCACTCTCTAAATCTTTGATTAAGGCGGCGCAGTATTCTTCTTCTGGCACCTCTGTGCCTGCCTTGTGTGAGTTGAAGTCACAATAAGGGCATTTCTTCACGCACCACGGAATGTGGATGTAGAGCGACAGAGGGGGCAGCGTGGTCAGCTGGCCAGACATAAAGGCAATGTGAGACATGGTGGTAGGGGTTCCGGTTAGCAGCTTAGCGGCCGTAGAGGGCGTCTAGCTGTTGCATCAGAATGGCCATGGCTTGGCCACGGTGACTGATTTTATTTTTATGTTCGGGCGCCATTTGCGCCGCGGTTTGGCCGGCATCGGCTAGGTAGAAATGCGGATCGTAGCCAAAGCCATGCTCGCCTTGCGCTTCGGCCACAAATTCACCGCGCCACATACCCTGAGCGATCAGGGGCAGAGGGTCTTCTGCGTGGCGCACTAACACCAAAACGCAGGCGTACCAAACTTCTTTATTGGCGTGCGCCGCGAGCGCTTGGCTCAGCTTCAGGTTATTAGCGGCATCTGATTTAGGCTGTTCGCCGGCGTAGCGCGCAGAATAAATGCCGGGGGCGCCATTCAGTGCCGTGGCGCAGATGCCTGAATCATCGGCTAGGGCCGGTAGGCCGGTGTGGGCACTGGCGTGACGTGCTTTGGCTAAGGCGTTTTCGACGAAGGTCAAAAAAGGCTCGGGACATTCGGGTACGTCGAGCTCACCTTGAGCGATTAGGCGTACGTGGTAGTGATCAAATAGGGCGCTGAATTCTTTGAGTTTGCCAGCATTGTTGCTGGCCATGACGATTTTGTCGAACATATTGGGCTTTCCGATGACGATAAACAAGGCTTAGCGGCGAGTGCTGCGGCTGGAGAGGCGCGCCAGCAGCGCGAGGCTAAACATTTGCCCAAAAAAACAGATGATGGCGCATAAAAACAGCAGATAGCCTACTCGGGTTTGATCCAGTGCCAAGGCTTGGTTGCCAAAAAAAGTGCTGGCGGCAAAGAGCAGGGTGAAGGCTAATAGAGCGATCAGGTATTTTCGTTTTTGGGACATGGGCATACCGCATAAAAAAACCAGCCTTCGAGAAGGCTGGTCGGGGTGGAATCAATTAACGCAGCTCAGTTTGTAAACGGCTGAGGAAGGTGTTGGCGTCTTTACCTTGGTAAGGGCTGCCGTCTTCCTGGAGGATGGTCACAGCAACGGTGTTGGGGCCGGTTGGGGCCACGCTCACGATCAGCTGTGGTTTTTCTTCTGCCACGGTTTCCTGTTTCTTGCCGAACCAGCGTGTGAATACGCCTGGTTTGTCGGTTTTAATCGCATCGGCTTCTAGGTCTGCCGGTTTCACCAGGTATAGGGCACGCTCGCGGTTTTCCTGGATAACGGTTAGGCCTACGCGGTCTAGGGCTGCACCCACGCGACGGAAGGCGCGTTCGCCACTGTCTTGTAGTTCAACGCTGTTGCCCACGATGCGGGCTAGGCCGCCGGCGGGCACGTCTTTCTGTGCCAGCTGCTGGCTCACTTGCTCTTCGTTTAGGCCCAAGTACATCATGAAACGGCCCAATAGGGCGGCTTCAAGATTGGGGTCAGAAGGGCGTGGTTGCCATACGGTGGTGTCTTTGTTTTTGGAATCGTATACTTCTTCCATGCCTTTATGGCCAAAAAACACGTTCACACCTTTGGTGCTGCGTTCCATGCGGATCACGAATTGATCGCGTTCCGAAGTCGAGTACACGTTGCCTAGGCCCACTTTTTCGAACAGCTTACGCAAGCCATCGTTAGGCAGCTTGGCGCGGTTTTCGGCCCACTCGGTTTGCATCAAACCAATTTGGGGTTCTTCCGACGCCATCACAAAGCCCATTTCTTGCCAGAACTGTTTTAGCTGTGGCCACACTTGATCTGGGCTTTTATTGTCGATGGCTAGCCAGCGCTGAGCGCCATCGCGTTCGATGTGGATGTCTTTAACCTGAGGTAAAAGCGCTGGGTTGCCGGTGACTTGAGCCCCGCCTTTGCCTGCATTGGCAATTTGGGTGGCGGTTACGGCGCCTTGAGGAATCACGTAGCGTGGGTCCATATTGGGCGTGGTCAGATCGGGCGGCACGGCTAAAGACACTTCTTTAGGCATGCTGGGCGATTTGTAGTCTAGCTTGGGTTCGGCAGGATTATTGCTGGCGCAAGCCGCTAAACTCAGGATGGCAAGTGCACTCAAAGAGCGTTTTAACGAATTCATCTAGGCTTCCTGTTATTAAATAAGGTTGGCTTGCTGTAACGCTGCCATTACTTTTGATTGTCCTGCGGCAGATAGTTCCGTCAATGGCGCACGAACGTGGTCATTGGGCAGAATGCCTAGGGTTTTAAGAGCCCATTTAGGTGCGGCAGGGCTAGGTTCGCAAAATAAATCACTGTGTAGTGCTTGGAGGCTATCATTGAGCTGGCGCGCAGTAGCAATGTCGCCGGCAAGCGCCGCTTGGCACATGTCGCTATAGGCTTTAGGGGCAACGTTGGCCGTCACCGAAATGCCGCCGTGGCCGCCGCACAGCATAAAGGCCATGGTGGTGGCGTCGTCGCCAGAGTATAGGGCAAAGCCTTCAGGGGCGCGACGAATCAAATCACAGGCACGACCAATATTACCGGTTGCGTCTTTGAGGCCCACGATGTTCTCGATCTGGGCTAGTTTTAAGGCGGTGTCGTTGTGCAGGTCGACTACGGTGCGTCCCGGTACATTATAGAGGATCATCGGGATGCTGGTTTTGTCCGCAATCATTTTGTAGTGCAAATACATGCCTTCTTGATTAGGCTTGTTGTAATAAGGCACCACCGATAAAGACAGGTCAGCGCCGAGGCGTTCTGCATGAGTGGATAGGTTGATCGCTTCATGGGTGTTGTTAGCGCCGGTGCCGGCGATGACCTTGATGCGCTTATTAACATGCTTGACGGTGTACTCAACCACTTCTAGGTGTTCATCCACGCTCAGGACGGATGATTCACCAGTGGTGCCCATGGCCACGATGCCTTGGGTGCCGTTGGCGATGTGCCAATCAAGAAGTGCTTGGTAGCTTTGATAGTCTACTTTGCCTGTTTCAGTCATGGGGGTGACGATTGCAACAATACTGCCAGTAAGCATAATAACCTCTATTCGTAGCCTTAAAATGTTAAGCAAGTTTTTTTCGATTGTAGCCTATTTTTTCGACCAGCCATAGTGTTTTCAAGAGAATCCTCTGGGTTGCATGGTTTATTCTGGGGTAGGTGTGCTAAAATTAGCGGTTTTAGCGCTTTATAAAATTTTTGTAAGGAATTCGGTGTGATCAGTACCAGTAATATCACGATGCAGTTTGGCGCCAAGCCATTATTTGAAAATGTTTCGGTTAAATTCGGCGGCGGCAACCGTTATGGTTTGATTGGCGCCAATGGCTCCGGTAAATCCACGTTTATGAAAATTCTGGGCGGTGATTTAGAACAAACCAGCGGTGAAGTGGCGATTGAAACCGGCATGCGTTTGGGTAAATTACGTCAAGACCAATTTGCTTACGAAGAGATGCGCGTTTTAGACGTGGTGATGATGGGCCACACCGAGATGTGGGCCGCAATGAGCGAGCGTGATGCCATTTACGCCAACTTAGAAGCCACCGAAGATGATTACATGCATGCGGCTGAATTAGAAGCCAAGTTTGCTGAGTACGATGGCTATACGGCCGAAGCACGTGCGGGTGAGCTTCTATTGGGTGCCGGCATTGAGCTGTCTTTACACAATAGCTTGATGAGCGAAGTAGCGCCTGGCTTTAAGCTACGCGTGCTGCTGACTCAAGCCCTGTTCTCTAAGCCAGACGTATTGTTGTTAGATGAACCGACCAATAACTTGGACATCAACACCATTCGTTGGTTGGAAGATGTCCTGAATCAGTATGAATCGACCATGGTGATCATTTCCCATGATCGTCACTTCTTAAACGAAGTGTGTACTCATATGGCCGACGTAGACTACGGTGAAATTCGTATTTACCCAGGTAACTACGATGATTACATGATTGCCAGCATGCAGGCGCGTGAGCGTCAATTGAGCGACAACGCTAAAGCCAAAGACAAAATGCAAGAGCTGCAAGAGTTTGTGGCGCGCTTTAGCGCCAATAAATCTAAGGCCCGTCAGGCAACGTCGCGTTTGAAACAGGCTGATAAGCTGAAGTCAGAAATGGTTGAAGTTAAACCGTCTAGCCGCCAAAACCCGTTTATTCGCTTTGAACCTAACGATAAATTTAAACTGCATCGTCAGGCCGTCGAAGTGGCTAATTTGAGCAAGCGTTTTGAAGAGCTATTGTTTGAAAAGCTGAATTTGATTCTAGAAGCCGGCGAGCGTTTGGCCATTATTGGGCCTAACGGTGCGGGTAAGTCCACGCTGTTGAAACTGTTGGCCGGCGGTTACGATGCTGCCTACAGCGATGGCGTGACGCCAGACACCGGTACGGTGAAGTGGGCTGAAAAAGCGCAGCTGGGCTATTACCCACAAGATCACGAACAAGATTTTGATTGTGATGATAACTTGACTGAGTGGATGCGCGAATGGGGTCAAGAAGGCGATGATGAGCAAGTGATTCGCGGTACGCTAGGACGCTTACTGTTTGGCAGCAACGACGTGACTAAAAACGTACGCGTTTTGTCCGGTGGTGAAAAAGGCCGCATGCTGTACGGTAAATTAATTTTACAGCGCCCGAACGTGATGATTATGGACGAACCGACCAACCACATGGACATGGAAAGCATTGAGTCCTTGAACATGGCTTTGGAAAAATACACCGGTACGTTGATTTTCGTGTCGCATGACCGTCAGTTTGTGAGCTCCTTGGCCACCCAGATTATTGAGCTAGATGGCAAAGGTGGTTTTGAACACTACTTAGGTGACTACGAAGGTTACCTAGCCAAAAAAATGGCGTCTTAAGCGACGTCTCCCCAAACCCTGTCGAGATCCGGCAGGGTTTTTTTATGTCGTTTTAGGCATGAGCCCAGATCGTGAAACGACTGCTGAAAGGATCACCATGAGCCGTATTTTTCAACCCCAATACCTACAGCCGCCGCGAGGCTTTACCGAACCGGTTGTGCTGGATGAATCGCCGTTGTGTTTGGAAATAGGCGCGGGCATGGGTAAGCATGCGCTGGATTTTGCCGCAGCGCATCCCGACAAGCGTCTGTTCGCGATTGAGCGCACGGCGGCTAAGTTTCAGGCCTTTGCTGCGCGCGCGGCGGTGGCCGAATTGGCCAACTTACATCCGGTGCATGCCGATGCTTTGCCTTGGGTGGTGCATGCTTTGGCGCCCGCCTGCTTGAGTGAGGCGTTTATTCTGTATCCGAATCCAGAGCCTAAGAATCCGGCTCAACGGTGGTTGAACATGCCTTTTTTTGCTTTCTTGCTGTCGCGCCTGCAGCCAGGAGCCACCTTAACCTTGGCCAGCAATATTGAGGCCTATATTGATGAGGCAGAAGCACAGCTGCAAACGCAGTGGCGGCTGCCTTATGTACGTGAAGCAGTAGCCGCGGGGCGAGACCGCACCCACTTTGAAACCAAGTATTTGGCGCGGGGCGAATCCTGTCAGCAGCTGGTGTTGACCAAGCCCGAAGGGTATCAAACGCCTTTTGATGCCGTGATCGCTTCGGCACATCGAACGCGTTAATGCGGTAGACTGATAATCGGCGAATGGACCTGAATATTTGGATGGAGGCATGATGGCAGACGTGATTTGGGTAGTTATTGCGGGAACGTTGTTAGCGGGGTTTGTACAAGGGCTGTCTGGCTTTGCCTTTGGCCTCGTGGCCATGTCGGTTTGGGCCTGGACTTTAGAGCCACGCTTAGCGGCTTCTTTGGCCGTTTTTGGCGCCCTAGTTGGGCAGATCATGGCGGTCTTTACCCTTAAGCGGCGGGTGGATTGGCGTTTGCTGCGGCCTTTTTTACTCGGTGGCCTAGTCGGGATTCCGTTGGGGGTGATGGTGTTGCCGCTGGTCAATGTGGCGCTCTTTAAGGCGATCTTAGGTGGGTTGTTGGTGGTTTGGTGTCCGCTGATGCTGCTGTCGGCGCGTTTGCCGGCGGTGACGCTGAACCACCCTTGGATTGATGCTTTGGTGGGCGCTTTGGGCGGCGTGATGAGTGGTCTGGGTGGATTTTCTGGTACGCTCCCGACGCTGTGGTGTACCTTGCGGCAAATGGACAAGCATGCCCAGCGCAGCATCATTCAAAATTTCAACTTGGGCATGCTGGCGGTGACGATGGCAACCTATGTGGGCACGGGTATTGTGACGGTGGCGATGCTGCCGCTTTTTGCGCTGATGGTGCCGACCATGCTCATCCCCGTGTTTTTGGGTACGCGGTTGTATTTGGGCATCAGCGATCAGGCGTTTAAGCAGGTGGTGTTGTCATTGTTAACGCTGTCGGGCGTGACCTTATTGCTGTCGGCGCTGCCGCAGCTTTGGTGAGC
>JAGNTR010000209.1 GCA_017987415.1 Neisseriaceae bacterium
ATGCTGTCGCTGGGGAATAGCCCCGGCTTCTTGGTGACCACCACAATTTCTTCGCTGTAAATTTCTTCCGAGACCACGCCGATGTCGGTAAAGTCGCTGACGATGATGCCGATGTCGATGACTTTGGCGTTGGTGAGGCGGGCGATTTCGTGGCTGTGTAGGTTGTGGATAGACAGGCGCCAGTCGTGTTCGTCGAACTGTAGGTTCTTATAAAAATCCCCCAGTAAATACATGTTTAGGCTTTCCACGCTGGCGATGGAGAGCGAGTAATAGTCGGTTTCGGAGCGGAAATTTTTGATTTTTTTGTTTAACTCTAGCCAGTTCAGCGCCAAGGGCAGGAACTGCTTGCCTTCGTTGGTGAGTTCGGTGGCCTTTTCGCCCTTGCCGCGCTTAATCAGGGTCACGTCCAACAGCCGCTCTAGCTCTTTGAGGCGATAGCTGACGGTGGATTGCGAGGTAAACAGCTTGGCGGCCGAATCGGTGATGTTCTTGGATAGGGCGACGGTCACAAAGGTTTCGATAAATACAAGGTTCATGGCGCTTGGGTTCTCGGTTATTGGGTCGTTTTAATCAGATTATGGGGTGGCCGGCGTGGCCTTAGCCTGGCTTTAGATTATGGCAGATTGGTTAAGGGTTTGTCACATCAGTTATTTTATGGGCGCTTGATTTGCGCTTGGGGTTGTGGCGGCGTGTTTCTTTAATCATGAATTAATTCGATATTTAATATGATGAGATTGTGTTTTTTTAATCAAAAAATCGTGGCTATACTGGATTCACCATAAGAAATAGAAGAGGAACACCCAAATGAGCCATACCTTAAGCGGGCGCCTGATTGCGCCCCAGATTCACCAAGCGCTGCGCGCGCAGTTTGCCTATTTGGATCAGGATTTGGACGGCAGCTCGCGCCTGTTTTTTGACAACTCTGGCGGCTCGCTGCGGCTGATTGAAGCCATTATGGCCAAGAGCACCATTGATCTGTTGCCAGATTGTCCTGAGCGGGTGCATGAGCGCGCCTTAATGCTGCAAGACATCATGGCCAAGGGCGAAGAGACCATTTTACGCACCATGCTGAATGCGCCTTCTGGGTCTTTATTGACGGAATTAACCGCGTCGCAGGTGATGTTCCAGATGGTGGGTACGATTGTGACCCATGTGGCCGGCACCAATGTGGTGACGTCCAATATTGAGCATCCTTCGGCCTATGATGCGGCGGCGTTTTATTGTGCCCAAACCGATAAGACCTTACGCGTGGCCGAGGCCAATGCAGAGGGCTTTGTCAGCGTGGAGTCGATTCTAGCGCTGATCGATGAGGACACCACGCTGTTGAGCATCATTGCGTCGTCGAATATCTCGGGCAACATCATGGATTTGGCCACGATTGTGGCCAAGGCGCGCGAGAAAAAGCCGGATTTATTCATTATTTCGGATGCGGTTCAGCATTTGCCTCACGGCACCATTGATTTAAGCGCCATTCCTTTAGACGGCCTGAACTTTGCGCCGTATAAGTTCATGGCCAGCCGTGGCATTGGCTTTGGCTATGTATCGGATCGGGTGTCGGCCTTGCCTCACCATAAGCTATTGGCTCGGCCTGATCAGGCTTGGGGCTTGGGCACGCCGACGGCGTCGCTGTTCCATTCGATGAATCAGGTGTTTGCCTATATTGATGCGCTGGGTGCGGCGGTGGATGAGGCCGCGGATACGCCACGCGCGCGCTATTTGGCTGGGATGGAGGCGATTGAGCTGCACGAGCGGGCGCTGCTGCATCGCTTGCTGAACGGCGGCGAAGGGGTAACGGGGCTGCGCCAGATGGCGGGGGTCAACGTTTATCTCGACGATGCGCCGTTAGACCAGCGCGACCTGATTGTGGCGATGGGCCTTGAGGGCTGGGATTTTGATGCGTTACGGGCCGAATATCAGCGCCGTGGCGTCACCGTGTATGAGCGGGTGAACACCAGTATTTATTCTAAGCGCATTGTCGAAGCCTTGGGCTTGAGCGGGGCGATACGGGTGTCGCCCATGCATTGCCACACCGAGGCTGAGATTGATCAATTTTTAAGCATTACCCAAGCCATCGTCAACGGCGATCGCTAATCGATAAGTTAATATAATAAAAGCAGTCACAAAGGAGTAGAGAGATGAAAAAAATGGGTCTATCAACCAAGGTATTCCTTGGGTTTGTGGTGGGGATCGCCCTTGGGTTGATTTTTAAACAAGACATTTTGGTGATTAAACCAGTAGGGGATTTGTTCTTAACCCTGATTAAAATGCTGGTGGTGCCGTTGGTGTTTTTTTCTATTGTGTCGGGCGTGGCCAGCATCAGCGACGTGCAGAAGCTCAAGCGTATTGGCTCCAAAACCATGCTGTATTACGTGGTGACCACGATGTTAGCGGGCTGTATTGGCCTAGCGGTAGCCCACATTGTGCAGCCGGGCAGTAACTTTGATTTGGCCAGCTTGCAAACGGCCGCGGCGGTAGAGGCAAAGGCGATGCCGACGCTGGGCGAAACGCTGTTGAGCATCTTCCCGAGTAATCCGGTGAAGGCTTTGGTAGACGGCAACTTGATGCAGATTATCGTGTTTGCGCTGTTCTTTGGCATTTCCATCACTTTAATCGGTGAAAAAGCCGCCAAGATGAATGATCTGATGAAAGAAGGCACCGAGATTATGTACAAGATGACTGCGATTGTGATGGCGTTCTCGCCCATCGGCGTGGCCGCCTTGATCGCCTGCACCATCGGTGAGTACGGCTTTAAAATCTTTGGGCCGTTGGCCAAGTTTATTTTGACCGACTACTTGGGCTTGATTGCGGTGATTGTGCTGATGTATCTGGTGATGTTGAAGTTCATTGCCAAGGTGCCGCTGCGCCACTTCTTCAAACACATCACTTCAATTT
>JAGNTR010000210.1 GCA_017987415.1 Neisseriaceae bacterium
AACTTCAATCAATTATTCTACCCATGAGCCTATTTCAAAACGCAAAATTTTTTACAACGGTCAATCATCTGAAAGATTTGCCGCCTACTTCTGCTGAAATTGCCTTTGTGGGCCGCAGTAATGCGGGCAAGTCTAGCGCCATTAATACACTCACCAATCACACTCGTTTGGCTTATGTATCAAAGACTCCGGGCCGTACCCAACACATCAATTTCTTTGAATTAAGAAATGGTCACTACATGGTTGACCTGCCTGGCTACGGGTACGCTAAAGTCCCTGAGGCAATTCGGGCACACTGGGTGAATTTACTCGGACAGTACCTGCAATCGCGTACTTCTTTGATTGGTCTGATCCTCATCATGGATGTACGCCACCCACTTCGAGAGCTGGATCAAAGAATGTTGGACTTTTTTGCCACCACGGGACAACCCGTGCACATTCTGTTGTCCAAGTCTGATAAATTATCCAAGAATGACCAGATTAAAACCTTGTCTGCAGTCAAGAAAGCGTTAAAACCTTTCTCTGATCGTCAACAAGTGACCATTCAGTTGTTTTCTAGCCTCAAAAAACAGGGTATTGACGACGTCAACACCGTTGTTGAAGCCTGGTTCCAGGCCCATGATGAGGCCATGCAGGCCAAGGCAGCACCAGAAGACGACGCCGAAGCCACGCCAGACGCGGAATAAACGGCTTAAAAACGGCCCGACTGATGAACCATCAGTCGGGCCGTTTGCGTTTGCTGGTCGCCTTAAGCTTCGATTCAGCCACGCGTCCAATGCGTTTCTAACGCCACATTGGCATCGCGCAAAAGATTGTAAATCGGGCAGCGCGTGGCTACCGCGGTTTTCAGCGCCTGTAGGCGCTCCTCAGACTCATCGGTTTTAATCTGCACCGAGAAGATCAGGCTTTGAAAATGAGTCGACACGTCCGGCTCGCCCATCAAACCACGTAGGTCAATCACGCCCTTGGTATCAAACGACAGCGCGCTAAAGCTAAAACCCAGCTCTTTCGCAATCAGCGGAATCATCACACCCTTACAGCCGTTTAAAGAAGCCACCAAATATTCCAAAGGATTCGGCCCTTGATTGTCACCGCCCAAGACGGCGGGTTCGTCCATCACCACCGGGGCAAAATCACGAATTTGACTGTGGGTCTGTACGCCTGACTGCCAATGGCTGCGGGCGGCTACGGCTAATGTGTGGGTACTCATGTCGCGTCCTATTCCGTTTTTTAATGTTTATTAGGTTTCGTCATGATAAAAGACATGAAGCCATCTGTCAATCTAGACGTCTATTTATTCGTAGTGCCTGACTTGACAGCATTTAAACGTTTGATTTAACCTTAGTCTATGAACCTACCCGCACCCCTATTTACTTTTGCCCGTTGGCAAGGCCTGCACCTTTGAATCGTGCGGTCTTCGTTTTGTGCGTGGTAGCAGCCTAAGCTGCCAACCCAATAAACCAAAAACCGCCTAAAGGCGGTTTTTTTAATGATTCATGTTACCCATAGGACTCTTTAGCATCATGAAAACGATTTTTTCAGGCATTCAGCCCAGCGGTACCCCCACTCTTGGCAACTACGTTGGTGCATTGAGCCAATTTGTCGACATCCAGCACGATTACGACTGCTACTTCTGCATCGTTGACCAACACGCCATCACCGTGCGCCAAGATAAAGAGGCGCTGCGCGCCAACATCCGCTCGCTGGCGGCTCTGTATCTGGCCTGCGGCCTGGATCCTGAACAAGTCACCCTCTTCATCCAGTCTGAAAATCCAGCCCATGCTCAAGCCGGCTGGATGCTGCAGTGTATTGCCTACATCGGCGAACTAGAACGCATGACGCAATTTAAAGACAAGTCGCGCTCAGGTCGCGCCGCCAAAGAAGGCGTCAGCGCTGGCCTACTGACCTACCCACCGCTGATGGCCGCCGACATCTTGTTGTACGGCACCGACATTGTGCCCGTGGGCGATGACCAAAAGCAGCATTTAGAACTGACCCGCGACTTAGCAGAACGCTTTAATATGCAGTACGCGCCGATTTTCACCATTCCCGAAGTGAAGATGCCCAAAGTAGGTGGCCGCGTGATGTCGCTGCAAGAACCCACCAGCAAAATGAGCAAAAGCGATGAAAACCCTAAAGGCTTTATTTCACTTTTAGATACACCAAAACAAATTGAGAAAAAATTCAAAAGCGCCGTCACCGACTCAGAAGGCATCATCAAATTCGACGTGGCCAACAAGCCGGGCGTCAGCAACCTCTTAAGCATTTATTCAACCTTAAGCAAAAAGAGCATTCCTGAATTAGAAACCCAGTACGAAGGCCTAGGTTACGGCGCTCTGAAGCAAGACTTGGCCAATGTGGTGATCGATCTGTTGACGCCGCTACAGGAAAAGCGCGAACACTATTTGAACTCACAAATCCTTGACGACATCTTGGATAACGGCGCCGAAAAGGCCCGCAACAAAGCCAACGAGATGCTGTTTAAAATGGAACGCGCCATGGGCTTAGGCCGCCGCTAAGCGACCGTCACACCTTGATCAAGCCCAAACCCGAGCCCAGGCTCGGGTTTTTTATGGTCAGCGTCATCAGAAGGCCATTGATTTGGTGAGTAAACGCAGCCTACCAAACCACTCGGAAACGCCAAAACAAAATCTGCGTGGGTCACGACCCACCCTACCAAACACCGCACGGCCGACGTAGATACCATCTTCCCAGTCAAGGCCTAATGATGAGGCCAACACATTTCATTAGGCGGCAAGAACCCTCCATGGACTAATCCATGGTTTTGAATGTTTGTTTCTGTTATCTAAGCCGCCTGATACTGAGCATCATACGGTCTTTTGCTTTTCAATACGCCAAAGCATAGCTGTACTAATTTACGCATGG
>JAGNTR010000109.1 GCA_017987415.1 Neisseriaceae bacterium
CCACCACTTCGCCGTCGTCCAACACAAAAATTTGCTGGGCGCCCACCACGGTGGACAATCGATGGGCAATCACCAAGATGGTTTTATTTTTCACCAGAGCATCCAGTGCCTTTTGAACGGCTAATTCATTTTTAGTGTCTAAGGCAGCCGTTGGTTCATCTAAGATCAAAATGGGCGCATCTTTCAAAATGGCGCGCGCAATGGCGATGCGCTGCTTTTCACCGCCCGATAGACTGCTGCCGATGTCGGCCAAAGGCGTGGCATAGCCTTCTGGTAAGCGGCTGATGAACTCATGGCACTGAGCCTGCTTGGCAGCGGCCATCACTTCTTCATCACCTGCATTGGGCTTGGCCATGCGAATATTGTTCAAAATGCTGTCTTGAAACAGGTAGACGTCTTGAAACACCACCGCAATCAGGCTCATTAATTGGCTTTGGCTCATGTCACGCACGTCCACGCCACCAATTTTAACCGAGCCCGTATCGGGGTCGGCGTAACGTAAAATCATCCGCGTCAACGTGGTTTTACCCGAACCGCTGCTGCCCACGAGGGCGGTGAAGGATTGCTCCGGAATGGTCAGATTCACGTTGCGTAACGAAGCCTTGGCGTCGGCGCCATAAGCAAAGCCCACGTTTTCAAATTTAATGTCGTAACGTGTGGGCATCTGCGCACACTGTTTTTCCACCAGACTAGGCTGAGCCATTAAGTCTTGCAGCTTTTCGCTGCCAATCACAAAAATCTCCAGCAGCGACGACATTTGCACAAAGAAATTAAGCATGTCCGATGCGCGTGCCACGATGACCAAAGCCGTCGCCAACAGCAAATACGACGCCGAACCACCGCCCACCCAAATCATGCCCAACAGCATGATCAACACCAAGCCCACTTGAACCGTAGAGGTAATGATGAGGTTGGGCACTTCGCCTTTTTTGGTGCCATAGCTCTGTATCGCCGCCACGTCTTTGGCCACTTGGCTAAACTGGCTTTGCTTACTGTCGACCTGGCCAGTCGACTTTAAAACGTCTAGGCCTTGAATGTATTCAATCGCTTCGCCTTTCAATTGGCCATTGGCCTCAGCCAAAATACTGAAGCCGCGCCGAAACGCACGCCGACGCCATAGGTATAACGGGATTGCCAAGGGAAAAACCACCAGCATAATGGCGGCAAAACGCCAGTCGTATAGGCCTAGGGTCAGCGCCGCCGCCAGCGGAATCACGATGCCGTAGATGATGCTGGTGATCAGAGTAAAGGCGTAGCCAGCCGCCTCATTCACGCTTTGCACCAAAATGGCGTTGATCTCTCCCGAGCGCTGATTACTCAAATGCAGCAGCGGAATCTCGCGTAGCTTCTTGCCTAAATCGTGGCGCAGCTGGTGAATCGCCTTATTGGCGTAGCCCTTAGTGTCGTAATCCTCAGACCACATGCGCGTGAGGCAGCTGACCAGCAACAGCCCCACCAACAGGCTTAAAATAGGCTGTATTTGAGCCCAATCTTGCGCCACCAAGGCCTCAAAAAAGGGATAGAGTAAGCCCAGCGACACCCCGAACAGCACCGCTGTCAGCGTGGCCAAACCCAGGCAGCGCAGCAGCTTGCCCTTTTGATCACCGGCCGAATGAATCAGTTGGCCATAGGTGTTCCAGACCGTTTGCACGGTTCTGGTTTTTTGATTGGTATAGTTTCTTTTCATCACTTGTCCTGCCTTAAACGGTGAGTGACCACGATTGAGATTGCTGATAGTCAGACCACAGCTGTTGATAGGCCTCAGATTCGGCCAAAAGCGCTGCATGGTGGCCTTGGGCAATCACCTGCCCCTCTTGTAAATACACAATCTGATCGGCGTGGATGATGGTCGAAAGTCGATGAGCAATCATGATCACGGTTTTATCCTGCATTAACTGATTGAACGCCTTCATCAACAAGGCTTCATTTTGCGCGTCGGAAAACGCCGTTGGTTCATCCAACACCAAAATCGGACGGTCTTGTAAAAAAGCGCGCGCAATCGTCAGGCGCTGCTTTTGCCCGCCAGACAGCAGCTGGCCACGTTCGCCCACCTTGGTGTGATACTGCTCAGGCAAGGTCATGATGAAGTCGTGAATTTCCGCCAGCTTGGCCGCCGCCACCACAGCCTCATCATCGGCATCTAGGCCATAGCGAATATTGTCGGCGATCGAGCAAGAAAATAAGAAGTTGTCTTGAAACACAAACGAGCAGCGCGACATCAGCTCGTCCTGCGTCATTTCACGCACGTCTACCCCACCGATGCTGATGCGCCCAGCGCTGACGTCCCAAAAGCGCGGCAGCAGATTCATCAGCGTGGTTTTACCCGAGCCAGAACTGCCGACGATGGCGGTAAAGCTGTGCTCGGGGATACTGAGACTCACCTGACTCAAGACGTCTGGGCCGGCCTCATGATAGCGAAACGACACGTTTTCATAGCGAATGTGATGATTGATGGGGGTTTGGGGTACATCAGGCTCAATCAAAGCCGCCTGCGCTTCTAGTTCAAAAATCCGCTCAATCGACGCGCGCGACTTTTCCAACAGCTGGTGCAGGCCCATATAGGGATGCATGGTTTCCACAATACCGGCAGCCAAAAGCAAGAAGGCAAAGAAGGTGGTAAACGACAGCTCGTAGTGAAACGACAAATAGGTAGCGACCAGCAACAAAAAAATCTGCATCGGCATGGGCGTAAACAGCGTACGCGCCAAGCGCATGGTGACGCCAATCTTATTCAGCCATCGCTGCATCACGCTATCGTAATTTTCCAGCGCATCGTGGTAGCGACTGTAAGAGCTTTCACCGGCATCAAAAGTACGCACCGTGGCCATGCCCTGCACGTATTCAATGATGGCGCCATTCACCTGAGCCAGGGCTTGGCTGTACAGCCGACGATAGGCGCGGCCTTTGCGCATCAGCAGCTTTAAGGTCACAAACACCAACACCGAAAACCCCAGCACCGCTAAAGCCAGGCGCCAATCGAGGTAAAACAGCACCACAAACACCAATACCGGCGTCACGTAAGCTTCGGCTTTCAGCGGCGGCGCATCGGCAATATAAGAATGCAGCGCCTGCACGTCGTCCAACATGACTTTAGCCAAAGCCCCCGTCCCCACTTGGCGCACATAGCCTATAGGCAGCTGGCTGATTTTTTTAGCCAGCCGCTGGCGCAAAATTTCTTCGAGCCGAAAAGCGGCATAATGCGATTGATCGTGGGCGCGAATCTTCAAGGTGTAATACGCTACCGTCAGCGCCAACAGCGCCCCCACCAGCCAATAATGATTGCCTTCCATGCCTTGGCCCAAGACGTAGATCACCGCCACCATCAACAGCCAAATGGCGATTTTCATGACTTGCGCCAGCGATGTCAGCACCATCGAGCGGCGTAACTGCCCTGCCACCGGAGCATAAATTGTTTTGTGTTTCATAAACCTACCTTTTAAAACTGATATTCTGCGGTCACGCCGACGGCACGAGGACGCTGTACCAGCGCATCGTGGCGATCTTTTGCAGGAATGAAAATGTCGTGGCCAGAATCAAAAATATTGTGGGCATAAAAACCAATTCGGCCAGACTTGAAGCGATAGCCAGCATACAGATTCACCTGGGTGTAGGCATCAATCTTGCCTAGGCTGTCGTTTTGATAGTTTGAGTAATAATCACCGATGTAGCGCACGTCGCCGCCCACGTCCCAGCCGTTGCCAAACTGGTAGTCCACACCACTACTTAAGGTCAACGACGGTGCTCGGGTCAGCTGATTGCCTTCTAGGCCGCTGTCGGCATAGCGCTTAATCTTGGTTTTTAACACCCCGACCGAACCGAGTACTTTCAATTTAGCGGTGGCCTGCCAACTGCCTGAAAATTCCGCGCCATAGGTATGCACTTTTTCGGCATTGCGAATCGCCACCGAGCCCACGCCCAAGTAGTAAGGCAGCTGCATGTCTTTATAATCATTAAAGAATACATTGCTGCTTAACTCAAAGCGGCGCTCATCATTGCGGTAACGGTGATACAGCTCATAATTCCACACGTATTCCGGATCAAAGGCATAGCTCACAATGGGTTGATCAAACGTAATGCCGGCGCCGCCAGGGTTGTAGCCGCGCGACACTTGAACGCCCGCCACCGTCTGGTCAGAAGGCTTCCAAGCCAAATCCACGCGAGGTAAAAACACTGTTAGGGTTTTATCCAGATCGACGCGCACATTGTTGCTGCCGCCGTGGCGCTGGTGCGATTCCCGCTCAATGCGGCTGGCTAAGGTCACGTCAAACGTTGGCGTGGCGGCAAACGTCAATTCACCAAAAATCGCCTGTGTTTTGGTTTTGTCATCGAAATAATTCCGATTCGGCATCAAATCCACGGTTTCATCCTGCTTACCGGCAAAATAATGCAGCCCCACCAAACCGCTCAGCCTTTTGTCTTCGGTGTTAAACCGCAGCATCGGCTCGATCTGCACTTCATGTCCGTCTAGCTTTGCCGGCGTGCCCTTAGGCATCGGCAAAGCGAGGCGATCATTGTCAAACTGGGTGTAAATGAATTTGTTTTCAAACGACCACTGCGGATTGAGGCGATAATGCACGTCCCAAATGCCGCTGGTGGCCGAGGTTTCGAACACCGGGCGCTCGGGCGAATAGCGCATGCTGCCAGGGTTGTCTAAAGCCTCGTTTTGCGGCGCGCGCGATTTCACATGGTTGATCGTGAGACGGCTGTAAAAGTCGGGGAAGGCTGACGGCGTAAACAGTAGCTTGGCGCGAGTCGTCGTGGTTTCAATTTTGCGTGGGTCACCGGCCTCGGGGTAATATTTCAGCTTCACAAAGCTCTCACGCTTTTGCCTGTCGACGCTGAGGCGGAACGACAGTTCCTCTTCAATCAACGGCCCCGACACCATGGCCGCGGTCTGGCTGCTGTTTTGATTGCCGACGCCCAGCTTCACTGCCCCCTCCCACACATCACTCGGGTCGTTAGAGGTTAAAACAATGGCGCCAGCAATGGCGTTCTTACCTTGGGCCAAGCTTTGCGGCCCGCGTAAAACCTCAACTTGCTTGATGTCCCACAGCGACTGGCTACCAAAGGCAAATTCATTATAAGTGGCCGAACGGCCATCCACGGCAAGGTTTAGCCGTGGCCGCGTTCCGGCAAAAAACGCCACCGCCCCTTGAGCCGGCCCTGAGCCATCAATGCCCCGAACCGTGGGCAAATCATTGCCCGAACCTAAATCAACGGTGTTGACCGTCATTTTCAATACGTCTGAGGCCGTGGTGGGATTGGCACTGGTTTTCAAACGCTTACGGTCAAAAACGTCGACGCTGGTGCTGGTGTCAAACTTCGTACGCTTATTTTTTTCGCCCATCACCACCACATCCGTCAGCTGCGCTTCCGGCTCTGGCGTATCCGCTAAAGCATGGGGTTGAGAAAGGGTGTATACACCCGCGGCAAGGGCCAAACTGAGTTTTTTTATGTTCACAAGGCAAACCATATTAAGGGTCTTTTAAGCCACTCACGGCCAAGCTTAAAAGACAGATTGATGAAATGAACCGACTTCACTTTACAAAATACGTACAAATTTACTAATTTTGTAAATATACTCATTTAATGTTAATATTGCAAATCATTCTTATTTAGATAGACATAAAAAAATCAGACTCAGCACCGCCGCGGTATCGCCTCCAGACAGGGCGTTATATAATGCGGCCAACAATCATCAAAAATAACAAAATCTTAGACCGAGATCCGCATGCAAAAAACCAACCGGACACAGCAAGACCTCTACCAAGCCGCCCTCGTGCTGTTTTCGCAACACGGCTGGCTACGGGTGTCGATTGAAGACATCTGCGCCGAAGCGCAGACCAGTCGGGTAACCTTTTATAAATATTTTAGAAATAAAAAAGACATACTTAAAGAAATCCTGGTCGACCACAAAGATCGAATCCGCGCCGGCTTCACCCGCTTAGCCGATCAAGAATCCACGCTAGAGGCCATTATTACCGGCATTTACGCCCTACAAAAACAGGCCTTGAATTCACTGTACTCACCGCCTATGCTGCACGACATGGCCCATCATAAAGACCCAGAACTGACGGCTTTTTTTAAAGCTCTAGAAGCCGATAAATACGCCTTCATGGCGCAGTTTTTTCACGGCTTACAGCAAAAGAAGTTAATCAATGAGCGCTTTCCCGTCCCCTTGATGAACGCCTATCTGCAGCTCATCGACCAGATGATGCACAGCCCCACAGTACAGGCTGAGTATCAAGACAAGCTGACCCAGCTACCCGAAGATGTGCTGCAGCTGATCATTTATGGGTTTGCACCGCGCGATTAGTTGACGTCGGCAGGCACGCTACGCCTTACCCACCCCATAGCGCATGTTTTTCTGACATCTGCGCCCCAATCTTGTATGCTAATGACTTAAAAATGGGCCTATGGCGTGGCCCATTCCCATGATGACGTACACAACGTCACTGCTACAGGAGTCAAGCTATGTCTCAGAATGCCCACCACAACCGTCAATGGCTATTAGCCGCTCGACCGCACGGCCAGCCTCAGCCGCAGCATTTTCGCTTAAACCAAGCCACCTTGCCGACGCCTAAAGCCGGCGAGATTCTGTTACGCACCGTGTATTTATCCATCGATCCCTATATGCGGGGCCGCATGAGCGATGCGCCTTCCTACGCCGAACCTGTCGCCGTGGGCGGCATCATGGTCGGCGCCACCGTTTGTCGCGTACAGCAATCGGAGCATCCCGACTTTGAAGCCGGTGAATGGGTTGTGGCCTACGGCGGCTGGCAAGACTATTTTTGCAGCAACGGCAGCGATTTATTAAAGCTGCCGCCTGATTTAGCCCACCCTTCTTACGCCCTGGGTATTTTAGGCATGCCTGGGTTTACCGCCTATATGGGCCTACTCGACATTGGCCAGCCCAAGATCGGTGAAACCTTGGTCGTGGCCGCCGCTACTGGCCCCGTCGGCGCCACCGTGGGGCAAATCGCCAAAATCAAAGGCGCAAAAGTGGTGGGTGTGGCCGGTGGCCCAGAGAAATGCCAACACGCCGTGGGCGTTTTGGGCTTTGACGCCTGCCTCGACCACAGAGCGCCGGACTTTGCCGAACAGCTTAAAGCCGCCTGCCCTAAAGGCATTGACGTGTATTATGAAAACGTCGGTGGTAAGGTGTTTGACGCCGTTTTGCCGCTGCTCAATAGCTGTGCCCGCATCCCGGTTTGTGGCTTAATTTCACAATACAACCTCACCGAATTACCGCCTGGGCCCGATCGTCTGTCTCTACTCATGGCCACCATTTTGACCAAGCGCATCAGCATGCGTGGCTTCATCGTGTTTGATGACTACGGCCCCGAGTTTCCTGAATTCATGCAGCAAATGAGCGAATGGCTGGCCTCAGGCCAAGTGAAATACCGTGAGCACAGAATAGACGGCTTCGAACAGGCACCACAGGCCTTAATCGACGTATTAAACGGCCACAATTTTGGCAAAGTGGTGATTCAGGTCGGCCCTGATGAATAGCCCGCCAGCAACAAAAAACCAGCCCGAGGGCTGGTTTTGGCGTTCACGCGAAGACCGCTTAAATACATAAGGTTTTGAGCTTCACCGCCTCATCGCTCAGCAAAGTTGCGTCTAATGGCTTTTGCGCCGCTATCAGCTGGCGGCAAAAGCGCACGTCACGGCCCATGTTCACCGCCACCGCCCCCACTAAGACACCTGCGTCATCTAAACCAAACAAGATGAACCGATCATTCGCCATCTCACCGCGGCACACCCAGCGATCGGCCGCCATGTCGCCCACAAACTGAATATTAAGCGTGTATTGATCGGTCCAAAACCAGGCCGCTTGATCCTCGGTAGGCGCCAAACCCAAAATCGAACGGGCGATTTTAGCCGCCTGTAGGTTGGCATTTTCCCACGTTTCACGCCGAGTGTAGCTGCCTTCTGCCGCATTAAAGCAGGTGGCCACATCGCCAGCGGCGTAGATTTTGGGGTCATTGGTTTGCGCTTGGCGGTGGTCAATCACGATGCCCTGCTGCGTCACCAAGCCAGCGGCCTCTGCCAGCGCCATATTGGGCACCACGCCAATGCCGTAAATCACATCATCCGCCTCAATCACTTGGCCACTAGCCAGAGTCAGCTGAATCGATCCAGCAGCATCCTTGGTCGCACTGACGATGTCGGCATCTAGGTGAACGCGCACGCCCTGAGCCTGATGGTAGGCCAAGAGATAATCACTGATGGCCACCGGCGCAATGCGCTGCATGACGCGCCCGCCCTGCTCAATCACCGTCACTTCAGCACAGCCTAAAGCCATAGCGCTGGCCGCCAGCTCAAGGCCAATCACACCACCACCCACCAAGGCCACGCGCCGATTGGGCTGTAGCACCGAGCGTAGTTTATGGGCATCTTCTAAAGTACGTAAAGTGTGCACTCTATCCGTACCCAAGGCATCCAGCAGCGGCAGTTGGCGAATACGTGCCCCCATACACAACACCAGCTGGGCATAGGCCAAGACTTCACCCGTGTCTAAAGTCACCGTTTCGGCCACGCGGTCGATCGCCACCACGGTGGCACCGCTACGATAATCAATGGCTTGTTCGGCAAAATAAGTCGGCGGCAAGATCGGCGTCGGCGCCGCTTCAGGATTCAATAAGGCATCCTTAGACAGCGGTGGACGTTCATAAGGGTGATGGCCCTCAGCGCCGATCAGCACGATGGGCCCAGCGTAGCCATTTTGGCGTAGGTTCACGCACACCATGCTGCCCGCTTGGCCTGCGCCCACGATGATGATGGGATTAGTCATGTTCATACCGACTCCACTGGCGCCGCCGTCATCATACCCATGCCGGCAATCCATTCTTGGATCGGCTCATAGTATTCAATCGTGGCGTCGTAGGCGCCAAACTCAGACAGCGCCGCAAAAGCCGCAATCCAGGCCCGAATTTCCTGCCCACCCTTGCCGCCTTCAAGCAGAATCTCTTCATTACTTAAGGCTGCCAAGCGCGTAAAATCGCCATCTTTAAACGTTTGCAACAAGGCTTTATCCCATGCTGGATTCAACGGAATCGCCGGGCCTTCGCCACGCGACAAAGCTTGACCAACGGCCACAATTTTATTCTGGCGAGTGGCGCGTGCTTCGGCGCTGGG
>JAGNTR010000110.1 GCA_017987415.1 Neisseriaceae bacterium
CTATTACGCCGGCTCAATCGACAAGCCTGGCTGCTACGCCGAGCAGCAGCTGGTCGAAGAAGCCATCGTGGCTCATAAGCCCAAAACCCTGAACTTTGCCGAAGCCGCCGCCCTGCCGCTGACCACCATCACCGCTTGGGAGTCCCTGTTTGAACGCATGCACATCAGCCTAGACCCTGAAGAAAACACGGCCGACAGCGTGTTGATCATCAACGCCGCTGGCGGCGTAGGCTCCATCGCCGCTCAGTTGGCCAAGAAAGTCGGCCTCACCGTCATCGGCACTGCCTCACGGCCAGAAACCCGCAGCTGGGCGCTGGCGCATGGCTGTGACCACATCATCGACCATCATCAGCCTTTGGCGCCTCAATTAGCGCAGATTGGCCTGGCATCCGTACGCTATATTTTGTGCCTGCATCAGCCCGACCCTCACTGGGACAACATCGCCACCGTCATCGCGCCACAAGGCCATGTGTGCTGTATCGTCGACGCCAAAGCCCTTTTAAACCTCAACCTACTCAAAAGCAAAAGCGTCAGCTTCAGCTGGGAATTCATGTTCACCCGCCCGCTGTTTCAAACGCCTGACCGCATTGAGCAACATTGTCTCTTGCAGCAGGTCGCTGACTGGGTCGACGACGGCAGCCTCAAAACCACCCTTAATCAGCAGTGGCAAGGCATCAACGCGGCCAACTTAAAAAAAGCGCATCAACTATTAGAAAGCAACCAAATGGTGGGTAAGCTGGTCATCGAAGCCTAGCCCAACACCCATGCAAAAGCCGCACCCATGATTCATGGATGCGGCTTTTAACCTCACGACTGACCAATCTACCGCTAAAGCCGGCCTTCGCCCTGGCCTTTGCCATCGTCTAGGCCATCTTTATAGCCTTGCCGATAGGCGTCTTGAATTTTCTTTTGCCAATAGCTGTTCGCCTGTGCCAAATCTTGTTCTGGCAACAACACCTCTGGCTCAGAAGGATCAGCCCACTCATTCACCGAGCGCGGCGTATGCAGGTCAGGTTCGGCGGGCCGCTGCCTCGAGGCCAAAAACCCCTTCACCACCCGCAGCAGTAAAAACACCACCAAACTTAAAATGATGATCCGCAGCAACATAACCGACGCTCGCTTTCTACTGTAGGCATTAATTGTCGTCAATCATAACACGAATGAACGCCTCCACTCACCCAGAGGCAAGCCCTGTACACGCATAAAAAAAGCATGGCCACATGATGTGGCCATGCTTACAACGTTCTAAAAGCCGCCTACTCTTCGTCGACGACAATGGTCCGACCAGGCAGAACCAAGTTTAAGATCAAAGCCAGCAAAGACCCAACGGTGATGCCAGAGCCCAGTACTTCTTTAAAGAAGCTAGGTAATTGATTCAAAATCTCAGGACGAGTGGTCACGGCCAAACCGCAGCCAATCGACACGGCAATAATCAAGCCGTTACGCTTACTGCGCTCGACCTTATCCAGCATCTGAATACCGGCGGTAATGATCATGGCAAACATCATCAGGCCTGCGCCGCCCAATACTGGCAAGGGAATCGACACAATCATGGCGCCAAACACTGGGAATAAGCCCGCCAACACCAACAGCACGCCCGTCATCGCCACCACATAGCGGCTGGCCACGCCGGTCAACGAAATCACGCCAATGTTTTGGGCAAACGATGAAAACGGCGTGGTCGACATCACCGCCGCCAAGGCCGAGCCTAAGCCATCGCATAAAATCCCACCCTTCATATGCTTGCCGGTGATCTTAGTGCCGGTTGCAGCGCCCAAGGCCAAGAAGTTGCCGCTGGATTCCACAATGGTCACCAGATAGGCAATGCTCATGCCGATGATGCCAGAAATCGGGAACGATAGGCCGAAATGCAGCGGCTGCGGTACGGCAAACCAAGCGGCCTGATGCATTTGGTCAAAGTTCACCCAGCCTAAAATCAAGGCCACCACGTAGCCGACCATCATGCCGATCACAATCGCCGCTGCAGAAAAAATACCTTTACCCCACTGCACCAGGATCAACACCATCACCAGCACAAAGCTGGCCATGGCTAAATTTTCTGGCGAAGCATATTGGGCCTCGCCCACTTGGCCGCCGGCAAACCAGTCAACCGCCACAGGCACGAGGCTTAAGCCAATCATGGTCACCACAGTGCCGGTCACCACTGGCGGGAACAGCTTGCGAATCTGCGGCATAAAAAAGCTGCCCACAATCATCACCAAAGAGCCGACCAAAGACGAGCCCAAAATGCCCGCCACGCCATGCTCACTAAACCCTACGGCCAAAGCAGCGGCCACAAAGGTAAAGCTGGTCCCCATCACGCAAGGCAGGCGAATCCCGATGGGGCCAATCCCACGGCACTGAATGATGGTCACCACGCCAGACACCAAAAGTGCGGCGTTCACCAAGGCTACGGTTTGCTCAGTCGGCAGCTTCAATACGCCACCGATCACTAAGGGCACGGCAATAATGCCCCCTAAAGCCGCCAAGAGATGCTGAGCAGCCAAAAGCCAAGCCAAACCAAATGGCGGCTTGTCTTCCACGTTATATAACAATTTGTCGTCCATGACCCTACTTTATATTTAAGATTAGCAAAAGTGATGACCGCACCCGCAGCGGCACAGATAAGGATGACAAAACAGTGGCTTAAACACCAGGCTTAGGCCTCACCATAAGGTCTATGCGTAAGCGACTGTTTTTCCTTGGCGCATATTGTACTGCTTACCACCAAAACGTGCAGATTAATTTCGCCCTTCTTCATCTTCACGCCCGAATCTAGCCAAGCAAACGCCGCCCAGCATCGGGGTTAAGCATAAAAACCACACTAGCCAGACAGAAATTACCTAAAAAGCAATCACTTGCTAAAAACTCTATCAAATAAAGTCATTATTTGCCTGAGTTAACTCATCCTAACATAATTACCGCATCATAGCGCCTGCTACGCAACTATACGCCAAGACTGTCTTTTATTTAATTAAATATAAATATATCTACCAATATATCCTTATTTTTAAAACATCATGCCAAGATAAGCCCATGCACAACTCAGACAACTGCTATATCATGGGTCATCGTCAACGCTACGGTATGTTGACCACGATTACGCTTTTTTTAAGGATACCCGATGAATAAATTGCGCCTTGCAGCCCCAGTGGCGGCTCTTCTATTGGTGATGGGCTGCAGCAAAACTGCAGACTCACAAGACCAAAACACCGCGACGGCCACCCCCAGCGCCGACGTCAAACAGGTGGCGATTACCGCCATCGTAGAACACCCCGCTCTAGACGCCGTTCGCGTGGGCGTTGAAGACGAACTCAAAGACGCCGGCTTTATCCAAGGTCAAAACATCAAAGTGGTGTTCCAAAGCGCCCAGGGCAATACCGCCACTGCTGGTCAAATTGCCAAAAAATTCATTGGTGACAAATCAGCCGCCATTGTCGCCATCGGCACACCCAGCGCTCAAGCCGTTGCCGCCTCTACGCGCGACATTCCTTTAGTATTTGCCGCCGTGACCGACCCTGTTGCGGCTAAGTTAACCCCAAGCTGGGAAGCCAGCGGCACCAACGTCACCGGCGTATCTGATGCGCTGCCGCTTGAGCCACAAATCGACTTAATCAAAGCCTTGCTGCCCAATGTCAAAAACATCGGCTTCGTCTACAGCCCTGGTGAGGTGAACTCCACCACCATTTTTGAGCAGTTGAAAACCACCCTAGCCAAAGACGGCATCGGCGCCATCGGCGCACCGGCCCAACGCACCGCCGACGTGACCACCGCAGCGCGTAGCTTATTGGGCAAAGTAGACGTCATCTACAGCACCACCGACAATAACGTGGTGTCGGCCTACGAATCGCTTTACAAAGTGGGCATAGAAAACAAACTGCCCTTGATTGCGTCCGATCCGGACAGCGCCAAACGCGGCGCAGTGGCGGCACTCGGTGCGAACTACTACGATATGGGCCGCCAAACCGGCAAGATCGTCGTGCGTATTTTAAACGGCGAATCGGCTGGTGCCATTGCGCCTGAAAAAATGGCCACCTTTGATCTGATTTTAAATAAAAAATCAGCTGCATTGATGGGCATTACCCTACCACAAGCCATTATAGACAGCGCCAAAGAAGTTATTGAGTAAACCTGCCCCACCTCTGGCGCGGCTATTGCGGTGCCAGAGGCGTTTGTGAAAGCCTTTATGTCCTCCATCGCCTTATTCGGTGCCCTTGAAATCGGGCTGATCTACGCCCTGGTTTCACTAGGGGTACTGATCTCATTTCGCATTCTTGATTTTCCTGATTTAACCTCAGACGGCAGCTTCCCCTTAGGCGGCGCCGTTTGTGCCGTGTGCTTAAGCAGCGGCATGAATCCTTGGCTGGCCACTGGGCTAGGCATGCTGGCCGGCGCCTGTGCCGGCATGGTGACCGCCTGGCTACACGTCTCGCTCAAAATCATGCAGCTCTTGGCCAGTATTTTAGTCATGATTGCGCTGTATTCGATTAATCTGCGCATCATGGGTGCACCCAACCTACCCTTAATCGGCGCCGACACCGTTTTCACCCCCTTCTTGGCCAGCGATTTCAGCAATCAATGGTGGCTACAGCCCTTGATGATTCTCGGCTTTGTAGTGGTGGCCAAGCTGGCGTTAGACGTGTTTTTCTCCACCCAAACCGGCCTCTCCTTGCGCGCCACAGGCGCCAATAGCCGCATGGCCCGTGCCCAAGGCGTGGCCACCGGCAAAATGGTGGTGCTGGGCATGGCCGTCTCAAATGGCTTAATCGCTTTAGGCGGCGCCTTGTTTGTCCAAACTCAAGGCGGTGCCGACATTTCCATCGGCGTCGGCACCATCGTGATTGGCCTCGCGGCCGTGATCATTGGCGAAACCTTAATCCCCGCTAAACGCATTTTCTGGATGACCTTGGCCGTGATCGTGGGCGCGCTGCTGTACCGCCTTTTCATTGCCGTGGCCTTGAACAGCAGCATGCTGCAAGACTTTGGCTTTGGCGCCCAGGATCTCAACCTCATCACCGCCCTATTAGTGGTTTTGGCCTTAGTATTGCCGCAGGCCAAACACAAGCTGTTGGCCAGAAAAGGATAAGCCTTATGATGTACGCCCAAGATTTAAAAATCACCTTCAATCCTGGCACGCCCATTGAAAACCCAGCTTTAAAAGGCATGACGTTAAACATCGAAGAAGGCGAGTTTGTCACCGTGATCGGTAGTAATGGGGCGGGTAAATCAACCTTGCTCAACGCCATCAGCGGCGACATCATCGTCGACTCTGGCCGCATCAGCGTCAACGGTCAAGACGTGACCAAACTGCCGGCGCATCAACGCGCCAAAATGGTGGCACGCGTGTTTCAAGACCCAATGGCCGGCACCTGCGAAGCCTTAAGCATCGAAGAGAACCTAGCCCTAGCCTTGAAGCGCGGCGGCAAGCGCGGCCTGAAGCCCGCCTTAAACAAGGCCAGCCGCGCCCTCTTTCGTGAACGCTTAGCCGTTCTGAATCTGGGCCTAGAAAATCGTCTCAGCGACCGCATGGGCCTGCTTTCGGGTGGTCAGCGCCAAGCGGTCAGCCTATTGATGGCCTCGCTTCAGCCATCACAAATCCTACTGCTAGACGAACACACCGCTGCCCTCGACCCCAAAACGGCCGCCTTCGTGCTTGAGCTGACCGACCAAATCATTAAAGAGAATCAGCTCACCGCCATGATGGTCACCCACTCCATGCGCCAAGCGCTTGACTACGGCACCCGCACCGTAATGCTGCATCAAGGCCGAGTCGTCCTCAACGTCGCCGGCGAAGAACGCGCCAAAATGGATGTTCCTGACCTATTGGCGCTGTTTGAACAAACTCGCGGCGAAGCCATCAGTGATGATGCCTTACTCCTAGGCTGACCTCAAAACTCAGCCACAAAAAAGCCGTGACCCACGTCACGGCTTTTCATTGTCTGTCGATTACGCCAAGAGGCGTTTAAGCTGGAGCCGTGAGCCAAAGGTATTGATCAGCATCGCCACCATGACAATCAGCGCACCCACAATTTGCAGCAGGCTGAGCCGCTCATCAAAAGCCCAAACGGCAGTAATCAGGCCCACAACGGGCACCAATAGGCTAAGCGGCGCCACCTTATTGGTGGGATAGCGCGACAGTAAGTAGCCCCATAGGCCGTAGCCAATCATGGTGGCCACAAAGGCCAAATACATCAGCGCCAAGATATTGCTCAGATGAATGTTCACCAGACCGGCCACCATGGCCTCACCGCCTTCAAACAGCCATGAGCTGATGAAAAACGGCACAATCGGCACTAGGCCGCTCCACACCACCAAAGACAAAACCGGCGTTTGTGGCGCTTTTTGCATGATGTTTTTATTCACAATGTTGCCGCAGGCCCAGCACAGCGCCGCCAGCATGATCAGCACAAAGCTCATCAAGGGCACGCTCACCACTTCTCCCGCCTGCATGCTGCCCTTCACTAACACCGCCATGCCAATGATCGCCACGACCACCGCCACGTACTGGTTGGTCAATACTTTTTCCTTCATCAGTATGGCGCCCAACAATACCGTAAAGAACGCTTGAGACTGTAAAATAATCGAGGCTAGGCCTGCCGGCATGCCAAACTTCAGCGCGCAAAACAAGAAGGCAAACTGGCCAAAGCTGATCATCAAGCCATACAAGAGCAGCTGACGCACAGGGATTTTCGGTGGCTTAATGAATAAAATGGCGGGAAAGGCCACCAAACAAAACCGCAATCCGCCCAAAAGCAGCGGCGGCATGCCTTCTAGGCCTAATTTAATCACCACAAAATTAACGCCCCACACGAGGACGACGCATAGGGCTAATAGGGTGTCTCTAAATGACATGTGCTGCTCTCTGTTTTCTATTCTGGGTTTAATGGTCTAATCGTTTGATCAACATTTCAGGGGGCAGCCATCTTGACCATGCACGAGGCTGGCTAATTGACATCCCACCTTTGCACTATAGCGCGAAATAACAGGGTAAAACAACGTTTAGTTTGCTCTCTAAACCCCTACCAGATATAGGGTTTTAGCCCCATCATCGACATTTTTGACTGGCCGTGACACCAGCACTGCTAATTGGGCAAGCATCTGCCCATGATCACGCGAATATGGGCCACAACATTGCCGTTCGGCAATAGATGCTTTAACCTAGGATGGTTGCCCCCGTTCAACACGCCTTCTGTACCCACCCCTGTCTAATCATTAAGGATGCCTCATGTCTTATTTTGACAGCCATTGCCACCTCAATCATCCTTTGTTTATGGCCCAACCCGAACGCATACGCGCCAATATGCGCCAGCATTGCGTCGGCAAGGTGCTGGTACCCGCCACCTGCCTGGCCGACTGGCCCGACCTATTGGCCTTACCCGCTCTCTATCCCGAGCAGGAAATCTTGTTTGCCTTAGGCATCCACCCTTATTACCTGCCCTCAGACGTGCCTCAAGCGCTGACTGAGTTAGCCGCCATGTTGGCCAACCCCGACATCAAGCCAAAGCTCAGTGCCTTAGGCGAGATCGGTTTAGACTTTGTTGACAAACAGCAGGCCGAAGCAATCAAAACCGCTCAGCTGGCGCTCTTCCGCGGCCAACTTGATCTGGCTCAGGCCCATCAATTACCGATTGTCTTACACAGCACCCACGCCGTTTATCAATGTTTGGCCGACTTAAAGGCTCAAAAATTCACCCATGGTGGCTATGCACATGCCTTTGGTGGCAGCGTAGCCGAGGCCAAGCAAATGATTGAGCTCGGCTTCAAAATTGGCATTGGCCCTATGATTTACCACCCAACGGCCAAGAAGTTTAAAGAATTAGTTAATAATCTACCCCGGGACGCGCTGGTTTTTGAAACCGACGCCCCTTTCCCAATCAGGGAACCTATTGATCTGAATCAGTTAAATATGCCTGGCAATGTAGCCAAGGTTGCCCGCACCGTCGACGCCATGACCCGTGCGTAAAATAAATCAAATATCATATGATAAGTTTTGTAAAGAAATGTAATCTTGTGTTTGTAATGGTTTAGAATGAATCTACAGATACCAATAAGCACGCTACCTATGAGGCATTCGCGAACCCATGAGAACCCAGCAAGAATTAACCGCCTTAGGCGAAGTCTTAAAAACCTACCAGTTAAATCCGCCTAAGCCTAATACCACCTTACAGCAAAGCTGTTTAATCGGCGGTGGGCTCTTATTGGTGCTGGGCCTAATCTTGAGCCAGCTCATCCTCATCATCGTCGCTTTAGGCGCCTTAGGCTATGGCCTATGGCTGCGTCAGCACAGCCAGTCCACCGCCAAGGGCTTAAGCATCACCCTGCATCAAAAAGGCGTTAACCCCATTCATGCACCGTATAACAAAGCCTGGTTGTATGAAGACATCGAATACAACTATCTGTTTCACACCGGCGAGGTCAAGCCTGAAGAGCCTTATAATAATTTAGCTTTACGCCGCAACGACCAAAACCCCTGGTTTGTGATTCCAGCGGAAATGCCGCAGTTTACCGAGTTTTTACAAACCTATTTGACCCTTCACTACGAACACCGCTTTCCGCGCCTGCTCAAAAAAATCATGCAAGGTCAAGCCGTTACCTTTACCTATGTGGACAGCGACGAAGCCCTCGTACAGTCCTTCCAGAATCAAAGCTTTGACCTACCGCCGACCAAGACGTTAACGCTGTGCCAACGCTACATCACCATCGACGGTGAAGCCCACATGTTGGCCGACCTCACCCTCAGCGTCATCGACAAACAAAAGAATTTCATTGCGATCACCGACCAGCAAGGACAGCTGCTGTTTGGTAACGACACCATGGGCCTTTTTAATCATTTGATTTTTATCGATCTATTAATCCACCTGATGTCGGTACAAAAGCCCATTCCTGAATGATCTTGGCCGCATAAAAAAAGCACCCTAGGGTGCTTTTTTTATGTCTGAACTTAAGCCAATTGGCTACGCCATTTAGCAATTTGCGCCTTCACTTGGTT
>JAGNTR010000111.1 GCA_017987415.1 Neisseriaceae bacterium
AACCCCAAGGATGGTAATAACATGAGCGCCTGTGCGACCAATTAACCATCCAAACAACCCTGCTATTAAAGACCCCACGAGAGGTGCGAGTGCAATTAGCAGATATAAGCTCATTTTGTCCATGCGTTTTTTGCTTTATGTCTGGTTAAACTTTAGCCTTTTAGGCTGCCCAAGTCTTCTACACTGATCGAACTATGCGTGCGGAACAACAGCACCATAATTGCCAAACCGATGGCTGATTCTGCTGCCGCCACGGTCAAGATGAAGAAAACAAAAATTTGTCCTGCGGTGTCGTTCAAGTATTGCGAGAACGTAATAAAGTTAAAATTCACCGCCAACAACATCAGCTCAATCGCCATCAATAGCACAATGACGTTCTTGCGATTCATAAAGATGCCCAACACGCTGATGGCAAACAGCAGCGCGCCTAACACCAAAAAGTGTGTAATCGTAATCATTTGTTCTCACTCCCTGCATTCGCCTCAACGTCATCCACAACTGGTGCAGCGGGACGCTCAGCGGCCACTTTCACCATACGTAAACGATCTTGACTGCGGACTTTCACCTGAGCCGACACGTTAATATTGTTGGTTGTTTCACGTTTACGATGGGCCAATGCAATCGCGGCCACAATCGCCAACAGCAACAACACCGCCGCTAATTCAAACGGCAACAAATACTGGGTGTAGATCAATAGGCCAAGCTCGCGTACGTTGTTGGCATCTGCCGCCACGTCAGGCAAGGCGCCAAAAGAAGCAAGGTTTAGCTTAGGGTCGATCAGAATCAACACAATTTGGACCGCCATCAAAGCACCAACAATCAGTGCAACCGGTAGGTGGCGCCAAAAACCCTGACGAATGGTTTCCAGATCGATGTCGATCATCATCACCACAAACAGGAACAGCACCATTACCGCACCAACATAGACCAGGACCAACAGCAAGGCCAAGAATTCAGCCTGCATCAACATCCACAAACAAGCGCTGGTAAAAAACGCCAGCACTAAAAACAAGGCAGCGTGTACCGGGTTTTTGGACACCACCACGTTAACCGCAGCGGTGAGCAAAATGGCCGAAAACACATAAAATAAAACCAATTGAAAAGTCATGACCACCCCTTAACGATATTTGGCATCAGCTGCTTTGTTTTTGGCAATTTCGGCTTCATACTTATCGCCAATCGCCAACAGCATCGGTTTGGTGTAATACAAGTCACCACGTTTTTCACCGTGATACTCAAGAATGTGTGTTTCCACAATGGCATCTACTGGACAAGCTTCTTCACAAAAGCCGCAGAAAATACACTTGGTTAAGTCAATATCGTATTGAGTGGTACGACGGGTGCCGTCGCTGCGCTGCTCAGAAGCGATTGAAATCGCCATCGCAGGACACACGGCCTCACAAAGTTTACAAGCAATACAGCGCTCTTCCCCATTGGGATAACGACGCTGGGCGTGTAGTCCGCGAAAGCGCACTGACTGAGGGGTTTTCTCTTCCGGAAATTGAATCGTGATCTTGCGGGCGAAGAAGTTCTTCAGCGTCACGCCCATGCCGACCAGCAATTCCGTTAAGAAAAAGGTTTTAAACAGATTTCGCATTTTCATTCACTCTCAATCGCTTACCAAATTGTCCAAGGCGTTACCATCCACGCAGCCACAACGGCCACCCAAATCAAGGTAATGGGAATAAAGATTTTCCAACCCAAACGCATGATCTGATCGTAACGGAATCGAGGGAACGTCGCACGCAACCAGAAGAAGCTGTACAACACCATAGACATTTTCAAGAACATCCACAAAATACTAGATTGGCCGATGAAGCCCCAGCTCGCTGGGAACGGAGACAGCCAGCCGCCCAAGAACAGCAAAGCCACCAAAGCACCAATCAAAATCATGTTGATGTACTCGGCCAAGAAGAACGCCGCAAAGGCCATACCTGAATACTCAACGTGGAAACCAGCCACAATCTCAGATTCACCCTCGGCCACGTCAAACGGTGCACGGTTGGTCTCGGCCACGCCAGAAATCAAGAACACCACAAACAAGGGGAATAAAGGCAACCAGTTCCAAGAGAACACCGAACCGCCGGCAATGCCGCTGGCCTGTGAGTTCACAATGTCAATGAAGTTCAGGCTGCCCGATACCATCACCACGCCCACCAAAGCAAAGCCCATGGCGATTTCGTAAGAAATCATTTGGGCCGATGAACGCATCGCGCCTAAAAACGCATACTTAGAGTTAGAGGCCCAGCCTGCAATGATCACGGCGTAAATACCCATCGACGTCAACGACAGAATGTACAGCACGCCCGCATTGGTATTGGTCAACACTAATTCTTCATTAAAAGGAATCACCGCCCAGGCCGCAAAAGACGGCATGATGGCCAGCACCGGCGCAATCAAGAATAAGGCCTTGTTGGCGCTGCTGGGGCGAATAATTTCTTTCATCAACAGTTTTAAAACGTCGGCGAAGGGCTGAATCAAGCCCCAAGGACCCACGCGGTTTGGACCCGTACGCAGTTGCATATAGCCAATGACCTTACGTTCAAAGAAGGTCAAGTACGCCACGGTTAAGATCAATGGAATCAAAATCAGCACGATTTTCAACAGAATTGAAATCGTCAGCCCTAGTTCCATGCCCAATAAGTTTTGTAACCAAGCTTGCATGATTATCCTCGTTTCAACTCAATGGCACCAACCAACGCACCCAAAGCCTGCGTGGTTTGATGGTGGGCCAAACACACAACGGCTTCTGGCAAGGCATCGTCAGCAGCCAATGTCACCATAACGGCACCACTGCCCTTCTGCTCAGCCAGAACGCTGTCCCCTGCAGCAAAGCCCAGTTGGCTTAAGGTGTTCGAATGAACGTAAGCCAACGGTGCAGCCGCTTGTGCGGTTTGCTGCAAGGCTGGCGCACGGCGCACAATGGCGTCGGTGGCGTAAGCCGCAACATAACCCACACGGGTCAATTCAGTAGGAGCGCGCTGGGCATCAGCCGCCACGCGCACACCTGCAATGTGGTTATTCAAAGCAGTCTCAAGATTCAGGCCAGATAAAGCAGCGGCGTGAATTTGATCCACTGATTCATAGTCAAAACCAGGCAGATTCAACACATTGCCCATCACGCGCAAAACTTTCCACATCGGCCGTGCTTCGCCCAAAGGACGCACCACACCGTGGAAGCTTTGTACTTTACCTTCCATGTTCACGAACGAACCAGCGGTTTCGGTAAACGGCGTCACCGGCAACAGCACGTCGGCGTATTCCAGCATCGCCGCATCTTTATAAGCGCTCAGCGCGATCACGGTTTGGGCTTGACCCAAAGCGTTCACCAGCGCCGCACCGTTGGCCACGTCCATATTGGCTTCAACGTTCACCAACACCACGGCTTTATTAGGCTTAGCAATCATCTCTTGGGTATTCAAACCACCCTGAGCTGGCTTAACACCCATTAGGCTAGCGCCCACAGTGTTGGCAGCCTGAGGCAGAATGCTCAATACAGAGCCAGTGGCTTCGGCCAAGGCTTGAGCAGCGGCATAAATGTCGGCGTAACGTGGATGGTTTTGAGCGATGGCGCCTAATACGATGGTGCTGTGCTCTGCGTCTTTGAGGCTAGTGGCAACGGCGTCGCTGCCGCTGGCCATGGCTTCAAGAGTGCTGACCCAGTCGTTTGGATGAATCGCGTCTTGACGCACTAAATCCATGTGTAGGGTTTCTTTGCTGCTGGCCAATACGCTCACCTTGGCGCCTTTTTTGGCGGCTTGGCGAATGCGGGCGGTCAATAAGGGTTGTTCAGCGCGAAGCTGCGCACCCACCACCAAGAACGCATTGCTGGCGGCAAAGGCTTCAATGCTTTGACCCAACCATTGAGTGCTGTCGTTGACGGCATCTAGGCGGAAATCTTGTTGCAGTAGACGGCTGTCTAGGTTTTTCACCCCAAACGCTGCGGCCAATTGCTTGGTCAAGAAATGCTCTTCCACGGTGTTCATTGGGTTGGCCAAGATACCAATGCTGTCTTTGCCAAAATCGTTGCCAACGCCGTTTAGGCCTTTGGCCACGTATTCCAAAGCGGTTTCCCACTCAACGTCAAACCATTCACCGCCGTGTTTGATCATCGGGCGCTGTAAGCGCTCAGCGTGGCTCAAACCTTCGTAGGCAAAACGATCGCGGTCTGACAGCCAGCATTCGTTAATCGCTTCGTTTTCCATCGGGATCACGCGGCGCACGCCGTGGTCTTTCACCTGCACCACTAGGTTAGAACCCAGGGCATCATGGGCCGAAATCGATTTACGGCGCGACAGCTCCCAAGAGCGGGCATCGTAGCGGAACGGTTTGCTGGTCAGGGCGCCCACTGGGCATAGGTCGATCACGTTACCCGACAGCTCTGTTTCTACCGCTTGACCAACAAACGACATAATTTCAGAGTGTTCACCACGGTTCACCATGCCGATTTCCTGCATGCCGGCGATTTCTTCGGTGAAGCGAACGCAGCGGGTGCAGTGAATGCAGCGCGACATTTCTTGCGCCGACACCAACGGGCCCATGTCTTTACCGACAACGGCGCGTTTTTCTTCTTGATAGCGGCTGCTGCTGTTGCCGTAGCCTACGGCCAAGTCTTGCAGCTGACATTCGCCGCCTTGGTCACAGATTGGGCAATCCAATGGATGGTTGATCAGCAAGAACTCCATCACACCTTGCTGGGCTTTTTTAGCCAAAGGCGAATGGGTCATGACTTTCATGCCATCGGTTACAGGCGTGGCGCACGCAGGCAATGGTTTAGGGGCTTTTTCCACCTCAACCAAGCACATACGACAGTTCGCCGCTATAGATAATTTTTTGTGGTAGCAAAAGTGAGGAATATAAGTACCTGCCTTATTGGCGGCCTCAATCACTGTGCTCCCTTGCTCTACCGTGAGCTCTTTTCCATCAATTTCGATTTGCAACATGACTTAAGCTATCCTAATCGTTACGCTTAGTGCGTGTTAAAACCATTTGTGATCAACCAAACATTTTTTATGTTCGATGTGATGCTCAAATTCATTTAAGAAATGTTTGGTAAAACTACGCACCGGGAAGACGGCAGCATCAGCCAAGGCACAAATGGTGCGCCCTGCCATGTTGTCGCCTACAGAAGCCAATAGTTCTAAGTCTTCTGGACGGCCCAAACCATTCTCAATACGGTGGACTACTTTGTACAACCAACCTGTGCCTTCACGACAAGGGGTACATTGACCACATGATTCTTCAAAGTAGAAGTAAGACAAACGCTCCAGTGCTTTCACCATGCACACATCTTCGTCCATCACAATCACCGCACCCGAACCCAACATAGAGCCAGCCTTGCTGATTGAATCGTAATCCATATTGGTGTTCATCATGATGTCGGCAGGCAACACCGGCGCAGATGACCCACCAGGAATCACGGCTTTCAATTTTTTACCGCCACGCATGCCGCCGGCCATTTCCAAAAGGGTGGCAAAAGGCGTACCCAAAGGCACTTCATAGTTGCCTGGACGCTCTACGTGACCCGAGATTGAAAATAGCTTGGTGCCGCCGCTATTGGGGATCCCTTGCTCGGCAAACTTGGCCGCGCCGTCGGTAATGATGAACGGCACAGAAGCAAAGGTTTCAGTATTGTTAATGGTGGTGGGCTTACCGTACAGGCCGTAAGAGGCTGGGAACGGTGGTTTAAAGCGCGGTTGGCCTTTTTTACCTTCCAGCGACTCTAGCAAAGCGGTTTCTTCACCACAAATATAGGCGCCGTAGCCGTGATGGCCGTATAGCTCGAAGCTAAAGTCGGTGCCCAAAATATTTTGGCCCAAATAACCGGCAGCCTTGGCTTCAGCCAGCGCTTCTTCAAAACGCTCATACTCGGCAAAAATTTCGCCGTGAATGTAGTTGTAACCAGAAGCCGCACCCATCGCAAAACCGGCAATGATCATGCCTTCAATCACCGCATGGGGATTGAAACGCATGATGTCGCGGTCTTTAAACGTACCGGGCTCACCTTCGTCGGTGTTACACACCACGTATTTATTGCCGGGGAAAGAACGGGGCATAAAGCTCCATTTTAAACCGGTCGGGAAGCCCGCACCGCCACGGCCGCGCAGGCCCGATGCTTTTACTTCGGCAATGACGTCGTCTTGCGTCATGTTTTCGGTCAGAATTTTTTTCAGTGCTTGATAACCGCCACGAGCCTCATAGGCTTTAAGGGTCCAGCAGTCTGCATCGGCAGTATCTAACTGATTAAAAATCACACCTGATTCATAAATAGCCATCAGTCTAACTCCGCTAATTTCTGCTCAATCGCCTCTGGGGTCATGAAGCTGCACATTTTGTGATTATTCACCAGCATCACTGGCGCATCACCACAAGCACCCATGCACTCACCCTCAACCAGGGTAAATTTGCCGTCGGCAGTGGTTTGGCCAAACTCAAGACCTAATTTTTGTTTTAGGTATTCAGCGGCGTTCACCCCACCACGCAAAGCGCAAGGCAGGTTGGTACAAACGGTTAGTTTATATTTACCCACAGGCTTTAAATCGTACATATTATAGAACGTGGCCACTTCTAAGGCCGCCACAGGAGCGATGCGCACATAGTTGGCCACAAACTCGATCAACTCTGCGCTGAGGTGACGGTGTTCGTCTTGCGCAATGCGCAGCGCCGACATAATGGCAGAGCGGCGTTGATCTTCTGGATATTTTGCCAATTCGGCATCAATTTTTTGTAATGACACGGTAGATAACATTATCGGTCAATCTCCCCAAATACGATGTCTTGGGTACCAATGATGGTCACCACGTCCGACAACATATGGCCTTTGGCCATTTCATCCATACCACTCAAATGAGCGTACCCTGGTGCGCGAATCTTCACGCGGTAAGGCTTATTGGCACCATCTGAAATCATGTAAATACCAAACTCACCTTTAGGGTGTTCCGTACCCACATACACTTCACCTTCAGACACATGCATGCCTTCAGTAAAGAATTTAAAGTGGTGGATCAATTCTTCCATATTGGCCTTCATCGCTTCGCGCGATGGTGGGGCCACCTTGTGGTCATCCACGATGACTGGACCTTCGTTGACTTTCAACCAGGCCACGCACTGTTCGATGATGCGTACCGATTCACGCATTTCAGCCACGCGCACCAAGTAACGGTCGTAACAGTCGCCGGTCGCGCCTACAGGCACGTCAAAATCCAAATCGGCATACACGTCGTAAGGCTGCGATTTACGCAAATCCCAAGCCACGCCAGAACCACGCAACATCGGGCCGGTAAAGCCCATTTGGTAGGCGCGCGCTTCGCTCACCACACCGATGTCGACGGTGCGCTGTTTCCAAATCCGGTTATCGGTCAACAAGGTTTCGTATTCATCGATACTGGTTGGGAATTTCTTCGCAAAACCTTCAATAAAGTCAAGCATGGTGCCTTTACGGTCTTCGTTCCAAGCTTCTAAGGTTTTGGCGTTACGGAATTTATTGGCCTTGTACTGAGGCACGGTGTCCGGTAGGTCGCGATACACGCCACCAGGACGGAAATAAGCCGCATGCAGGCGAGCGCCCGAAACGGCTTCGTACATGTCCATAATGGTTTCACGCTCACGGAAGGCGTATAGGAACACAGTCATGGCGCCTACGTCCAAGGCGTGGGCACCGATCCACAATAAGTGGTTCAAGATACGGGTCAATTCGGCGAACATCACGCGGATGTACTGGGCGCGAATCGGCACTTGAATGTCGAGTAGCTTTTCAATGGCCAAGCAGTAAGCGTGCTCGTTGTTCATCGTGGACACATAGTCCAGACGATCCATATACGGCAAGCCTTGAAGATAGGTTTTTTGCTCGATCAGCTTTTCAGTACCACGGTGCAATAGGCCGATGTGGGGGTCAACGCGAATAATCGTTTCGCCTTCCATCTCCACAATCATCCGCAACACGCCGTGAGCGGCCGGATGCTGAGGACCGAAGTTAATGGTGTAGTTTCTTAGATTAGCCACCGTACTGCTCCTCTCTGACGATCCGAGGCGTGATTTCACGAGGCTCAATCGTAACCGGTTGATAAATGACGCGACCTTCTTTTTCGTCGTAACGCATTTCCACATAGCCTGAGACTGGGAAATCCTTACGGAAGGGATGGCCCACAAAGCCATAGTCGGTCAACAAGCGGCGCAGGTCTGGATGGTTATTAAACATCACGCCATACAGGTCGAACGCTTCGCGCTCAAACCAGTTCACGCCGTTATACAGAGGCACAACGGAATCCACGACAGGGAAATCATCGTCTTCGGCAAACACCTTCACGCGTACGCGCTGGTTGTTTTTAACCGACAATAGGTGGGACACCACGGCAAACCGTTTACCCGCCCACGGCTGGTTTTTATAGGTGCTGTAGTCTACGCCACATAAATCGACAAGGATTTCAAAGTGAAAGGCTTCATCGTCACGCAATTGCTGCATCACGTTGAAATAGGCCGAAGCAGGACACTCAAGGGTCACTTCGTCTTTGAATACTATAATGTTACAGCCAACCGCAGAAAAAGCACTTTCCAAGGCCGCCTGTAGTTTTTCAGCTTTTACCGACATGAGAAACTCCTACCGTGCGATGGTTGCGGTGCGTTTAATCTTATTCTGCAGTTGAATCAAGCCATAAATCAGGGCTTCAGCCGTGGGTGGGCAACCTGGTACGTAAACGTCCACAGGCACCACGCGATCACAGCCGCGCACCACAGAGTAAGAGTAATGATAATAACCACCGCCGTTGGCGCATGAGCCCATAGACAGAACCCAACGAGGCTCGGCCATTTGGTCATACACTTTACGCAGCGCAGGGGCCATCTTATTACACAAAGTCCCCGCAACAATCATCAAATCGGATTGGCGAGGACTTGGTCTAAAAATAATACCGAAGCGGTCAAGGTCGTAACGAGCCGCACCAGCGTGCATCATTTCAA
>JAGNTR010000211.1 GCA_017987415.1 Neisseriaceae bacterium
GCACGATCCTTCAACCATTGCCGCTTTAATCGTTGAGCCCATGAGTGGCTCAGCTGGGGTGATTTTACCGCCACAAGGCTATTTACAGAAACTGCGTGAACTGTGTACCAAACACGGTATTTTGCTGATTTTTGATGAAGTGATCACCGGCTTTGGCCGTACCGGTGGCGATTGGGCCAGCAATGTGTTTGGCGTGATTCCAGACATGGTTACCTGCGCCAAAGGCTTAACCAATGGCGTGGTGCCGATGGGCGCCGTTTTGGTGCGTCAAGACATTCATGACACGGTGATCAATGCTGCGCCTGAGCGGGCGATTGAGTTTGCTCATGGCTACACCTATTCGGCTCATCCTTTGGCCTGTGCTGCCGCCATTGCCGCCATTGATGTGTACAAAAATGACGGCCTGTTTGAACGCTCTGGCCAGATGTCGCCGCATATGGAAGCGCGAGCTCATGCCCTGAAAGGCTTGCCTGGCGTGATCGACATTCGCAACGTGGGCATGGTAGTGGGCATTGAAATGGCCCCTAGCGCTGAAGGCGTGGGTGTACGCGCTCAGGCGGTGTTTGCTGAGTGCTGGAAGCAGGGCCTGTTTGTGCGCGTGACCGGCGACACCTTGGCGATCGCGCCACCGATGATCATCACCGAAGCCGAAATCGAAGAGCTGTTCCGCATCATGGCCAACGCCATTGAGAAAACCGCTTAAATGCCTTCGCGGCCTCACGCCTCAAGGCGTGGGCCGCTGACGGTACCGTTAGACTAGAACAAGAAGGACAGGCTTATGAACCTGATTGGCCATTATATTCAAAATCAAACCAGCACCGCCGGCGCACGTCAGGCCGACGTGTACAACCCTGCTTTGGGTCAGGTGATTCGTCAGGTGGCCTTGGCCGATGTGGCCACCGTTAATCAAGCCGTTGCGGCCGCTAAGGCGGCGTTTGCAGGCTGGTCTGCCACCTCGCCGCTGAAGCGAGCGCGGGTGATGTTTAAATTTAAAGCTTTGCTGGACGAACATGCCCTCAAGCTGGCAAAAATCATTTCTGAAGAGCACGGTAAAGTGGTGTCCGATGCTTTAGGGGAGGTCACTCGAGGCCTAGAAGTGGTGGAGTTTGCCTGCGGCATTCCGCAGCTGTTAAAAGGGGAATACACCGAGCAGGTGGGCACCGACATCGACAGCTTCAGTACCCGCCAAGCCTTGGGCGTGGTGGCCGGCATTACGCCGTTTAATTTTCCCGCGATGGTGCCAATGTGGATGTTCCCCGTGGCCATCGCCTGCGGCAATACCTTTGTGCTCAAGCCATCAGAAAAAGTGCCCTCTGCCGCTTTGTTCTTAGCCGAGCTACTGCGTCAGGCAGGCTTGCCTGAGGGCGTGTTTAACGTGGTTCAGGGCGATAAAACGGCGGTGGATGCGCTGTTGGCCCATCCAGATGTCGCTGCGATCAGCTTTGTCGGTTCGACGCCGATTGCCCATTATATTTACGAGCAAGGCGCTCACTACGGCAAGCGCATTCAAGCCTTGGGCGGCGCTAAAAATCATTTGGTGGTGATGCCCGATGCCGACCTTGATCAAACGGTTGAGGCCTTAACCGGTGCTGCTTATGGCTCGGCTGGCGAGCGCTGTATGGCTATTTCCGTGGCCGTGGCCGTGGGCGATGTGGCCGATGAATTAGTGGCCAAGCTGAAGGCACGTGCCCAAACCGTTCAAATCGGCATGGGTGACGACGCCACCGCTGAAATGGGCGCCTTAGTGACGGCTGAGCATCGTGCCAAAGTCAAAGCCTTGGTGGATTCTGGTGTGGCCGAAGGCGCTGAGCTTTTGGTTGATGGCCGTGACTATGCCCATCCAGAGCAGGCGAACGGCTTTTTCATGGGGCCGTGCCTGTTTGACCACGTGGGCACCGATATGCGTATTTATCGTGAAGAAATTTTTGGGCCAGTATTGGCCGTGGTGCGGGTGGCGGATTTTGACGCCGCGGTGGGCCTCATCAACGACTGTCCATTTGCCAACGGCACCAGCATCTTTACCCGCTTGGGTGAAGCGGCGCAAGCCTTTGGTCATCGTATTCAGGTGGGTATGGTTGGCATCAATGTGCCGATTCCGGTACCTATGGCGTTTCACAGTTTCGGCGGTTGGAAGCAATCGCTGTTTGGCGATCACCACATGCATGGTCCAGAAGGAGTGCGTTTTTATACCCGTATGAAGACGATCACCAGCCGCTGGCCGAAAACCGTGAGCGCCGAATTTGCCATGCCCACCATGAAATAAGTGTTCCATGATGTTCACCCTTTCATACGCCACCTTTGGGTGGCGTTTTTTTATGGGGTGGGGCGTCAAGAGTGTAGGGGTGGCCGCCAAAACAGGGTACACTTTAGGCATGATTGATGAACACAGGGTTTTATGATGTATCCAGACCATTATCTGTACCAAGCGCCGTTTGGTAGCCTGAGGCTGCGCCAAGAGGAGCAGGCTCTGTGCGGCATTGACTTTGTGGCGCCAGGCGAAGCGGTGCTCGACCAAAGCGAAGCGGCCGCTTTTTGGCAGCCGTATATTCAGGCACTGGATGCTTATTTTGCCGACGCTAGCCAGCCGTTTCCATTTGCCTTGCGGGTTGCGGGCACAGATTTTCAGCAGCGGGTATGGGCGCAGATTGCCGCCATTCCTGTGGGCGAAACGCGTAGCTATCAGGATTTAGCCATAGCCCTTGGTTCGCATGCGCGCGCCGTGGGTCAGGCTTGCGGGCGCAATCCGGTGCCGGTGTGGGTGCCTTGTCATCGGGTGGTGCCTAAGAATGGCGGCCTCGGGGGCTTTAGCCTAGGGCAAGAAG
>JAGNTR010000007.1:0-9255 GCA_017987415.1 Neisseriaceae bacterium
CGCGAATTAAAGCGCTGGCCACACCTTGACCACGGGCTTCGGGGTGGGTGAAAATTTCACCGATCCACCAGGGGCGTTGTGGTTGGTCGTTGAGCTCATAGGCAATGATGCTGGCTGTGCCTAAGAGAGCCTGTTCTGATTCATCCAGCGCCAGCCACACCTGCTCTGCCGTGGCGTTGCGGCTGCGTTGAGTGAGGCGCGCGGCGGTTTGTGTTGGCTCGGCCCATTGCGCCCAGGCGCCCCATTCTTGCTGTAGCAATAGGCTAAGGGGCTGGGTGTGTTCGGTGGCGAGGGCGAGAGAAATGAGCTGCATGATGGGCCTTGGGTTTATTTGGTGGCTTCGAAGGTGATGAGACGCTCGGTGGCGCTTGGGGCTTGGCCAAACTGATAGTCGGCAGACACGACAATGTCACGAAAGCCTAATCGCTGTAGTAGCTGTTTAAACTCTTCAATACCGTACCAGCGCATGTCAAAGCGCTGTAACTCCGTCGCCACCAGCGTGCCTTGTCGCCAAGCTTCATACTTGAGTAGGGTATGAGTCGTTTGCTCGACCCAGTTCATTTCTTGGGCGTGGTGGGTGAGGGTGATGCCATAGTCTGGCGCCAGCTCAAAGGTGCTGACGGTTTGCTGGTGGTTTTGCCAGTCTACGGGCAAGTCTAAATCCAGAATCAGGCGGCCGTTAGGCTGTAGCGATTGCTGAAAATGGGCCAAAATACGTTCAGCCGCCTGCCGGTCGGTGATGAGGCCAAAGGAACCGGTCGGGACAATAATGGCTTCGTAAGTATGCGGGTAGGGGTAGGTGCCCATGTCGCCTTGATAAAGCATGGGCTGTATATTGGCCTCTTGGCAATTGTGCTGACACATAGCCAACATGTCGGCCGATAGATCAATGCCGTCGATGTTGAGACCAGATTGATAAAAAGGGATCAGCATGCGGCCGTTGCCCACGCCGGCCTCTAGTATCGGGCCGGTGACGCTGCTCAGGCGGCTGTGGTAATAGTCAATGTCGCCCGCAATGGCGTGGCCAACGGGCTTGGTGTGTTCGTAAATTTGGGCGCATAAAGGGCCGTATTGGGCGTACATATGGCGAGATTTCTGGTTTATTAGGAATGATTTGATGATAAAGGAGGCTGGGGCGTTTTGCCAGAGGACGCTTGGCGTGGCTTAGGAAGGCTAAATCGAGCGTTATCTGAGCGTTATTTAAGCCATTGATTTAAATATTATTTAAATGGTTTATGGATTAAGGGAGGGCGGCTGTGCCCAAAAAACAACAGCCATTGATCTGTCGATCAATGGCTGTGGTCGCAATAGGGTGCGTAAAAGTCGGTCGATAAGCCGGGTTCTGTCTAGGACAGTCATTCATCTAGGCGTACCGTTACCAGCACGCTCAAGCAACCTACCCGAAGACGATACGAGCCGCATCATGGCCTTCTGTTTGGTCTTGCTCCAAATGGGGTTTAGCTTGCCGCTTCGGTTACCCGTTGCGCGGTGCGCTCTTACCGCACCTTCTCACCCTTACCTGTGCTGCCGAAGCAGCCATCGGCGGTCTAAGTCTCTGCACCACTTTCCGTTGCCTTTCGACACCCAGCCGTTAGCTGGCATTTTGCTCTATGGAGCCCGGACTTTCCTCCCCGTGTAAACACGCGACGACTGTCTGGCCAACTTTTACGCCGGCAGATTTTAACACGGCTGGCCTATTAGGGGCGGGTTTATTTTACCTTGGGAATGCCCAAAGCCGCCCAACCGTCGTGGCCCATCTCTTCTAAGAGGGCGATGTTGCGCTCAAAAATAGCGTCAGCGTTGGGGATGGCGGCCACGGCCTTGTCGATGCTGCTTTCGCGAATGAGGTGGAGCGTTGGGTAGGGGGCGCGATTGGTGTAATTGCTGATGTCGTCTGGCTCGGTACCGTCGAATTGAAACTCAGGATGAAAAGGGGCAATTTGCAGAATGCCGCTTAAATCGTGTTCTTCAATAGCCTGATCGGCCACAAACACCATGTCGTTGAAGGTTAAAAAATCGTCGAATAGGCTGGGGTGAACCAATAGCGTGGTGTCGGTCACGTTTGGATCGCATTCGGCTAAATGGTCTAGCTCACGGTCTAAGTCTTCTAAAAACCCATCTAAGTGTTTGGCGTGGCTCACCACGATGCGGACTTGGTCTTTAACGTAGACGGCTTTGGCAAAAGGGCACAGATTAAGGCCAATGATGGCTTTTTCGAGCCAGGTTTTGGTGTGTTCGATGACGGTAACGTCGGTGGGGGCGGTAGACATGATGTAGGGCCAAAACGCAAAAGTTGAAAGGCCTTCATCATAGCAAAGGCTGCCTGAAAAAGGGACATTCAGGCAGCCTTAATCACGCTGTCGTTGCGCTTAATCTAAATGTAGATGAGCCAGCGGCAATGACGTGGTGGATTTGATTTCTTTGAGGACGAAGCTTGATTTTGCATCGTTGACGCCAGGTTGAGACAATAAAGTGTCCAACACAAAGTGGGAGAAATCTTCCATGTCGACAAAGAAGGTGTGCAGTAGATAGTCGGTTTCGCCGGTCAAAGCAAAGCAAGACAATACTTCAGGCCATTCTTGTACCGCTTCATCGAAGAGGCCGCGGGCGTTGTCGCCCTTATTTAACGACACCCGAATGATGGCTTGCAAGCCTAGGCCCATGCTTTGAGGCTCTAGTAAGGCGGCATAGCGGCGAATCACGCCGGCATCTTCTAGCTGTTTCAAGCGGCGCAGGCAAGGTGACGGGGACAAAGCCACACGTTCAGACAACTCTACGTTGGTCAGGCGACCATTCTCTTGTAGTACTTGTAAGATCTTAAGATCGGTTTTATCTAAAATCACATTTTTCATGAAGCTTTCTCCTGAGCCCAATCTTATTGTTGGGCTACGAATGGGTGTCACTAGAAAAGTAAACGTTGGTATTAGTATATATAGGGAAAGAATACCTGAAAAAGCGAGGCTGAAGCAAGAATATGTTTTCGGGGGTGGTGTTTATAAAACAATATGGCAATGAGTGGCGTTGCCACGTGGCCCGACGATGCTCTGTAAACCCTGCCCTGATTGTGTCACCGTCGCCTTGCAATCACCAGTGAGAGGATGGTAATTGATGCCTATAGGTTCTGTTCCCGGCGTCTATAATAGAGGAATAAAAGCATAATTTGCAAAAATATCTAACATATTTTATCAATTTTAGTTACTTTGTGAGCGCGTCATGCTCCGAGAGGGTGGATTTTACGCCGTGCTTTTCTGCGTCGGCGCGCGCTTTGGCTTGCCAAAAACAGGCAAACAAAAGATAATAGTGTCAGTTTAGCAGGAGAGCGTGCATAGGCACCACCGAAGGCGCATACACCCTTGTAATCGCTCAGGTAACCGGACTGTTAAATATCGAGCGTTGATGCGCTCAAGCAAATCTGGAGAGTGGCCAAGCCTGGCCCACCGAAGGGGGAAAGAAGCCAAGTGTCGTAAAAAAGCGGCACGGGTTTCGAAAATCTCAGGTTTCAGGACAGATAGGGTACGCACCTTTATTGATAAAAAGGGCGTTCTTATTTACATTGGAGCCATCAAAATGTCACAACTTTTACACACCCCGTTCTACCAAGCCCACGTTGATGCCGGTGCCAAACTGGTTGATTTTAGCGGTTGGGAATTACCCATTCATTACGGTTCACAAATTAAAGAGCACGAAGCGGTACGTACCGATGCAGGCATGTTTGACGTGTCTCACATGACCATTACCGATGTGGTTGGCGAACAGGCTCAAGCCTGGTTGCAAAAACTGCTGGCCAACGACGTGGCTAAATTGAAAGTCGTGGGTAAAGCCCTTTATTCACCCATGTTGAATGAACAAGGTGGGGTGATCGACGACTTAATCGTGTACTTGACCGAAGGTGGCTACCGCATTATTTCTAACGCTGCGACCCGTGAAAAAGACGTGGCGTGGTTCCAAAAAACAGCCGCGCCTTTTGGCGTGCAGCTAAGCGTACGCACCGACCTAGCCATTTTGGCGGTACAAGGCCCGAACGCAATTGCCAAACTAGAAGCCGTGAAGCCAGAATGGAAAGAAATCGTTGATGGTTTGAGCCTATTCCAAGGCGCTCAGTTGGCCAACGATTGGTTTGTGGCCCGCACTGGCTACACCGGTGAAGACGGTGTGGAAGTACTGTTGCCGAATCAAGAAGCACTGGCGTTCTTTGCCGCCCTACAGGGCGCAGGCGTCGTGCCTTGTGGTCTGGGCGCGCGTGACACCTTACGTTTAGAAGCTGGCATGAACTTATATGGCCACGACATGGATGAAGACATCACGCCGCTAGAAGCCGGTATGGGTTGGACCATTGCGTGGAATGACCGTGATTTCATTGGCAAAGCGGCGCTAGAAGCCAAAAAAGCCACTGGCGTGGAAGTGAAGCAAGTGGGTTTAGTGATGAGTACCCGCGGCGTGTTGCGTGAAGGCATGGAAGTGAATATTCCAAACGTGGGCACTGGCGTGATCACCAGCGGTACGTTCTCACCCAGCTTGAAATTATCGATCGCGATTGCCCGCGTGCCTGCCGCCACAACGGATATGGCCCAAGTTGACATTCGCGGTACCTTAACCGATGTACGCGTGATTAAGTTGCCATTCGTTCGTCAAGGCAAGGCAATGTTTGAATTGTAAGCATACTTCGGGCGGGCGCAGAGCATCTGTGGCCGGCCTGAATGTTGGCTATTGAGTTTGGTTTTCGTTTAATGATTGTGTCTTTTATACATACACTGGAGAATTAAGATGAGCAATATTCCTGCAGATTTAAAATACGTTGAGTCACACGAGTGGTTGAAATTGGAAGCCGACGGCACTGTGACCGTGGGCATTACCGAGCACGCACAAGAAGCTTTGGGCGACATCGTGTTTGTTGAATTGCCAAACGTGGGTGATGACTTAGGCGCTGACGACCAAGCTGGCGTGGTTGAATCGGTTAAAGCCGCTTCTGACATCTACGCACCGATCGACGGCGAAATCGTGGCCATCAACGAAGAGTTGATCGCCAGTCCAGATTTGGCCAACACCGATCCTTACGGCGCAGGCTGGTTCTTCCGCGTGAAGCCACGCAATGCGGCTGACCTAGACGGTTTGATGAGCGCAGAACAATACGCTGCTGAAATCGCCTAATATCCTTGAAGCCCGCTGTTGCGGGCTTTGTTTTGCCTTGCATGTCAAACGATTAACGTTTGGTCATTCTTGATTATAAAAGGGTTTAACTCATGAGTATTCAATCATTGTTCTTCAATGAAGAGTTCGTTGGCCGCCACATTGGCACCTCTGCCGCCGAACAAAGCAGCATGTTGGCCGATTTAGGCTTGAACAGCATGGCCGAGTTTGTGGCCCAAACCGTACCGGACAGCGTGTTGATGCCGCAGCCGTTTGGTTTGCCTGACAGCCTAAGCGAAGCCGATGCCTTGGCTAAACTAAAAGCCATTGCCAGCAAAAACAAAATTTTTAAAAGCTACATCGGTATGGGCTATTACCCAACCCGTTTGCCTAACGTTATTGCGCGTAACGTGTTGGAAAACCCAGGCTGGTATACAGCCTATACGCCTTACCAAGCTGAAGTGTCACAAGGCCGCTTAGAAGCCTTGTTGAACTTCCAACAGGTGTGTATTGATTTATCAGGTTTAGAAGTATCTGGCGCGTCTTTATTGGACGAAGCCACCGCTGCTGCTGAAGCCATGGCCATGGCCAAACGCGTGTCGCGCTCTAAGTCTAACCAGTTTTTTGTGGACAACCGCGTGTTGCCACAAACCTTGGCAGTGATGCAAACCCGCGCCAAATACTTTGAATTCGACCTAGTCGTGGGCGATTTGGCTCAGGCTGCTGAAGGCGACTACTTTGGTGCTCTGTTCCAATACGTGGGCGTGAACGGCGACGTGGTGGATTTGACCGACGTGATTGCTGCGGTTAAAGCCAAAGGCGCTTTGGCCTGTGTAGCCGCCGACATCATGAGCTTGGTATTGTTGAAATCACCTGGTGAAATGGGCGCCGACGTGGCCTTGGGCAACACCCAACGCTTTGGCGTGCCGATGGGCTTTGGTGGCCCTCACGCAGCATACTTCGCCTTTAAAGACAGCATGAAACGCTCTGCGCCTGGTCGTTTGATCGGTGTATCGGTTGATGCCGGCGGCAAGCCAGCCTTGCGCATGGCTTTGCAAACGCGTGAGCAACACATTCGTCGCGAAAAAGCCAACTCTAACATCTGTACCTCGCAAGTATTATTGGCTAACTTGGCCGGTATGTACGCTGTCTACCATGGTCCAGAAGGCGTGAAACGCATTGCTAACCGTATCCACAGCTTGGCCAGCGCATTTGCCAACACTGTTGTGGCCGCCGGTGGCAAAGTGGTGCATGAGGTTTTATTCGACACTGTTCAGGTTGATTTGGGTGCTAAAGCCGCCGACGTTTACGCCGCTGCGCAAGCTGCGGGTTACAACCTGCGCCAAGTGTCTAGCAGCGTATTGGCCGTGGCCTTCCATGAAGAGTCTAGCCTAGACGATCTAAACCAATTGACCCAGCTATTCGTAGGCAAAGACGCGGTGATCGACAGCATCACGACCCGCTTGCCTGCGGCCGTATTGCGTACCGATGCGATCTTGTCTCACCCTGTGTTCAATAGCTACCACACCGAACACGAAATGCTGCGTTACTTAAAACGCCTAGAAAGCAAAGACATTGCGCTGAACTTCAGCATGATTTCATTGGGCAGCTGTACCATGAAGCTGAACGCCACGGCCGAAATGTTGCCGATTACTTGGCCTGAATTCTCAAACATGCATCCGTTTGCGCCGAAAGACCAAACCGAAGGCTATATGGGCATGTTGGATGGCTTAGCAGAACAGCTGAAAACCATTACCGGTTTTGACGCCATGTCGCTGCAGCCTAACTCTGGCGCACAAGGTGAATACGCTGGCCTAGTGGTGATTCGTCGCTATCATGAGTCTCGTGGCGAAGGCCATCGCGACGTGTGCTTGATTCCTCGCTCTGCCCACGGTACCAACCCAGCCTCAGCCCAAATGGCCGGCATGAAAGTGGTGATCGTGGCCTGTGACGAATTGGGTAACGTGGACGTGGAAGACCTAAAAGCCAAAGCTGCTGAGCATTCGGCTAATTTGGGTGCGTTGATGATTACCTATCCATCAACCCACGGTGTGTTTGAAGCGTCGATTCGTGAAATTTGCAGCATCATTCACGCCAACGGCGGTCAAGTGTACATGGACGGTGCGAACATGAACGCCCAAGTGGGCATCATGCAGCCTGCTGAAGTAGGCGCTGACGTATTACACATGAACCTGCACAAAACCTTCTGCATCCCTCACGGCGGTGGCGGTCCTGGCATGGGCCCAATCGGCATGAAAGCGCATTTGGCGCCGTTCATGGCCAGCAACATCGTGGCGCCGATTGACGGCTTAGACGCTGAGTTTGGTGCGATTTCTGCTGCGCCTTACGGCAGCGCCAGCATCTTGCCGATCACTTGGATGTACATCACCATGATGGGTAAAAATCTGCGTCAGGCAACTGAAGCGGCTTTGCTACACGCCAACTACATCGCGCATCATCTGAAAAATGATTACCCTGTGCTGTACACAGGTCAAAACGACAAAGTGGCGCACGAATGCATCATTGACATCCGTCCTTTGAAAGAAGCCAGCGGCATCACTGAAGTGGACATTGCCAAGCGTTTGATGGACTTCGGCTTCCACGCCCCAACCATGTCGTTCCCTGTTGCCGGTACTTTGATGATTGAGCCGACCGAAAGCGAAAGCCAAGCCGAAATCGACCGCTTTATTGCGGCGATGAAGCAAATCAAAAAAGAAGTGTTGAAAGTGCAAGCCGGTGAATGGCCACTAGAGGACAATCCTTTGGTACACGCTCCACACACGCACGCCAACGTGATTGCCGACGAGTGGACCCACGTTTACAGCCGTGCAGAAGCCGTGTATCCATTGCCATTCGTGGCGGCCAATAAATACTGGCCGACCGTGAACCGCGTGGACGACGTGTACGGTGACCGTAACTTGATGTGCAGCTGCCCTAGCCCTTCTGAATACGAAGACTAAGCGTACGCTTTTCACGTTCAGCAAAACCCCGTCGATAGACGGGGTTTTTTTATGGGCGGCTAGGGCGGTGTGAGCTGATGCTGGCTGCGATGGGGTTGGCCAAAGTCATCCAAAGTGGTGAGGGTGATGGTTTGGCCGATCTTTAGGGCGGCTGTGCGGCTTAAGGGGTGGCGCTGGGTGCTATTGGGGGCCACCATTACCGGTTCGGCCAACAGTTTCTGGCCGCTTTGCCAGCGGCTAACCGTCACATGATAGGGCGTTGGGTTGCGGATCAGCAGCTGGGCGTGGGGCGCATCCAGCGCAATGCTCAGCTTGGTACCGCCGCCTAGTCGGTTGTTGTTGAGGTGTTTGGGACGTAAAAATAATTTCACCATGCTTAAATACTGCATGGTATCGGGTTTACTCAGGGCCTTGAGCGGGGTTTCTAAAAAGTAAAAGTAATACACTGCTTCTTGGGTCTTGGGGCAGGTCTGCGGCGTACCGGTATACAGCAGCACCGCTTTTTGCGGGGTTTTGGGCTGCATTTTAAACTGGGCTGGCAGTACCATAAAGGGCGCTTGTGCCTGATCAGGCAACAGCTGGTGCGGGGCTTCATCCACCCAAGTGGTCAGGACGCTGGGGCTTTTGACGTAGTCGGCTAAAAAAGTGAGGGTTTGCTTTTGCTGTTGGCAATAGTGAAACAGGCGCGTACCCATAAGGGTAGCGCTCGCCTGGGTGTGAAGCGGCCAGCCTAAGAGAAATAGGCTGGCCACCGCAAAGGCAGTGAGTCGACGCATGATGTGTGTGGTTTCGGCTCTGGGCCTGAATGGTTTTTATAAGTAAGCGGCAAACACCACATTGGGGTTTGCTGGCTCGATTTTACCACTGTCTACACGCGCGAGTTCACCTTTTTCTAAGTGGTCGCTGTTGATTAAATGCACCGACATGTGTTCTTTGATGTTGGCGGCACAGGCTTCAACGGCCACGGCTTCGGCTGATTTGACGACAGGTGCTTCTACATTAAGGCTACAAGAAAGATCGACGACCTTACCTGAAATGGCGATGTTGCCACCATCGGCGGCCATGACGGCGCCAGATAAGACCAAAAGCAATAGGGCGGGTAGGTATTTTTTCATTTTTGACTCCCCCGGAATCGTTGTCGGTATCCTGCTGTACGCCTTTATTATTA
>JAGNTR010000007.1:9355-30374 GCA_017987415.1 Neisseriaceae bacterium
TCCTGTAGATTGGGTAGGCCTTCTAACAGCAGCACGCGTTCAATGATTTTGTCGGCGTCCTTCATGTCCTGAATCGATTTTTTGTAAATCTGTTCGCCTAGCTCGGTAAAGCCCCAGTTTTTCAAAATGCGCGCATGTAAGAAATATTGGTTAATGGCGATTAACAGCAGGCCCAAATTTTTATTGAGCTGCTGAATCACGATGCGGTCACCTTTCATGGTCACTCCTTTTTGTGTGGATTAGAACTGGCTTTGCAAGTAGTTTTGCAGGCCCACCATGTCGATGAGGCGTAGCTGCTGTTCTAACCAGTGGGCGTGGTCTTCTTCAGTGTCTTGCAACTGGGTTACCAGCATTTCACGGGTGACGTAGTCCTGCTTGCTTTCACACAGGGCAATGCCTTTTTTCAAGGCGCCGCGGACTTCTTCTTCCAGGTTTAAATCCAAGCGCAGCATTTCGGGTACGTCTTTACCGACATTAATCGCGCTGGGCACCATTTTAGGCGTGCCTTCCAGCATTAAAATACGGGTAATGATTTGTTGCGCATGATTGGTTTCATCAGCCATTTCATGGTTGATGCGCGCAAAAAGTTTTTGATAACCCCATTCGGCATACATAGAAGAGTGAATGAAGTATTGGTCACGTGCCGCAAGCTCCCCTGCCAGCAAGACGTTTAAATAGTCAATGACTTCTGGATTACCTTTCATGTCATACCCTTTCATATTAATTTGTTCAATTGTTTCACCATTATAACCGATTTAGATTAAAGAACTCTTTAATAATAACTATAGAAAAACCCGCCAGACGGCGGGTTGCGGGTGATTCCTATTTATCCGACGGCGGGGATGACGCCGATCATCTGCAGCAGTTGTGAGCCGATGATGGCGCAGCCAATGATGAAGACCAGAACCAGGGTGGCCTTACCCCCTTTGACCACGTAGTCGCTGCCGGTGGGCATTTGTTGGCGTTTGGCCCACACCATGGCGACCGGTAAAAACACGGCTAAAATGGTTAACGCAATGGCGGCATAGCCTAGCGCGGTGATGAAGCCTTGGGGATAGAAAAGGGCAAAGCCTAATGGTGGGACAAAGGTGATCAGGGCGACCTGAAGGCGATGGCTGCCGCTGCGATTGCGGTTGAGCGAGTCGGCAATAAAGTCGAACAGGCCCAGGCTGACGCCTAAGAATGAGGTGGCCAAGGCTAAGTCGGCAAACACGGTGACGGCTTTATTCACCATCGGTGTTTGTAGCGATTGGCTGATGGCGCTCATGAACTGGCTCAGGCCAGGGCTGCCAAAGAGTTCTGCTTGGGTGAAAATGCCCTGAATGGCCACTTGCCACAGTAAATACACCATCAACGGTAAGGCCGAGCCAAAAATCATGATTTTGCGTAAGGCTTTGATGTCTTTGCCGACGTATTGCACCACGGACGGGATGCTGCCGTGAAAGCCAAAAGACGTAAAAATCACCGGCAGAGATGAAATCAACAGGCCTTGCTGTAGTGGCATGGCCATTAGGTTCTCGGCCTGTACGTGCGGTAATAAGAGGCTGAGCATGATCACCAAGGCGATGATTTTCAAGGTGAATAGCACGCGGTTGACGATGTCGACTGAGTGCGTGCCGATCGACACCACCAGTGCCACCACCACGGTGAAGAACACCGTGCCCCACGTGTGTTGCTGAACGTTAAACCAGGCGTTTATTTTGTCGTTAAACTGGGAGCCGCCGCCGGCAATGTAGGCGGCGCACAGTGCGTAAAAGAGGAACAGCACGGCAAACGTGGCCAGATAGCGGCCTTTTTTACCCAGAAATTGATGCGCCAGCGTGTGTAAGGTGGCGTCAACGGGCGCGTGCTGGTGGACTTCCAGCATCAGCATGGCGGTGTAGGTCATCAATAGCCAAATGCCGCACATAATGAGGGTGGCTGGCCAAAAGCCGATGCCGGCGGAGGCCAGCGGAAGCGCCAGCATCCCTGCACCAATGGTGGTGCCGGCAATGATTAAGGTACTGCCTAATACTCTATTTGTCGTCATGATGGATCTTATTCGGAAAGAGACACGGTTGCCCCAGGGTTAGGAATAGTGAAGGCCCATAATGGGCATGGTGAGTGAGTATAGCATTCGTATAATCGGATTAACAGACGGGGTTTTTTGCGCCCAAAGCAGGGCTTAGACCTTAGGCGGCATAAAAAACCACCCTGAGGTTAGGGTGGTGTGAGCATAGACGTATGGCTTAGCGTTATTTAGGCGCGGGCGCTTTCTTACCCTTGCTTTGTTCATACAGCGGCATCAGCGTCGGAATGAATTTTTGCAGTTCTTTTTGGCGTGCCTCGCTGGCGGGGTGGGTTGAGAACATACCGCCGCTGGCGCCTAGGGCAGCCATTTTTTGCCACAGAGTGACCGCTGCCTCAGGGTTGTAGCCTGCGCGCGCCATCATTTCAAGACCAATGCGGTCGGCTTCGGTTTCCATGGTGCGTGAAAACGGTAGGGTGACGGCCAAGTTACCCACTTGGGCCGCTAGGTCGGTTTGGCTGCTGGACAAGCCTGCGAGCTTACCCACCAGGCTTAAGCCTTGGCTTTTTGCGAAGTCTTGTGACACCTGTTCACGGCTGTGCTCGCGCAAGACGTGGGCCATTTCGTGGCCGACGATGGCGGCCAATTCGTCATCGCTGAGTTTTAGCTGGTTCACGATGCCGGTGTAGACCACCATCTTGCCGCCGGGCATGGCGAAGGCGTTGACTTCATTGCTTTTGATGACTTCAATTTGCCAATTAAACTGATCGGCGTCTGGGCGGAACACCGTAGTGTGTGGCACCAAGCGGTTGAACACGGTTTTGACGCGTTTGGCCGTAGGCGAAGACGTATCCAGCAGGCCTTTTTGACGGGCTTCGGCAGTCAGCTGCTTGAATTGCTGCGCAGATTCAGCGTTCAGCTCTTCGCTAGGGATCAGCAGCAGCTGTTTGCGATTGCTGCCGGTGAGGTCGGCGCCTGTTGTACTCATGCAGCCGCTTAAGGCGCCCCCGATAACCAGGGCCGCCACTAATGAAGTGAGGTGGTTTTTTTTCATGGTGTACTTTGTCCGTAAACGTGCCAATATCATAATCGAATCATGCCGGCTTAGGCAAATGACTGCATCTTAAATTTCAATCATTTCAAAATCATCTTTGCGCGCATCGCAGTCTGGACAAGTCCAGTTCGGCGGAACGTCTTCCCATTTAGTGCCCGGTGCGATGTTGTCGTCCGGCATGCCTTGGGCTTCGTCATAAATAAACCCACAAATCAAACACATCCACGTTTTCATATTGTTTCCTTTGTTTTCATACTTTAAGGTCGTTCAGTCAGCCGCGAGGCTAGGCGCTCGCGGCGGGTTATTTAGCTGGCGGTTGGGCCGGCGTCGGCGGCTGGTGCGTCAGCCACTTCTGGCGTTTCTGCTGCGGCGCTCACCAGAGGCTCTGGCGTACTCACCACGCTTAAAAACTGCATTTGGGCGGTTTGATGAACCAGATCAATGTGCTGAACGCTGAGCTTCACTACTGATTTGGGTACGGTGCCTTGCGGCAGGCCAATGATACGCTGAACCATCGGCAGCCCTTGGATGCGTACTAGGTCTTCTTTCAGCACCAAGGCCGTGAGCTCGGTGATGGCTTCCTGTTTCAGATAGCGCAAACACCAATAATGTTCCATGGTTCTTTGGAAATCGTTGTAGGCGCTGTAGGTGGCTTCAAAGTCACGTAACACGGCAAACAGCATGCTGTCGCCGCTTTGGTAGCGCATCGGCTTCTGTCCGATGAGGCCCAAAATTTGGCTTTGGTTGATGTAGTCGACGGCGCGGCGTAGCGGTGAGGTACACCAAGCGTAATGTGACACGCCCATGCCTACGTGGGGCTCAGACTGCGTACTCATGCGCACCTTACCGGTGGGCTGGATACGGAAAATCCCTGGCGTTTCGTTGTCGTCCAACATTTTGGCCCAGTGGCTGTTGGCCAAAATCATGATTTCACTGACCAGCAGGTCGATGGGGGCACCGCGCTGGCGCTTAGTGATGCTGACGTGCTCATCAGCATCAATGTCGATGCCGTAGTCGAACTGTACCGGACGGCTCGGGTCGTGTTTGCCGCGGGCAGTTTCCAGGTGTACGGCCAGCTGATGCAGCCACAGCAATTCGGTTTTATAGGCAAAGTCCGGCAACGTGGCCGGTGTGGCCAGCGTCTCTTGATTAAATACAGGCTCAATTTCGTGCAGGCGAATATTGGCGTCAATCCACACGCTTTCTATTTTGCATTCTGGCGTGCTTAGGGTGTTGTCTGGCATCACGTCGATGTAGAGGCTTAATGCAGGACAATGACGGCCGGCGTCTAAGGTGAAGTGTTGCACCCATTCGTCTGGCAGCATGGTGATTTTGTCGCCAGGATAGTAGACCGTGCTGAGGCGATTAAAAATCAGGCGTTCGATGTCGCTGTCGGCGCTGATGGCTAGGCTGGGCACCGCAATGTGAATGCCTAAGCGGGTGCTGCCGTTGGCCTGTGGCGTCACGGAAATAGCGTCGTCGATTTCGGTGGTGCTGATGTCGTCAATCGAGAAGGCCTTAATGCCTACCGCTTCAGGCAGGTTTGGCAAAGTCGGAATTGGCAACTCTGGGAAGGCGGTGCCTTTGGCAAAGTGCTGGAGTAAAAAGCCTTGCAGTAAATAGTCAGGAATCGACGGTAGGCCACCTACGCTTTGGGCTAAGGCCAGCGGCGATTGTTTGCTGCGATCGGCGGCCAAGGCAAAGGCTTTGTAGGTCAGGCTTTGCTTATTGGGCAGATGCAAGATGGTCATCAAATCGGCTTTGATCGCCTCGGGCAACTCTTGTTGGCACAGGGCGTCGGCCCAGGCTTCGATTTGGGCTTCTTCTTGCTTCTTGCGCTCGATGGCGGCCAGGGCCGCTTTTAAGGTGTCTTCTGGTGCAGCTTTAAAAAAGCCTTTGGCTTTTTTGTAAAAATACATCGGCGCCGCATAGATTTTCATATAGGTGGCGGCCAATTCAATGTTGTTGGGCTTATGTCCAAAGTACTCTTCGGCAATGTCGACGGCGCTGAATTCCTCTTCGCCACACACTTCCCACAGAAAATCGACGTCGACGTCTTCGGCCGTGGCCGTGGCCTGAGCCAAGAAAGGCTCAAGGGCGCCGTCAAACTCTAAGAAGACGTTATTGGCTTTGATTTTGGCACGTTTGCCGTGTTGGGTGTCGACCTGGTAAGAGGCGTCGTTTTTGGTCACAATGCTGGCGACCTTAAACTGGCCACTTTCTTCATAAAAAATATTCATAGGGTTGTGAAGCTTTGCTTGGTGAAGAGTAAGAAGGGATTATATAACAAAAAAAGGCTGCCTAAATCAGACAGCCTTAATTGATTCATGGGTTAGCTGATGCGCATGCCTGGTTGGGCACCGCTGTCGACGTCGAGCAAGAACAAGCCGTCTTTGCTGTCTGTACCAGAAGCGCACACAATCATGCCTTCAGAGACGCCAAAGCGCATTTTACGCGGGGCCAGATTGGCCACCACGATCACTTGACGGCCGACTAATTCAGCCGGGTCTTGGTAGGCGGCCTTGATGCCTGAGAAAATGGTGCGCTCTTCAAAGCCCAGGTCGACGGTAAACTGCAACAGCTTGTCGCTGCCTTCAACCGCCTGACAGGCTTTAACGGTGGCCACGCGCAGGTCTACTTTGGCAAAATCATCGATGCTGATGGTGTCGGCCACAGGCTCATGGTTGGCAGCGTTCATCACGTTGGCCGTGGCCTGTAACGCCTGTTTATTGGCTTCAACCAGCTTGGTTACTAGCTCAGGCTCGATGCGCTGCATCAGGTGTTTGTAAGCGTTAATGCCTTGTGCTGGCAAAATGACCTTGCTGTCGGCCCAGGTGAGCGGGGCAATGTTTAAGAAGGCTTCCACCTCTTCGGCGACCTTAGGCAGCACGGGTTTTAAATACACCGTTAGGATTTTGAAGGCGTTGATTAATTCACTGCACACTTCGTGCAGGCGCGTCTCTTGGCCTTCTTGCTTGGCCAGCTCCCACGGTTTATTGGCATCAACGTAGGCGTTGACCTTGTCGGCCAAGGCCATGATGTCGCGCAAAGCCTTACCGTATTCACGGCCTTCGTAGTCGGCGGCGATGCCGTCAGAGGCGGCGGTTAGCTGGGCCAGTAGTGCGCTTTGGCCCATGTCTAAGATCTGGCCGTCGAAGCGCTTGGTGATGAAACCAGCGGCGCGCGCGGCGATGTTCAAGTATTTGCCTACTAGGTTGCTGTTGACGCGCGAAATGAAGTCTTCCAAGTTCAAGTCGATGTCTTCAATGTGGCTGTTGAGTTTGGCGGCGATGTAGTAGCGCATCCATTCTGGGTTCAGCTTGCAGTCTAGGTAAGACTTAGCGGTGATGAAGGTGCCGCGTGATTTAGACATTTTGGCGCCATCTACGGTCAGGAAGCCGTGGGCAAATACTGAGGTTGGCGCCCGTAAGTTGGCGAACTTCAAAGTAGCTGGCCAGAATAAGGCGTGGAAATACAGGATGTCCTTACCGATGAAATGGTACATTTCCGTGGTGGTGTCAGGCTTGAAGTATTCGTCAAAGTCGATGCCCTGCTTGTCGCAGTAGTTTTTAAACGAAGCCATGTAGCCAATCGGGGCGTCTAGCCAAACGTAGAAGTATTTACCGGGTGCATCTGGGATTTCAATGCCAAAATAGGGCGCATCGCGGGAAATGTCCCAGTCTTGCAGGCCGCCTTCTAGCCACTCTTGCATTTTATTGCGGCCTTGAGCCTGTAGGTGATCTTGCTCTTGGCCGTTGATCAAGGTGGTGCTGCCGCTGGTCCATTCTTTTAAATAGGCTTCGCAGTCGCTTAAGCGGAAGAAAATGTGTTCACTTTCTTTTAATACCGGCGCTGCGCCGGTGATGGCCGAATAGGGCTTAATCAGCTCGGTTGGGCGGTAGGTGGTGCCGCACACTTCGCAGTTGTCGCCATATTGATCTTGACTGTGGCATTTTGGACACTCACCTTTGACGAAGCGATCCGGCAGGAACATGTTCTGCTCAGGGTCGTACAGCTGCTCAATGGTGCGGGTGGTGATTTTGCCGTTGGCCTTTAGGGTTTTGTACACCGATTGCGACAGCGCAAAGTTTTCTTCTGAATGGGTGGTGTAATAATTGTCGTAGCCGATGTGAAAGCCGGTGAAGTCGGCCAAGTGTTCGGCACGCATTTCATCGATCAAGGCTTCTGGCGTGATGCCGCGACGCTGGGCGGCCAGCATCACTGGCGAGCCATGGGTGTCGTCGGCGCAGATATAATGACACTCGTTGCCCCACATTTTATGAAAACGGACCCAAATATCGGTTTGAATGTGCTCAACCATGTGGCCCAAGTGGATGCTGCCATTGGCATAAGGAAGGGCACTGGTGACCAAAATCTTTCGTTTTGTACTCATTTTGAATCCGTTCATCTGTAAAAATAAAAAGCAAGGTTTTCGATTATAGCAGAGGCAGGAATAGATGGGGGACTCTGCCGAGGATAGGGGGTGTTCAAGCTTCTGAGATGCGGTACACTAGGCTGAACCCATCATTTGATAGACAAAAAGGGTTTAAATAATGAGCACAGGAGGCATGATGAACAAAACGTTGGCGATGGTTTTATGCCTAGGGTTATTTGCCTGTAGCGATCAGGCAAGCACCGAGTGGCAAAAAAAGTATGACACGCTGAATGCCGAATACCAGCAGTTGAAAACCGAGCATGAGGCATTGGTGGCCAAGGTCGAACCTAAAACGGCGGCTTCAGGCGATGATTTGATGGTAGAAATTGAAGCTGAGAAACGTGCGCGTTATAGTGCCGTAGCTGCGGCTTTAAAAGCCCAGCCCGAAGCGATTCCGCTGAAGGCCGAATTGGGCGGCACCATGTTCTTTACCGACATTAAAACGCTCAACGATGAGTGGGTGTATGGGGCTTATGAGGATGGCCATGTGGCTGGATCAGCCTTGTTTGCCTATCGCGTTGACGATGGCCAAAAAGTGGCCTTTAAAGTAGTCAATGAACTCACTGAGTAAAGGTGAGAAAAAGTAAAGGTGAAAAAAACGCCTGAATCATCGATTCAGGCGTTTTTTTGTGGTCGAGGTTTAGGCCTGATTGGGCAGTTCTTTTTCGATCAGCTGATGCAGGTCGGCAAAGTTAGGTTCGCCTACAATGGTGGTGATGATGTCACCGCTGCTGTTGATCAATACCGACGTGGGCGTGAGTTGGACGTTGCCATAGGCTTTGGCCACGGCACCGGTTTTGTCTTTGGTGACGGTGAACCCAGACATGTCGTATTTGGTTAGGAATTCTTTAATGTGGTCTTCAGGATCATATTCCATGGCGATGGCAATGGTTTGGTAGCCTTGATCACCGTATTTTTTCTGGGTGGCGATCAGCTCGGGCATTTCGGCCACGCAGCCGACGCAAGAGGTGGCCCAGAAGTTCACCAAGGTCACCTTACCAGCAAACTGCTGTTCGCTCACGCCCTGGCCGTTAAAGTCGATGAGGCTAAAGGCAGGAGCCTGTTGCTTGTTGCTGCTGATGGCAAACCACACTAAGGCGGCCACGATCACCAACAGAAGAGGGAGAAGAATTTTTTTCATGCTTACGCTGCGTCAATTAAAGATTGTAAAAGGTCGGCGATGTCGCCTTGAAGCTGGACGGCTTTATTGGCCTTAGGATCGACCACCACAAAGGTAATGTCGGCATCGGCGACGACGGTGTCGGTGCCTTTTAACACGATGGTTTGGTTGATGATGGCGCTGCGGTTGCCCACGTGTTTGAAGCCGGTTTTGACCGTCAAGGCGTCGTTCATCACGGCACCGCGACGGTAGTTAATGTTGATGTTGACCACGATCAAGCTGAGTCCGCAGGCCAAAAAGCCCTCTAGTACCTTGGCATCTTCAAAATAGGCCCAGCGGGCCTCTTCTAGAAACTCTAGATAGCGCGCATTGTTCACGTGCTGGTACAGGTCTAAATGGTAGCCGCGGACTTTAATGTCAGTTTCATGCGCCATGCTTAATCCTCAGGCTGATCAAGCACGATGGCTTCAAACGGCTCACGTTCTAATTCTGTGCGGCCAAGGTCGGTGACGATGGTGGATAAGTGTAGGTCAAACCATTCCCCAAAAATATCAGGGTGTAGGTCTGGCCAGGTGTCTTGCTCTTCACACCAGTCGGCCAGCTCGGCGCTGAAGATTTCGTCTAGGCGCGCTTCAACTTTGTCCCAAGCGTCGTCAATGTCTTCGCAAGGATCCAGTAAATAAGCGTTAGGATCGGCTTGTAGGTCTTCCAGGCACAGGCCTTCAACGTCAATGCCAGGTAGGTCTTGAAGCCATGCCCAGAAGGGCGCTTGGGGGATCAGTAAAATAATACTGCGGTTAACTTCATACATGGCGTCTACCTTTTTAAAAGAAACAAAAACCTCATCTAAGCGTTAGCTTAAACAGTTGTGGCCGTGGGGGCAAGTTTATGGCCCTTTTTTTAGCCTTAGGGTGCGGTTTGGCGGCGGGCTTCGTCTTCACGCAGCCAGTCGTTGATGTCGATGACGCGCGTCTCGGTGGCGTCTGGATAGGCTGTGACCGTCGAGTGCTCTACTTCTGTGGCCGCGGCAACGGCGTCAGCCGGCAGGGCGTCTAGGCTGTGGCCTTCTTGGTCATGCTCGGGCGTCACTAAATCATCGATGTCGAAATCGTCGTTGGCACCGTAGGGTACGGCACCCACGATGGCGCGGCTACGGTAGGCCATATAGGCGTCGCGAATGTAGGCGTAATGGTCGACGGCAGCCTCTTCGGCGCTGTCGGTGAGGTCAAGCAATGCCTCACGATCACCCACGGCACCCACCACGCGGGTTGAATTGCCTAAGGTGTTGTCGCGCAAAATATAGCCATCAGCTGGCGCCACTAAAAAAACCGTGCTGCCGATAGAATCACGTACGGTAGATGGGCCGATTAATGGGTAGACAAAATAATTGCTGTTTTTCCAGCCCCACGACGCAAACGTGTCGCCCAAGGTACTTTTATGGCTGGGGATTTGTGCTTCAGTGGCGATGTCGAGCAGGCCGCCGAGGCCAAAAGTGGTGTTGATCCCAAAGCGGACGATGTCGGTGCCGGCTTTTTCAATGTCTAAACGCAATAGGTTACTGCCAAAGCTGTACAGATCGCGCAGGTTATTAAAAAAGTTATTCACACCCTTACGCACGGGTGACGGCGTCACGGCACGATAGCCTTTGGCCACGGGCGTCAGCACGGCTTTGTCGATGCTGGTGTTGATGCTGAACATCACCCGGTTATACGACTCATAGGGGTCGTTGGGATTGGTTTCGGCCAAAGCAGGCTGGCTGACGAGGAGTAGGCCAAGGGTGAGGGTGCTGAGCAATTTTTTCATGAGGCGGTAATCACTGTGTCTAATTCATAAAGCGTGTTTAACGCCCGAACAGCCTCGGGCAGGTTGCACACGTTTAAGGGGGTTAAGCCTGCTTGCTGGCGCGCTTTGAGGACGGCCAGCAGCAGGCCTACACAGGCCGAATCGGCTTGGCGCACACCGGCAAGGTTAAGGCTCTGAATGCGGCTTTGCTGACAGCCTTTGACCACTTGGGCCAAAAGGCTGGGGCTTAGGGTTTGCATCGAGACTTCGCCGCTGAGGCTGATTTCTGGGGCTTCGATTTGGACCTGTAACATGGCTATTGACCGTTTTTGCTGCGCAGCTGTTTGATCAAACCATCGATGCCGTTTTGGCGGATTTCATCGTTAAACTGGTTGCGGTAAACGGTGACCAAGCTGGCGCCTTCAACGCTGATGTTGTACACGCGGTAGCGATCGCCGCTCTTGTACATGGTGTAGTCCATTAGGGCTGGTTTACTGTCGTTTTTGGTGGCGAATACTTCGGTGCTGACCACGATTTCACGACCGTTGTTGTTAACCTTAGGATTGTCTTTTACATTCACCACGGCGTTTTTAAATTTCAACATGGTGCCAGAGTAGGTGCGAATCAACAGGGTTTGAAACTCTTTAGACAGCTGCTGCTGCTGAGCCGGGGTGGCGGTGCGCCAAGGGCGGCCAACGGCTAGGGCGGTCATGCGCTGAAAGTCAAAGAAGGGCAGCGCATAGCGCTCGGCTTCGCCGCGCACCTGAAGGTCGTTGCTGCCGTTTGATTTTTTCAAGATGCTCAAAACTTGATCGGCGTTTTGACGCACCTGTTTGACGGCCTCTTGTGGGCTGGCAAAGGCCATGGTGATGCTGAGTAAACCAATGCTGATGGCTTGTAGAAAAGCGTGTTTCATTGTCGTTCCTTTATAAGTAAAGTGTGTTAGTTTTGGTCTGCGTTTTTCTCAGCAAAGCTGGTCATAAACTTGCCAATTAATTGTTCTAATACCAAGGCGGAGCTGGTTAAGGCGATGGTGTCGCCGTTTTGTAAATCGTCTGCTTCAGCGCCCTGCATCAAGCCGATGTATTGCTCGCCCAATAGGCCGGAGGTCAAGATTTCGGCAGAGGCGTCGGTGCTGAATTGATACTGGCCATCCATGTTTAAGGTCACCACGGCCTGATAAGTGTCGTGGTCTAGGCTGATGTCTTGGACACGTCCTACCAGTACGCCAGATGCTTTCACCGGGGCTTTAGGTTTCAGGCCGCCAATGTCGGAGAAGTTGGCCTTGAGGGTATAGCTTTGGCCACTGCTGCTGCCGGGCACCAGATTGGCCACGTTAAAGGATAAGAATACCAAGGCTGCCAAACCGATGGCGACAAATAGACCCACCCATAATTCTAAAGTTTTTTGTTTCATCACAAGGTTACTCTGTAAACATAAATGCGGTTAAAATAAAATCAAGTGCCAAAATGGTCAGGGCACTGGTGACAACGGTTTTAGTGGTGGCGCGTAAGACGCCTTCTGCCGTGGGTTTAGCATGAAACCCTTGATAAACGGCAATGAGGGTCACGGCGGCGCCAAACACAATCGACTTAATCACGCCATTGACGACATCATAGGAAAAAGACACATTACTTTGCATTTGAGACCAAAAAATGCCGCTGTCTAGGCCTAGAAATTCGACCCCAATCAGGTAGGCACCAAAAATCCCCATCACGTTACAAATGCCGGCCAATAGAGGCATGGAAATCACCCCTGCCCAGAAGCGCGGTGCGACCACGCGCGCCATCGGATTAATGGCCATCACGCTCATGGCTTCGAGTTGCTCCGTGGTTTTCATCAGACCAATCTCGCTGGTCATGGCGCTGCCGGCGCTGCTGGCAAACAGCAGTGCCGCTAAAACGGGGCCCAGCTCGCGCAGCAGCGACAGAGCCACCACTGCCCCAAGGGCGTCGGCTGATTTAAACTTGGCTAAGGTGGTGTAGCCCTGTAGCCCCAACACCATGCCCACAAACAGGCCAGACACGGCGACAATGATGATGGACAACACGCCGGCAAAATAAACCTGGCGGATGGTTAGGCGCGCGCGCGTCAGGCTGGTGCCTGAATGGCGCAGCAAGGCCAATAAAAATAGAAAGATTGCCCCTAGGCCCTGAATGGCATCAAGGACGTAGCGGCCGATACGGCGAAAAAAGGCATTCATGCATTGGGTCTCATTAAATCTTGCTCTAAACTGCGCTGGGTTTGAAAACGATAGTCTACTGGGCCTTCAGGCGCACCGTGAATAAACTGCTGCACCCACGTATTGTCGGTTTGGTAGGTTTCTTCAGGGGTGCCAGAAAACACCACTGAGCCATTGGCCAAGAAAATCACGTGATCGACAATTTTTAACGATTGGGTAATGTCGTGGGTCACCATGACGCTGGTGGCCTTTAAAGCCTTATTAATCCGGGCAATCAAATGGGCAATCACGCCCAGCGAAATGGGGTCAAGGCCGGTAAACGGTTCGTCGTACAGCATCAGCTCGGGGTCGAGTGCAATGGTGCGGGCCAGAGCCACGCGTCGTGCCATACCGCCTGACAGCTCGGTAGGCATCAAGGCACCGGTGCCGCGTAGGCCAACTGCGTTGAGCTTGAGGGTGACAAGGTCACGAATCAGGTCGGCGGGCAGCTGGGTGTGTTCTTTCAAGGGAAAGGCCACGTTCTCAAAGACAGACAGATCGGTAAATAGGGCGCCAAACTGGAACAGCACCCCCATTTGGCGACGATGTTCGTATAAGGCCTGTTCGCTGAACTGGCTTAAATCTTGGCCATGCACCAAAACCTGGCCGCTGACGGGCTTGATTTGGCCGGTAATGAGGCGTAACAGCGTGGTTTTGCCACTGCCTGAACCGCCCATGATGGCGGCAAAATGGCCTTGCTCGATGCACAGATTGACGTCGGTTAAGATCGGTCGGCTGGCGTCGTAGGCAAAACAAACCTGCTTGAATTCAATGTAAGGCGTACTCATAAGGGTTTACTTTATAGGTGTGGGCTTTAGCGTTATTAAATGCTAATCATCTGCCATTTAAACAAGGGCTAAGGCCTTATGTCAACTCGGTTTTTTGCTTGCGCACAGGTGCGCTGCTTGGTCAAGGGCCGCCATGAGGCTGCCGGTCTCGGCTTTGCCGCTGGCCGCTAGGTCTAAGGCGGTGCCATGATCGACCGAAGTACGCACAAACGGCAGCCCTAGGGTGATGTTTACCCCTTGGCCAAAACTGGCGTATTTTAGCACGGGCAGGCCTTGGTCATGGTACATGGCCAGCACGGCATCGGCGTCTTGTAGCATAAATGGTTGGAATAGGGTGTCGGCGGGGTAGCTGCCGTGCACATTCATGCCGATTGCCTGACATTGCTGGATCACTGGATCGATGATGGTGACCTCTTCCGTGCCCAAGTGGCCGGATTCGCCGGCGTGAGGATTGAGGCCGGCGACCAGAATTTTGGGCTGGGCAATGCCAAATTTAGTTTGTAAGTCGTGGTTCAAAATAAACAGCACTTCATGCAATAAAGTGGCGTTCAACAGGCTGCTGACCTGGTTTAGCGGGCAGTGAGTGGTGGCCAGCGCCACGCGTAGGCCGCCGCCGACTAACATCATCACCACGCGTTCGGTGTGGCTTTTTTCGGCCAGATATTCGGTATGCCCTGTAAAGGAAATACCTGCTTCGTTGATGACGCCTTTGTGTACAGGAGCCGTCACCATGGCGTCAAACTCGCCATTTTGAATGCCCAGGTAGGCTCTGTCCAATAGATTTAATACATATTGACCATTGTTTTTATTCAAGGTTCCGGCGCTGACTGGTTCGGCTACAGGGCAGTGCAAGACTTCTAAGCTGCCAGTTGGGCAGTGTGCCGCAGGATAATCGAGCAGGGTGACCTTGAGGCCTAAGGCCGCCGCACGCTCGGCCAAAACGGTTTTGTCCGCCAACACCACGCAGCGGTAAGGCAGGTTTTGGTTGGCCAGACTCAGACAAATGTCTGGGCCAATGCCGGCGGGTTCGCCGCTGGTGAGGGCAAGAGTGAGGGGCTGAGTCATGAGGCTTCCTATCCTGTTTGAACAAAAAAACTGCCTGACAATGCCAGGCAGCCTTTACATACGGGGTTTTATCGGCCTAGGCGAATGTCGATGTGGGTGCTGTCGCGCATTTGGCTCATCCATGAGCGATAAATTTGATCCGCTTTACGATCGCCAATGCGCTGGCGCACGATGTTGCGCAATTCGGCTTCGGCGGCATTTTCTTGGCGGGTGTTCACCAGCTGTAAGATTTGCCAGCCGTAAGGGGTTTGGATCGGGTCGCTGAATTCGGAAGGCTTCAGTTTTTGCAGCGCTTGTTCGATTTCTGGCGACAGCGTCCCTTGATTCACCCAGCCTAGGTCACCGCCGGAGGCGGCATTGGCGTCTTGTGAATATTGGCGGGCGATGGCTTCAAAGCGCTCACCTTGTTGTAGGCGTTTGTGTAAGGCATCGATCTGTTTTTTGGTGGCTTCAGCTGTGGATTGGCCATCGATTTTTAATAAGATGCTGTTGATCTGGTATTGGGTCGTGGTGGCGCCGCTGGGCAAGTTTTGCTTGGCGAAGTTGGCTACTTGAGCGCTCTTCATTTCTTGGTCTACTTCACTTTCGGTGATGTGGACGCGGCTGAAGATTTCCTGTTGAGTGATCTTTTGGCGCATGAGGTTGTTGGTCAACATTTCTCTAAACTGACGCTCGTTGATGCCTTCTTTTTTTAGTTGGGCCTGTAGCTGCGGCAGGGTCAGTTTATTGCTTTGGGCCAGATTCATCATGGCTTCGTTCAGCTCTTCATTGGTGACGCGCACGCCGTTGCGGCGAGCATGCTGCACCAAAATAGATTCATCTACGAGCTGCTGTAGTGCCTGTTGCTCAATGGCGCCCGGCGGTGGGGTTTGGCCTTTGGGTACGGTTTGGCGAATTTCGCTGCTGATTTTTGCCAGCTCTTGGGCGGTGATGACTTCGCCATCGACGACGGCCACAATGGTGTCGACTTCACGAACGGCGGCATGGGCGCTGGCTAGGCTGGCACCCAATAATAAAGCGGATACAATTTTTTTCATAACTAACGGGCCTCGTTAACATTGCTGTAGCCAGGGATGGCCAGACGTAGGGTTTCTAGTGGGCTCTTGCCTGCTTTGCCTAAGTCTTTCAGTTGTAATTGGAAGAAAATGGCATTTTTGTAGATGTCTTTGCCGGTCTTGGCTTCGACGTTTTTAATGTAGCGTTGACCGACTACGCTGGCACTCCAGCAACCACAATCACTTAGGTATTCTACGCCAAGTAGTGATTCTAACGACTTATTGTCGCTAAGAGAATAGTTTTGTCGTGCGACAACGGCATAGTTTCGGTTGATCGGCCATTGGCCAGCTAGGTCAACCTGCTTCATTTCGCCCCAGTAGCCAGGGTAGATTTCTTCGTTACGGCCATAGCGGTAGCGCAGACTGACCACTTTACCTGGCTCCGGGTTATAGCTCAGGCTGACGTTGTAGCTCTTGGTGCTTCTGAGGCTTTGGTCGTAGTGATAATCGGTGTCAAAGCGAATGTCGCGGGTGATGTCGCCGCCGGCAAACGCCATGAAGTCTGATTTACTGTCGTTGCGCTTGTTCACCGCCCCAGCAAGGTTGACGTCGTCGTTTTTAATGTAAAAACGTTGGCCAATACCGGCACGTAAGTGCTCGATACCGGTTTCATCGGCAATTAAGCGCGTGGTCAATGCCGTTGAGACATGGTTGGCGGCGTTGATGCGGTCTTGGCCGGAATAGCGGTTTTCACGGAACAGCTGTGAGAAGTTAAATTCGTTTTCCGACGCGTCAAAATTAGGTAAGTCGTTTTGGCTCTTGGTTGGGATGTAGGTGTAGAACAAGCGTGGTTCTAGCGTTTGGGTGTAGGCACCATCAAAGAGCGTGGTTTCGCGGTCAAAGTATAGGCCGCTGTCTACGCTGAAAATTGGCAAGGTACGTGACACGTTGCGTGATTTTTGCTGACGGAAGTCGTCTAGCTGATATTGGGTAGCGTGTAGCGACATTTTGGGTCGTACAAAGCCCCAGCTGTTGTTGAAGTCCCATTTAACCGTGGGCATCACCACCAAGCGTTTACCGGTTTGTTTGGTGTCGCTGTCAAAGCGCGTGGCCTCGGCAAACAACGACACGTTGGCGTCGCCTAGGCTACGCTGCCAGTTGAAAGACAGGCGCGGCAAGATGGCGTAAGGCTCATCGACGCGGCGGGTATCGTTTTGTAAGGTTTGGTGGTCTTGTACCATGAGCTGGGCGCTGCCGCTGCCGCCCCAAGCCTGGAAGTAATGATTTAACCAGGCTTGACGATTTAGGTTGGTGTTTTCGGCAATCGACAGACGGTTGCCGAAGTCGCGGAAGTAGTCGTCGTCAGACACTTGGTTGTAGTCTAGGCCAAATAACCAGTTCGAAGCCAAGCGCTGGTCGTGCTGCATCGACAGCGAATAACGGTTGCTTTCGTCGGCCTTACGGTCGTTATTGAGGTATTCGGCCTGGATGTTGCCCTTATAGTCGGGCTGTAGGTAGCGGAACTCACCGCCCACCATTAGGCCACGATCCTGAATGAAGTGAGGCGAAACGGTTAAGTCATAGTTGGGCGCAAGGTTAAAGTAATAGGGCGTGATCAGCTCAAAGCCGTCGGAGCCAAATTTGACCGACGGGGCCAATAGGCCGCTCTTGCGACTGCCGTCGAGCGGGAAGTCGATCCAAGGCGTGTAGAGCAGCGGCACGCCTTTAAAAATCAGCTTGGCGTTGCGCGCCACGCCAATATTGGTGTTGTAGTTGGCGTCGATGGATTCGGCTTGTAAAAACCAGCTGTGGTCGCCTGGGCGGCAGGTGTTGACCTTGGCGTCGTTGAGCTGATATTGCTTGTCGCCTTTAAAATCTAAGGTGTCGCCCACGCCTTGGAGGCGGGCGTTGCTGTCTTCGGCGTCGCTTTCAAAACGGGCATTCTTGGCCTGACCTTCCGCGCTGTCTAGGTTGTAGTCTAGGTCGTCGCCTTCAATATTGGCCGTGGGCTGTGATAGGGTAAAGCGTTGGCCTGCCTTTACATTGGTGCTGGTCTGATCGTAGTCGATCCAGTCGGCGTTTAAGACTTGATCATTGCGCTCAACGATGACGCTGCCTTTGGCGTGGGTTTTGATTTGCGACTGACCGTCAAGCTCATCTGCCGTAACACGGGTATAATCCAAAGGGAGTTGATCCCCACCGCTGGTTTGCGCGGGGGTCACAAAATGGGTTGCTTGCTCTTGAGTGGGTGAGCAGCCATCTTCGGTGCCAGACACCGAAAATGGATTCGCCAAAACGCCTTGGGCGGCACCAAAGCCTAGTGCAATAAATAGGGCCAGGGGCCTTAATTGAAATGGTTTAAACAAAAACATATCCCTTTGTTCGTTTTGGCGGTTAAAATCATTCTATTTTAACGTGAAAATCATCATGCAACGACAACAAGATTTAAAAAATTGGTTAACCGAGCTTTATCCCGATCAACCTTTCGAGCTGACATTTGCTGCGGCAGATGCAGATTTTCGCCGTTATTTCCGCGCTATTTTTGCCGACGGCCGCACCGTGATTTGTATGGATGCGCCACCGGAAAAGATGAGCATTGCGCCTTATATTAAAGTGCAGGCCATTTTTCAAATGGTGAATGTGCCCACCATTTTAGCGCATGATGAGCGTTTAGGCTTCATGGCATTACAAGACTTAGGCCAGATTACCTATTTGGCCGCTTTAGAGCACGACGGCCGCGAAGAGGTTCACAAAACTTTATTGCTTGAGGCCATTGATACCTTGATTGCTTTGCAAAAAGAAAGCAAGCCTGGGGTGTTGCCAGAGTACGACAATGATTTGTTGCAAAAAGAGCTCAGTTTGTTCCCTGACTGGTATGCGGCCAAAGAATTGGGCACGCCGTTTAACTTTAAACAGCGCCAGCTATGGCAAGAAGGCGTGGCAGCGCTGATGCCGATGTTGACTAGCCAGCCGTCGGTGTTTGTGCACCGTGACTTCATCGTGCGCAACCTGATGTTGACCGATGGTGTACCAGGGGTGTTGGATTTTCAAGACGCCGTTTATGGCCCCATCACCTATGACTTAGTGTCGCTCTTGCGCGATGCGTTTATTTCTTGGCCGGAAGATTTTGTGTTGGATTTGGTGGTGCGCTATTGGGAAAAAGCCCGTGCCGCAGGCCTGCCCGTGGCGGCCGACATCGACACGTTCTACCGTCAGTTTGAATACATGGGCGTACAGCGCCACCTGAAAGTGGCGGGGATTTTTGCCCGTCTGTACCACCGTGACGGCAAAGAAAAATACCGCGCCGAAATCCCACGCTTCTTGAATTACTTAAAGCGGGCAACGCGTCGCTATGTGGAATTGGCCCCGCTGTATTTGTTGATTGTGGACCTAGTGGGTGATGATGAACTTCAAACCGGCTATACGTTTTAGGCGCTAGGGTAAGGGATGTTTAAGTTGAACAGTGAGACAAAGCCATGATGAAGGCCATGATTTTAGCCGCCGGGCGCGGCGAACGGATGCGTCCTTTAACCGACGTTGACCCTAAGCCCTTGCTGAAGGTGGGTGAACACCCACTGATTGTCTGGCACATTTTGCGCCTGAAAGCCGCTGGTGTTGACCAAATCGTCATCAACCATGCGTGGTTGGGCCATCGGTTGGAAGCCTATTTGGGCAACGGCAGCGCCTTTGGCGTTGACATTGCCTATTCGCCTGAACCAGCCGGCGGTTTAGAAACGGCGGGGGGGATTGCCACAGCGCTGCCGCTACTGGGTGAACAAGCGTTCATGGTGGTGAACGGTGACGTGTTGATGGACCTTGATTTTGCTGCGCTGGCGGCTCAGTCCTGCGATGGCGTTTCGCGCTTGGCCCACGTGCTGTTGGTGGATAATCCTGAGCATCACCCAGAAGGTGATTTTGGCCTTTTGGCCAATGGCCTGGTGGCGCCAAATACAGACCGCGGCGCGGCGCTGACTTTTAGCGGCGCGGGCGTCTATCACCCTCATTTGCTGCAAGGTTTGGCACCGATGGTCAGCGCGAAGCTGGCGCCGTATTTACGTACCGCCATGGCCGCCGACTTAGTCAGTGGCGAGTATCATCAGGGCACGTGGTTTGACGTGGGCACGCCTGAGCGGCTGGAACAGGCTCAGGCTTTGGTCACGGCGCCAGCGTGGGCATCATGCGCATCTTAGGCATTGACCCTGGCAGCCGTTTTACTGGCTTTGGGGTGATCGATGTGATTGGGCGCGAGCATCATTATGTGGCTTCAGGCGTCATCAAAACCGTACCCAAGTCAGCGCTGAGTGACCGCATTCAGGTCATTGTCACCCATTTATGGGAGGTGATCGACACCTATCGGCCCGATCAGGCGGCGTTAGAGCATGTGTTTGTGAACGTGAACCCTGCTGCCACCCTTAAGTTGGGCCAGGCGCGTGGTGCCGCCATTGCGGCGGTGGTGACGCGAGACGTGCCGCTGGCTGAATACACCGCTTTGCAGGTGAAGCAGGCGGTGGTGGGGCAAGGTAAAGCCGCCAAAGAACAGGTGCAAGACATGGTGGTGCGGATGCTGTCGTTAAACGGTACGCCGCAAGAGGACGCGGCCGATGCTTTGGCCGTGGCGCTCACCCATGCCTTGCGTAATCAAGGTCTGGCGGCCAAGCTGCCTGCCGGCCTACAGATTAAGGGCGGGCGCTTTGCTTAGCCGAATAAAGGAAAGAATGTGATTAGTCGTTTAAATGGTCGTTTGATCGAGAAAATGCCGCCGCAAATCGTCATTGACGTGCAAGGCGTGGGCTATGAAGTCGACGTGTCGATGCAAACCTATTATGTATTGCCTGCTCTGAATGAAACCACTAGCTTATACACCCAGCTGGTGGTGCGTGAAGACGCCCATTTGCTGTTTGGCTTTGCCACTCGTGAAGAGCGCGCGACCTTTCGCCAGCTGGTGAAGGTGAGCGGCATCGGCGCCAAAACCGCTATGGGGATTTTGTCGGCGTTGAGCAGCGATGACTTGGCCAATGCGATTGAGCGCGAAGATTTAAAATGTCTCTCTAGCGTTCCGGGCATTGGCAAGAAAACCGCCGAACGGATGGTGTTGGAGCTGCGCGGTAAGCTCAGCAGCCTCAACCCAGTGGGCGGCCTGTTTGGTGCCAGTGGCCAGGCGGCGCAAAGCCACGACGATGTGGTCAGCACTTTGTTGGCTTTAGGGTATACCGAGAAAGAAGCGCGTGCGGCGGTGAAAAACCTCCCGCAAGGTGTGGACGTCAGCGAAGGCGTGCGTTTGGCTTTGAAAAACATCACTAAATAATCCCCGTGTCGGCGCCTAAACCGCCGCGTCAAAGCAGCCCTGAGTCAAATCAGGGCTGCTTTTTTTGTGGGCGTGCAGATGAGGAAGCGGCCATAACGGCGGTGTCGAGACAGGCGCGCCGCAATGCTCCAATTGAGAATCATTCTTGACAACGAGCGGGTATTTGATTATGATTCGAAACATCCTACCTTTGAGTCTAAATGAAATGATGATAAAACAGAAGCCCGTTCGTTCTGCCCAAATCGC
>JAGNTR010000008.1:0-7285 GCA_017987415.1 Neisseriaceae bacterium
CCAAGCGCCTAAGCGAGCAGCTCGGCGGGGCGCAGATTTATTTAAAGCGCGAAGACTTAAACCACACGGGTGCGCACAAAGTGAACAACACCATCGGTCAGGCCATTTTGGCTAAGCGCATGGGTAAGAAACGGGTGATCGCCGAGACTGGTGCGGGCCAGCACGGCGTGGCCACCGCCACCGTTGCCGCACGTTTTAATATGGAATGCGTGGTGTACATGGGTGCCGAAGACGTTAAGCGTCAGGCTCCTAACGTCTACCGTATGAAGCTATTGGGCGCTAAAGTCATCGCAGTGGAAAGCGGCACCAAAACCCTGAAGGATGCGCTTAACGAAGCCATGCGCGACTGGGTGACCAATGTGGACGACACGTTCTATATTCTGGGCACAGCAGCAGGCCCTCACCCATACCCCATGTTGGTGCGGGATTTCCAAACCGTGATCGGTACTGAGGCTAAAGCGCAAATGCAGGCCATGCTGAACCGTCAGCCAGACGTAATTGTGGCCTGTGTGGGCGGTGGGTCCAACGCAATTGGCCTATTTCATCCTTATATCGACGTGCCGAATGTACGTATGGTGGGGGTAGAAGCAGGTGGTCTAGGTATTGATACCGCCTCGCATTCTGCGCCGATTAATGCCGGCACGCCGGGCGTACTGCATGGCTTTAAGAGCTATTTAATGCAGGATGAGCACGGCCAAGTGTTAGGCACTCATTCGATTTCTGCTGGCTTGGACTATCCAGGCGTTGGGCCAGAGCACAGTCATTTGCATGATTTAGGTCGCGCCGAATACCACGGCATTAATGACGATGAAGCCTTAGCCGCTTTTCACACCTTGTGCCGCACCGAAGGCATCATCCCTGCATTAGAAAGCAGCCATGCTTTGGCTTGGGCCATTAAAGAAGCACCGAAAATGACGCCAGATCAAGTGATTTTGGTGAATTTATCTGGGCGCGGTGACAAAGACATTGACACCGTAGCGACTGCTTCTGGTTTAGAACTGTAGGGGAATATTGATGAGTCGTATTAAAACAACGTTTGCCCGCTTGGCGGGTGAAAAAGCCATGATTCCGTTCATCACGGCAGGGGATCCACATTTAGACGTGACTTTGGCGATGATGCACAGCATGGCCGATAACGGCGCCGACATCATTGAATTAGGGGTGCCTTTTTCTGACCCAATGGCCGATGGCCCGACCATTCAGCGAGCCACTGAACGTGCTTTGCAACATCACGTCAGCTTGACGGACGTGATGGCGCTGGTGGCAAAATTTCGCCAAACCAACGCGGAGACGCCCGTAGTGTTAATGGGGTATTTGAACCCGATTATGGCCTTAGGTTTTACTGAATTTGCCACTGCGGCGGCTGCGGCTGGTGTGGATGGTGTCTTGACCGTCGATTGCCCTGCAGAAGTGATCGATACGCTGCATGCAGCTTTGGCCGCAGCTGGCCTAGACTGTATTTTCTTGGTGGCGCCGACCACGCCGCAGTCGCGCTTGGCCGTCATTGCCCAAAAAGCCAGCGGTTTTGTGTATTATGTGTCCCTAAAAGGCGTGACAGGATCGGCAAGCTTGGATATTGCCGAAGTTCAGCGTAAAATAGAGTGTTTACGTCAAGACATAAACTTGCCCATAGGGGTTGGATTTGGCATTAAAGATCGCCAAAGCGCCCAGCAATTGGCCACTGTAGCCGATGCGATCATTGTGGGCAGTCGGTTTATTGAAGAAATTGAAGCGAACCCAAACAACGAGCCTGAGGCTGTGGGGGCGCTGGTGAAGACATTTAAAACCGCAATTACGGGCTAAAACGGCCTTTTAGGAGTTTATTTTGAGTTGGTTAGACAAGATTTTACCGCCAAAAATTAAGATGGGTGGCAGTAGCAATAAGGGTGTGCCAGAAGGTTTGTGGGTGAAATGTCCATCGTGTGACGCTGTTTTATACGCCACTGATTTGGAAAAAAACCTGCAGGTGTGCCCTAAGTGTGATCACCATCATGCTTTAAGCGCGCGTGCGCGCATTGCCTTAATTTTAGACGAAGCTGGCCAAGAAGAAATTGGTCAAAACGTGAAGCCTGTGGATATTTTGAAGTTTAAAGATGCTAAGAAATATCCAGATCGCTTAAGTGCGGCGCGTAAGCTGACGTCTGAAGAAGATGCAATGGTGGTGATGAAGGGCACAATTTATGGCAAGCCTGCCGTGGTGGCGGCCTTTGAATTTAAATTCATCGGCGGCTCTATGGGCTCTGTCGTGGGTGAGAAGTTTGTTCGCGGCGTGCGCGCTGCGGTTGAAATGAACGCGCCTTTTATCTGTGTGTCTGCTTCTGGCGGGGCGCGCATGCAAGAGGGCTTAAGCTCTTTGATGCAAATGACCAAAACCAGTGCGTCTTTACAGCTGCTGACCCATAAGAAATTGCCGTTTATCTCGATTCTAACCGACCCTACCATGGGTGGGGTGTCGGCCAGTTTTGCCTTCTTAGGCGACGTGGTGTTGGCTGAGCCTAATGCTTTGATCGGTTTTGCTGGTCCACGCGTGATTGAGCAGACCGTACGTGAAACCTTGCCAGAAGGTTTTCAGCGCGCTGAATTCCTGTTGGAAAAAGGCGCCATCGACAGCATCGTGGATCGTCGTCAGATGAAGCAAAAGCTGGCGTCGATGATTGCCTTGTTGAGCCGTCAGCCTACGCCGGCGGAAGCCGAGAAGTAGGTAAGCATATGCATGCAAAAGCAGAGCCTCGGCTCTGCTTTTTTTATTCTGGCCGCTTGCCATCCGTTCATTGAATGGTCTTCATCATGGAATGAAGAGGGACGGATGGCGCTGTTTTCGGGCTGATGGCGCGTATTGGCTTGGCTTAGAAGTGTAGCCAGCCAGATTCGCTGAGGTAGGCATCGAGGCGTTCGTCCCAAGGCTCTGTGGGCACCTGTTCGCAGCGCTGTACGTCAAAGCCAACGCCGATGAGCTTGGGGCGTCTGGCCGCGGGGCAGGCGGCTAATGAAGTGTCGTAATAGCCTCCGCCTTGGCCTAGGCGATAGCCTAAGGCGTCAATGCCAACCAGCGGCAGCAACACCACGTCTAAGGCGCTGAGGCGGACCTTGTCGCCCTCGTATTGGGCGATGCCGTAGGGGCGTAAGCGTTGTGCTTTGGCCTGGGGGTTCAGAGGCGTAAACCAAAGGCGGCGACTGTGGGCTTCAATATAGGGGGCGTAGAGTTGACAGCCACGTGCTTGGGCGCTTTGGATGAAGCTGCTTAAATCTAGCTCGCTGCCGACGGCCAGATACACACCGATGCGGCGGCCCTTTTTTAAAAGGGGGAGGAGCTGACGACGCACCGCGGCTTCGGCGCGTTGGCGCGCTTCGGGGCTGAGATTTTTACGCGCTAAGCGTAGATTTTGGCGCAGTGCCTGTTTCTGTTGGATGGGCGTGAGATTTTGAAGGGTTGAAGACATAAACGAAGCTTTCATTAAACAGAAGACTAGATTAGCATGAGCGAGATGAAATGGGCGGCTTTGCTGGCCTGTGGCGGTAAAATAAACCTAGGGAGTGTTGATGTATATTATTTGGGTGGCCTACTTATACGTGGTGTTGATGTTCAGCGTGGTGCAAGAGTCGATCGCCAGAATGGTGATTTATCTGGTGTTCTTGGCGGTGATCCCCACGTTGGGTATGGGTTGGGTGTTGCGCCAAAGACGGCGTAATCAAAAGGCAAAACAACAGTCCGAAGGAAAAAGCTAGGCTTTGTACGAGTGCCTACTTGTTTTTTTTACCTAAATCCCGTAAAATTTGCGGGCTTTTTCTCTTTTAAAACACTGTTGTGTGATTAAATGTAGAGAAAACATTAATTTATACATAATCGCTGTCATCTTCGCCAAAGGGTGCTCTGATCATTTGGTCAGGGTTCTGTGCGTTAAGATGCTAGGCTTTAACCCTTTAAGGATAAACATATGTCAACTCAAGTTACTATGCGCCAAATGTTGGAAGCGGGCGTTCACTTCGGTCACCAAACCCGTTTCTGGAACCCAAAAATGGCAGAATACATTTTTGGCGCACGTAATAAAATTCACATCATCAACTTAGAAAAAACTTTGCCGATGTTCATCGAAGCTCAAGACGTAGTTCGTCGTTTGGCTGCGAATAAAGGCAACGTGATGTTTGTGGGTACCAAACGCCAAGCTCGCGAAATCATCAAAGAAGAAGCCACTCGTGCAGGTGCTCCTTATGTTGATTACCGCTGGTTGGGTGGCATGTTGACCAACTACAAAACCGTTAAACAGTCAATCAAACGCTTGGAAGAAAAAAGCGCGATCTTGGCTAACGCTGCAGACAGCGGTTTTGGTAAAAAAGAAATCTTGGACATGGAACGCGAAGTTGAAAAACTAGAACGTTCATTGGGCGGCATTAAAGACATGAAAGGCTTGCCTGACGCTATTTTTGTGATCGACACTGGCTACCAAAAAGGCACCATCGTTGAAGCACAAAAACTAGGCATTCCAGTGATTGCTGTAGTGGACACCAACAACAGCCCAGAAGGCGTGAAATACGTGATTCCTGGTAACGATGACTCTGCTAAAGCAATTCGTCTTTACGCTCGTGGCATCGCTGACGCCATCTTGGAAGGTAAAGCACAATCTTTACAAGAAGTGGCTCAAGTGGCTGCTGAAGCTGCTGCTGAGTAAGTCAAAGCATGTATCAAAGGGGCTTTGGCCCCTTTTTTAAGATGTCGGTAGGCAAGACATCGTGAACAGACAATAAGGATTAAACAATGGCTGAAATTACCGCAAAAATGGTTGCCGAACTACGTGGCGCAACTGGTCTTGGTATGATGGAATGTAAAAAAGCTTTGGTTGAAGCTGAAGGCAATATGGAAAAAGCCGAAGAAATTTTACGCATTAAATCAGGTGCTAAAGCTGGTAAATTGGCTGGCCGTACGGCTGCCGAAGGCATTATTGCGCACGTAATCGACAATGGCGTTGGTGCTTTGGTTGAAGTGAACTGCGAAACTGACTTTGTTGCTAAAGATGCAAGCTTCCTAGCTTACGCTGACGCTGCTGCGAAAGCTGTTGCTGCTGCTAACCCTGCTTCTGTTGAAGCCTTGGGTGACGTGAAAACTGCTTCTGGTGAAACCCTAGAAGAAATGCGTAAAGCCATGATTGCTAAATTGGGCGAAAACATTTCTGTACGTCGTTTCCAACGTTATGAAACTGCCAACAACTTGGTGGCTTACATGCACGGTGCGAAAATTGGCGTGATGGTTGAGTTTACCGGTGGTGATGAAACGCTAGGCCGCGACGTAGCGATGCACATTGCTGCTGCTCGTCCAGTATGCGTGTCTCAAGACCAAGTAGATCCAGCCACTATTGAAAAAGAACGCCACATCTACACTGAGCAAGCTGCTCAGTCTGGTAAACCAGCCAACATCATTGAAAAAATGGTTGAAGGCCGCGTGAATAAATTCTTGGCTGAAATCACTTTGGTGGGTCAACCGTTCGTTAAGAACCCTGACCAAACCATCGCTCAATTATTGGCTGAGAAATCTGCCAGCGTTCAAGGTTTCACCGCGTTCCACGTAGGTGAAGGCATTGAAAAAGCTGTGGTTGACTATGCTGCTGAAGTAGCTGCTGCTGCTAAAGTTTAACTTTAGTCACCCCTAAAGGCACTCTAAGCTCTATATTTTGAGTTAGGGTGCTTTTTTTTAAGAAAAAAGAGTAGATTACACACAGAAACTTCCGTTTGTATTGTCGGTGGGATTGCTTTAAGATGAGACCGCTTTGGCTGCATTCGGACGTTATTACGCTTTACGGGTTTTTTTATCACTCAATCAAAGGTTCAAGTCATGTCTGGCACAACAAAAACATATAAACGAATTCTATTAAAATTATCAGGCGAGGCCCTGATGGGTGGTGACGCGTTCGGGATAAACCGCAACACCATCATGCAAATTGTGGCTCAGGTGAAAGAAGTGGTTGAAATGGGCGTACAGGTCGGCATCGTCATCGGCGGCGGCAATATTTTCCGCGGCGTGGCGCCAGCAGCTGACGGCATGGATAGAGCGACGGCAGACTATATGGGCATGATGGCTACAGTGATGAATTCCTTGGCCCTAAAAGACGCGTTAGAATCAATTGGCGTGCATGCGCGCGTACAGTCGGCACTAAACATGCAACAGGTGGTCGAACCTTATGCCCGTGAAAAAGCCATTCAGTATTTAAGCGAAGGTAAAGTGGTGATTTTTGCCGGCGGTACCGGCAACCCCTTCTTTACCACCGATACGGCGGCTGCTTTACGCGGCGCCGAAATGAACTGTGACATCATGCTTAAAGCCACTAATGTGGACGGTGTGTACACCGCAGATCCGAAAAAAGACCCAGCAGCAACGCGTTATCAAACCATCACGTTTGATGAAGCCATCATCAAAAATTTAAAAGTGATGGACGCAACCGCTTTTGCTTTGTGTCGTGAACAAAAATTAAATATTAAAGTATTTGGCATCTTTAAAGAGGGTGCATTAAAACGTGTGGTTAAGGGCGAAGACGAAGGCACTTTGGTGCATTGCTAAGGCAACTGCCGTTGCAGCGTCGTCGTACTTAATCATGATGATGATTGGACGGGCCCAAGCCACAGGCTTGGGTGCCGTCGTTAAGTAAGATAAAAAGGTTGATTATGATTTCTGAAATTAAAAGTACTGCCACCGATAAAATGGGTAAATCGCTAGAGGCCTTGCGTCAAAATCTAGCCAAAGTACGTACGGGCCGTGCCCATACCGGTATTTTGGATCAGGTGAACGTGGACTACTACGGTAACCCTACGCCCATTAGCCAAATTGCCAGCATGAACTTAATCGATGCGCGCACCATTGGTGTGAAACCGTTTGAGCGCACCATGACGGCTGCGGTTGAAAAGGCCATTCGCGACTCTAACTTAGGCTTAAACCCAGCGGCGATGGGCGACTTGATTCGTGTGCCGATGCCTATGTTGACAGAAGAGCGTCGTAAAGACTTGATTAAAGTCGTGCGCGCCGAGGCTGAAGAAGGCCGCGTGGCGATCCGCAATATCCGTCGCGATGCCAACAATGACTTTAAAACTCTTTTGAAAGATAAAGAGATTTCTGAAGATGATGCCCGTCGTGGTGAAGACGAGATTCAAAAGTTAACCGACAAGCACATTGCTGAAGTAGATGCCATGCTGGCAGCTAAAGAAGAAGATTTGTTAGCTGTTTAAAGGATAGTCCCTTGTTTTCCGAGCATGCTGAAGTTGTGATTGATCACAACAATCTGCCCAAGCACGTTGCCATCAT
>JAGNTR010000008.1:7385-30326 GCA_017987415.1 Neisseriaceae bacterium
GAACAATTACCGATAGAGAAACAGCGCCCATAATATGTTGATTCCCAGAATACTCACCGCCTTGGTTTTGTTGCCCCTGATGTTGGGGATGTTGTTTTTTGCGTCGCCTATTGGCTGGATGGCGTTTGCCGGCCTGATCGCCATGGTGGCCTTGTGGGAGTTCTCACGCATGGCCAAGATGCCGCTGGCGATGCAGGCGACCTATCTGAGCATTACCTTGGTGTTGGGCGTGGCGGCAGCCTATCAGCACTACCGTTTAAACCTGGTAGAGCATGGCTTGGTGCTGTTGTTCTGGGTGATCTTAGCCCCATTGTGGCTGCGCTTTAAATGGACGCCTAAGCCCGGCTTTTTGAGCCTGCTCTTGGGGTGGGTATTGATGGTGCCGTTTTGGCTGGCTCTGGTGGCGCTACGGCCCTCGGAAAACGATGCTAAAGCATTATTAGCCGTAATGGCCATGGTATGGGTGGCCGATGTGGGAGCCTACATCTTTGGGCGCCTGTTCGGTAAGCGTAAGCTGGCACCATCGATTAGCCCAGGTAAAAGCTGGGAAGGCGCCGTGGGCGGCGTGGTGTGCGTGGTGGCCTACGTATTGATCGTCGATCGCTTAGGCTGGTTTGGCTTTGTGTTGCCGACCTGGGCCTTGATTGTCGCAGCCGTGTTGTTGACTGCCGTCAGCATTGTGGGCGATCTGTTAGAAAGTTGGTTTAAGCGCGCGGCAGGGATGAAGGACAGCAGCCAGCTGTTGCCCGGCCACGGCGGCGTTTTTGACCGCGTTGACTCTTTGATTGCGGTATTGAGTATTTATGCAGCACTGCTGGCCTTTGCTGTTTATTGGACGAATTAATGAAACAAACCATCACGATTCTGGGCGCAACCGGCAGCATTGGTTGCAGTACGCTGGCCATTTTGGCCGATCACCCAGAACGATTTGCTGTCTATGCGTTAACCTGCTTTACCCAAATTGATAAACTCTTAGGCCAGTGTTTGGCTTTTGCGCCTAAGTATGCCGTTGTCGGTACCGAGGCAGCTGCGGCCGAGCTACAGCAAAAATTGCGCAGCGCCGGTTCGGAAACCGAAGTATTGTACGGCGAACAGGCCTTGGCTGAAGTGTCGACGGCTGCTGAAGTCGACACCGTCATGGCCGCTATTGTCGGCGCCGCGGGCCTGTTGCCCACGCTGTGTGCGGCCAAAATGGGCAAGCGTATTTTATTGGCCAATAAAGAAACCTTGGTTGTGGCGGGCGCCTTGTTTATGCGCGCGGCCAAAAAAGGCAGCGCCACCATTTTACCGGTGGACAGTGAACACAATGCGATTTTTCAAGTGTTGCCTGAGTCATATTCAGGTAATCTTAAGGCCCATGGCATAGAATCGATTATTCTGACGGCCTCGGGCGGCCCGTTTTTGCATAAGGATGCGGCTGAGTTTGCCCAGATTACGCCTGCTCAAGCGGTGGCTCATCCCAATTGGTCTATGGGGCAGAAGATCTCGGTTGATTCGGCCACTATGATGAATAAAGGCCTCGAAGTGATTGAAGCGCATTGGCTATTTGGCGCCAGCGTGGATCAAATTGAGGTGGTGGTTCACCCCCAAAGTGTGATACACAGTATGGTGCGCTACATTGATGGTTCAGTTTTGGCTCAAATGGGTACGCCGGATATGCGTACACCGATTGCCAACTGCTTGGCTCATCCCGAACGCATGACGTCTGGGGTGAAGCGTTTAGATTTTGGCCAGCTGTCTGGACTGACTTTTTTTGAGCCTGATTTGGTTAAGTTTGATTGTCTGGCATTGGCATTTGATGCTTTAAAAGCGGGCGGCGATGCACCTTGTGTGCTCAACGCGGCCAATGAAGTTGCCGTGGCGGCGTTTTTAGCTGGCCAGATTAAGTTTACGGACATTGGTCGCTTGGTGGGGGATTGCCTCGAAAAAATGAACTTAAGCGGCAGTGAAGACATCAATGACTTATTGGCAAAAGACAGCGCCACTCGTGAACGGGCGCTGAGCTGGATTAAAGGATAAGCATGTTGGCAGGATTGAGCAGTAGTTTGACCACGCTGTTGGCCTTTTTAGTGGCCATTGTGGTGTTGGTTAGCTTGCATGAGCTAGGTCACTATTTAGTGGCCCGTTGGTGTGGCGTGCGCGTCACGCGCTTCAGCGTGGGTTTTGGTAAGCCCTTTTTTATGCGTAAAAAAGGCCATACCGAATGGGCTCTAGCGCCTATTCCTTTGGGTGGCTATGTGCGCATGCTGGATACTCGTGAAGGTAATGTGGCCGAAGCTGATCGTCCTTTTGCGTTTGATCAGCAGCATCCGCTGAAAAAAATGGCTATTGTCTTGGCCGGTCCCATTGCCAATTTAATTTTGGCGGTGTTGTTTTTCAGCATCAGCAATATGATGGGCGTGACCGACATCAAGCCAATGGTGGGCACGGTACAGCCAGCATCGTTGGCGGCTAAGGCTCAGTTTCAGTCGGGCGACCACATTCAAAGCATCAATGGTGCTGCGGTCGTCGATTGGCAAGACGCGCAAAAGAAAATCATGTTGGGCTTAGATGGCGGTGACCTAGCGGTTGCCGTGACCGATGCCCAAGGCCAGCCGCAAACGCGTGTGATTAAAGTCGCCGGCGACAGCGCGGCGGTGGATCAGGCCATTCAAAAAGGCGTGGGCCTCATGCCTTACCGCGTGACCACGGTCTTAGGCATGGTAGCGCCAAACAGCGCAGCCGACGCCGCCGGCCTCATCAAAGGCGATAAGCTGCTCAGCGTCAATGAAAAAGAAGTGGCGAATTGGTTTGATTGGGTTACCATTATTCAAAATAGCCCGGGTAAACAACTCACCATTGGCTACGAACGAGATGGCGTGGCTGCAACCACGCATATGCGCCCTGATGCCGAAGACGTAAATGGCACCCTAGTTGGTAAAGCAGGGGTGGCGCCTTCAGGTGATGAGGCGTGGCAGCAAGAGATCAGCCATTCGTGGACGCCGGGCTTTGGTCAGAGCATTAAAATGGCGGCCGACCAGGTGTGGGACTATGTGGTGTTGACGGTCCAGTTTTTTGGCAAACTCATTACCGGCCAAGCTTCTTTGAAGCACATTGGTGGTCCGGTGATGATTGCCGATGTGGCGGGTAAATCCGCTGCCTTAGGGGTGCAACCCTATTTAGAATTTTTAGCGCTCATTAGTGTGAGTTTAGGTGTGTTAAACTTGTTGCCAATTCCTGTGCTGGATGGGGGCCATTTTGTGTTCCACACCATCGAATGGCTACGAGGGAAACCATTAAGCGAAAAAGCTCAGGCCTTTAGTATGCGTATTGGCGTGTTTGCCATGCTCATGTTGATGATGGTCGCTTTTTTTAACGATTTTAGCCGTTTTTTTGGATAAGATTCTTCATGAAATTAAAATTTCTTACCGCAACAATCATGAGCCTGTCGTTGTCATCTATGGCATTGGCTGCAGACGCTTTTACAATTAAAGATATTCGGATTGAGGGTTTACAAAGAACTGAACCTGAAACGGTGTTTACCTATTTGCCCGTACAGGTAGGGGATTCATTTACCGACCCTAAGGGCCAGGAAATCATTAAAGCGCTTTACGCCACGGGTTTTTTTGACGATGTGCGGGTTGAGTCGCGCGATGGCCTATTGACGCTGTCGGTGATTGAACGGCCGATCATCAGCACCATTTCAGTTGAGGGTGGTAAATCCATCAGCAACGACATCATCAAAAAAACATTGGGCGGCGCAGGCCTGAATCAGGCGCATCCGTTTGACCAGTCGGTGATGAATCAGGCCATCGTGGCCTTGCAACAAGAATACGTCAATCGCGGTAAATACGCCGCCACCGTCGTGCCCACCGTGACTAAGCTAGACCGTAACCGCGTGGCGATTAATCTGGTGGTTACCGAAGGTGAAACCAGTAAGATTAAAGAAATCAACTTTGTCGGCAATGAGTTTTACTCAGACCGTAAGCTGCATAAGCAAATCAGCGCGACCACCGGCGGCTGGTTTACCTGGTTCAGTAAGACTGACCAATACGCTAAGCAAAAAATGTCCAGTGACATTGAAGGGCTGACTGATTTTTACAAAAACAGCGGCTTTTTAGACTTCAGCGTTGATTCGACCCAGGTAGAACTAAGCGCAGACAAGTCGCAAATCTATTTAACCATCAATATGACCGAAGGTCAGCGCTACACGTTTGGTGATTTTACCTTGAGTGGCGACACCAAAGAAGTACCGATGGCTGAGCTGGAAAAATTAATCAGCGCCAAAAAAGGCAAGCACTTTGACCAATCGGTGGTGAAGGGTGATATTGAGAAGATACAAGACCGTTTAGGCAAAGATGGCTATGCCATGGCCAACGTGTACGTGTTGCCTAAGCCAAACAAAGACACCGGCGTGGTGGATTTTGAATTGTCGATTGAAACCGGCCGTAAAGTGTACGTGAACCGCATCAATATTTCGGGCAACAACAAAACCCGTGATGAGGTGGTGCGCCGCGAGTTACGTCAAATGGAAGGTTCGGTATTTGACACCTCTAAGATTCAACGCTCTAAAGAACGTATTGAATTATTGGGCTACTTCGATGGCGTGACCATGGATCCAGTCGGCATTCCTAATACGCCAGACATGGTGGACGTGAACGTGGGCGTGAATGAGCGCTCAACCGGTTCTATTGACGTCAGCGCGGGTTACGTGCAGGATGAAGGCATTGTGTTTGGTGGCGGTATTTCTCAGGATAACCTATTTGGTTCTGGTAAGGCCGCGAGCCTGTCGCTGTCAAACTCTAAAGCCAATAAACGTGCCGTGCTGTCGTTTACCGACCCTTACTTTACGCCGGATGGCGTAAGCTTAGGCTACGATGCGTTCTATCGCGTCTACAACCCTGATCGCCTAGATTCCAGCCGCTATAAAACTGAAACCTATGGCGTGGGCACCCGTTTGGGCGTGCCGGTGACTGAGTATGACCGCGTGAACTTTGGCTTGGGCGTACAAAACCAAACCATTAGTACCTATAAAGACAGTCCGGATCGCTATAAAGATTTTGTGGCTGAATACGGTAATATTCGTGCCGACGGCACCGGTAAAGCGGATGTCTTGACCTATACCGGTTCGATCGGTTGGGGCCGTAACAAGACCGACAGCGCCCTATGGCCAACCCGTGGCTACATGATGCGCGCCGACTTGGATTTCAGCCTACCGGGCAGTGATGTACAATACTACAGCGCTACCCACCAACAACAATGGTTCTTCCCCTTGACTAAGGATTTAACCTTGATGCTGAACGGTGAAGTCGGCTACGCCGATGGCTACGGTAAAACCAAAGAGCTGCCGTTCTTCCATAACTTCTACGTGGGCGGTATCGGTTCGGTTCGTGGCTACGAGACCAGCAGCTTGGGTCCTCGCGACGGGGATGACTACATCGGTGGTAACCGTAAAGTGGTGGCCAACGCCGAACTGCTGTTCCCCTTGCCGGGCATTAAAGATCAGCGTTCGGTGCGCTTAAGCGTCTTTGCCGATGCGGGTAGTGTGTGGAATACTAAGGCGAAATACTCAACCGAAACTGATTCTAGCCTGAGCAGCGAGCTGCGTTATTCGGCTGGTGTGGCCTTAACTTGGTTGTCGCCACTGGGCCCGATGAAGTTTAGTTATGCTTACCCATTTAAAGACAAAAAAGGCGACGACTTACAACGTTTCCAATTCCAATTGGGTAGAGCGTTTTAATTAAGGAGTAATTGTGCGAATTTTGCAAAAAATGATGGCGGCGAGTGTGGCATTGACCCTGATGCAGGGGGTTTATGCCCAAGGCGTTCAAAAGCTTGGATTCATCAGTACCGAGCGGGTTTATCAAGAAGCAAAGGCCGCGCAGAGTATTGTGAATCGGTTGGATAAGGAATTTGCTGCCCAGCAAAACACGCTTAAAGCGTTGCGCGCTGAGGGGGTAAAGATCGAGAAAAAACTCGGCAGCAATCAGTTGAGCGCTGCCGAGCGGATCAAAACCGAAGATGAATACAAAGCTTTAATTGCCAGTTACAACGAGACCAGTGCCATGGTGTCGCGTGAGTATACCCTGCGGCGCAATGAGGAGTTTGCCAGCATTCAAGAGCAGGCCAACAACATCATCCGCAACATTGCCAAGCAGCAGGGCTACGATTTGATTTTACAAGAAGCAGTTTATGTTGATCCACGTTATGACATCACCGACTTGGTGATCAAAACCTTGGATCGACAATAACGATAAGGCCTTTCTATGTCATTGTTACTGTCACAGATCGTGACGCAGCTGGGCGGCGAGCTCGTCGGCCCAGATGTGTCAGTGACCAAAGTTGCTCCGCTTGACAGTGCTCAAGCGGAGCAAATTAGTTTTTTAGCCAATCCAAAATATCGCCATAGTTTGAATGATTCACAAGCCTCTGCGGTGATCGTGTCTGAAAAAATGGGCGCCGAGGTGGTGCCTGCCGGCATCAGCGCCATTGTGGCCAAAGACCCCTATTTGTATTTCGCCAAAGTGGCGCGCTTGTTTACGCCTGTGGTGGTCGCACAAGGGGTGGTGCATCCAACGGCAGTCATTATGCCTGGCGCCGTGGTGCCGCCGAGCTGCGATATTGGTGCTCAGGTGTACATTGGCCCTGACGTGGTGTTGGGCGAGGGTTGCCGCATATTACCGGGCACGGTGGTCGAAGCGAACTGTGTGCTGGGCGCTCAGGTGTGCCTACACGCCAATGTGACGCTGTATCCTGAGTGTGTCTTGGGCGACCGCGTAGAAGTGCACTCAGGCGCTGTAATCGGTGCAGACGGCTTCGGCATGGCGTGGGATCAAACAAAATGGTTTAAAATACCGCAAACGGGTCGGGTGATTCTGGCCGACGACGTTGAGGTTGGGGCCAATGCCACCATTGATCGCGGCGCTTTAGACGACACCGTGGTGCATCAAGGTGCCAAAATCGATAACCTGGTTCAGGTGGCCCATAATGTACAGATTGGTGCTCACAGTGCCATTGCAGGCTGTACGGGGATCGCCGGCAGTACCAAGATCGGGGCCTATTGTACGATAGGGGGGGCTGCCATGTTTGTGGGCCACATCGAAGTGGCTGATAAAACCTTTATTGGGGGCGGGACCTTGGTGAGTAAATCCATTACCGAGCCTGACCACTATGCGTCTTCTTATCCTTTGGCGCGCCATAAGGATTGGGTGCGCAACGCCGTTCATTTACGCCATTTAAACGACATGGCAAAAAAAATAAAACAGTTAGAACAACAGCTGGCACAGCTTGGTGCCGTTAATGAAAAGGAATAAGCATGAGTATGGACATTCAATTACCGTTAGATTCGCGTGAGATTGCGAAATTATTGCCTCATCGCTATCCATTTTTATTGGTTGATCGGGTCACCGATTTTGAAGCCAATACGAGTTTGCGTGCATACAAGAACGTGACCATCAATGAAGAGTTTTTCCAAGGTCATTTTCCTAACTTCCCAGTGATGCCTGGCGTGTTAATCGTTGAAGCCATGGCTCAGGCTGCTGGCTTGTTGTCTATTTTAAGCTTGGGTGGCCGTGCTGAGAATGAAATCTATTTCTTTGCCGGTATTGATAAAGCACGCTTCAAGCGCCAAGTGGTGCCTGGTGATCAATTAGTGTTTGAAATTGAGCAGATTTCAGCGCGTCGCGGCATTGCTAAATACACAGCCGTGGCCAAGGTTGACGGTCAGGTTGCGGCTGAAGCCGAAATCATGTGCGCTAAAAAAGAAATCGAGGCTTAGTCATGAGCAACATCCATCCGACTGCCTTGGTGGATGCTAAGGCACAGCTGGCTGATGACGTCACTGTCGGGCCATACACCGTGATTGGTCCCAACGTTGTCATCGGTGCCGGCACCACGATTGGCCCTCATGTGGTGATTGAAGGCCACACCACGATTGGCGAAAACAACCATATTTTTCAGTTCTCGTCTTTAGGGGCCATCCCGCAAGACAAAAAGTTTGCCGACGAACCCACTCGTTTGGAAATCGGCAATAACAACACCATCCGTGAGTTTTGTACCTTTAATCTAGGTACGGTACAAGGCGGTGGCGTGACCAAAATTGGCGACGACAACTGGATCATGGCTTATGTGCATTTGGCGCATGACTGCATCGTCGGCAACCACACGATTTTTGCCAACAACGCCTCTTTGGCCGGCCACGTCACCATTGGTGATTGGGTGATCTTAGGCGGCTATACCTTGGTGCATCAATTCGGCGTGATCGGGCCGCATGCCATGACGGCATTTGCCGCAGGCGTGCACAAAAGCGTGCCGCCGTACGTTATGGGGGCAGGCTTTAGGGCTGAACCAGCCGGCATCAATAGCGAAGGCTTGCGCCGCCGCGGGTTCAGCGCTGAGGACATTGCCACAGTGAAACGTGCTTACAAAACCCTGTATCGCCAAGGCTTGACCTTAAATGAGGCCAAGGCAGCGATTATTGAAGAAGCGCAAACCCATGCTGTATTGCAACCGTTCGTTGATTTTTTTGCGAGCGAAGAACGAGGCATTATTCGCTAATGACCACTTGGTTCAGTCAAGAAGCCACCCTTAAGGTGGGGATGGTGGTGGGGGAGGCTTCGGGCGACTTGCTCGGCGCCCACCTCATGAGCGCCATCTTAGCGCAAAACCCTAAAGCAGAGTTTGTCGGCATTGGTGGCCCACAAATGGAAGCTTTAGGATTCAAAAGCCTGTATCCGCAAGAAAAGCTGGCCGTGCGCGGTCTGGTTGAAGTGCTGAAGCGTTTGCCCGAACTCATGGGTATTCGTAAAGGCGTGTTCAAAACCTTGATGCAGGAGCGTCCACACGTATTTGTGGGCGTGGATGCGCCCGACTTTAATTTGGCCTTAGAGGCGAAGTTTAAGCAAAAGGGTATTCCCGCCATTCATTACGTCAGCCCATCGGTGTGGGCCTGGCGTAGCGAGCGGGTGCCGAAGATTGCGCGGCAGGTGGATCACGTTTTGTGTCTGTTTCCGATGGAGCCACCGCTGTATACCGCGGTAGGCGGCAAGGCAACCTTTGTTGGGCATCCACTGGCTCAGACCATGCCGTTGATGCCCGATAAGGTGAGCATGCGCCAAAAGATGTCGATTCGGCAGGATATTCCCGTATTTACCCTGATGCCCGGCAGCCGCGTCAGCGAAATCGACTATATGGCGCCGCTGTTTTTGGGCGCGGCTAAATTAATCGCCGAGAAGCTGCCGCAGGCGCGGTTTTTAGTGCCTTTGGCAACAGTGGCCTCAACGCGGCGGTTTAAAGAGGTGTTGAGTCGCACCGATTCTTTGGATTTGCCTTTGACCATCATGAGTGGCCATGCGCAAATGGCCTGCGTGGCCAGCGATGTGGTGCTGGTGACCAGCGGTACGGCCACGCTGGAAGTGGCTTTGTGTAAGCGGCCAATGGTGATCAGCTACCGTATCTCAGGCCTAACCTATGCCTGGGTGAAGGGCAAAATCAAGAGCGCCTACGTGGGCTTGCCCAATATTTTATTGAATAAGCCGGCGGTGCCTGAATTATTGCAAGACGATGCCACGCCAGAAAAGCTGGCGCGTGCCATGCTGGATTGGTATGAGGACAAGGCGGCTAGCCGTGCCGTGATGGCAGACTTTACCGCTTTACATGAAACCTTGCGTTTGGATACGGCAAAATTGGCGGCAGACGTGGTGATAAAGGAAGCCAGACGATGATGATTGCCGGTGTGGATGAGGCGGGCCGTGGCCCGTTGGTGGGCAGCGTGTTTGCGGCGGCGGTGATCTTACCCGCCCAGTTTGACCTGCCTAAGTTAACCGATTCTAAAAAGCTAACCGAAAAACAGCGCGATGCCTTGGCGATTTTGATTAAAGAGCAAGCTGTGGCCTATGCGGTGGCAGAGGCGACGACGGCGGAAATTTTGGATTTAAACATTTTGCACGCCACGATGTTGGCCATGCGCCGTGCGGTTGAAGGCTTAAGCGTGGTGCCGGGGCAGGTGTTGATTGACGGCAATCGCGTGCCGCCAGGGCTGTTGATGCCGGCTCAGGCTATTGTTAAGGGCGACTTAAAAGAGCAGGTGATTTCTGCTGCCTCGATTTTGGCCAAGACGGCGCGTGATGCGCAGATGTATGCCTTAGATGCGGTGCATCCTGAATATGGGTTTGCTCAGCATAAAGGCTATGGCACCAAGCAGCATTTAGAGGCTTTGCAGACCCACGGCATCATTGCTGAGCATAGGCTAGGCTTTGCGCCGATTAAGCACATGATCTAGTGCCGTTTGTAGAGGATGGATCACAACCGACCTTGCTGTGTGTTAAGGTCGGTTTTTTGTGGCCGTTTACTCCAGCGTTTGGCGCTGAATGTGGTCTAAGGTGCGGCCTAAAAAGCGTTCGCCTATGGTTTGGAACTTAAGCGGCACGTCTGATACGTAGAACTGATGCTTGGGTTCGGTGGCGTAGTCTTGGTTTAATAAACCTGCTGAAGCCAAGGCCTGAGCCGTGGCTTCAGCGGTGGTGATGGCGGAATCAACCAGGGTGATGCCGGGCGCTTCTCTCTCCAGTAGGGGCTTGAGTAGGGGGTAGTGAGTACAGCCCAAGACCAATGTATCAATGTGTTCTGACAGCAATGGCTTCATGTATTCCTTACAGGTTAGCTGGGTGACTTCGTGGTCGAGCCAGCCTTCTTCAACCAGGGGGACAAACAAAGGGCAGGCTTGCGACACCACGCGGCTGTCGTGGCGTTGGCTGTGGATGGCGCGCGCATAGGCATTGCTGTTGACGGTGGTGCTGGTGGCGATGACGCCGATCTTGCCGGATTGTGAGGCCGCTAAGGCCGCTTCGGCGCCCGCGCTGATGACGTCCATCACCGGCATGCCAGCAGCCATGGTGCGTACGCGGTGGCCGGCAACGGCGGCAATGGTGTTACAGGCAATCACCAAGGCTTTAACGTCTTTTTGCAGTAGGAAATCGACGATTTGGGTGGTGAACGTTTCAATCGTGTTGGGCGATTTAACCCCGTACGGCACGCGGGCGGTGTCGCCGAAGTAGACGATGTTTTCGTGCGGTAGGCGCTCCATCAGGGCGCGAACCACGGTCAGGCCGCCAACGCCTGAGTCAAACACGCCAATGGGGCGCGAATCGTGAGTGTTCATGTGGTGCTGAGTCCATAGCCTACGGGCGTGCTGCCGCAGGGCAAGAAGTTGTGATAAGCGCCCATTTTAGCACTTTTTAATCCTGTGCCTAGTGTGCGTCGGTCAGGGTGGGTTGAATTAAGTTAAAAAACCGTGATTTGGTCTTTCTGGGGCTTAAGGGCGTGATTTTTTGGAACCTTCAGGCCTCAGGGTGGGTCTATGGCTTGAGTGTGCATAGCCCCGTTGCTAGGGGCGGCGCTTTAATTTTTTGCTCAAGCTGGGCATAATGCTGTATTTAAGCTAGGGGCAGAGGATGAACACACAGACAATGAGCTTGCCGGATGAGGCGGCGACCATGGCGCTGGGCGCTGAGTTGGCTCAGGTGTTGAAAACCCCTATGGTGATTTACCTAGAAGGGGATTTGGGTGCGGGTAAGACCACCTTAACGCGTGGTTTGTTGCGTGGCTTAGGGCATGCTGGCCCAGTCAAAAGCCCGACCTACGCCATCGTGGAAAGCTATGAGCTGGCCCCGATCACGATTCATCATTTCGACCTGTACCGCTTTTCTGATCCAGAGGAATGGCTAGACGCAGGCTTAGTGGATTTATTCGACGAACGCAGCGTGTGTTTGATTGAATGGCCGGCGCAAGGCGCTGGATTTTTGCCAGACCCAGACTGGGTAGTGTCATTATCTGTGCAAAATCAAGGAAGAACCTGTACAATTATTGCTAAATCATTATTAGGTAAAGAATGTCTGAACACATGGTTAAACTGACACGCCGTCATTTCTTAGGGTCTGTTGCTGGGGGTTTGGTGCTGAGCGTGAGCCGCGTAGGTCACGCCCAAGGCATTAAGTCCAGCGTGGTTGCGGTGCGTATTTGGCCGGCTTCATCGTATACGCGCATCACCATCGAATCCTCTGAACCCGTGACCTACAAGCATTTCGAACTGGATAACCCCCGTCGAATGGTGTTGGACATTGAGGGGGTGGCGTTGAATGAGCCGATGCAAACCATCAGCACCAAAGTGTTGGCTTTTGATCCTTACATCAAGGTGGCTCGCGCCGCTCAGTTTAGTCCCGATGTGGTGCGGGTGGTGTTCGAATTAAAAGAACCGATCAATCCACAGGTGTTCTCTTTGAAGCCGATTGCGGAGTTTAAGCATCGCTTAGTGGTCGATTTATACCCGAAAAACAGCGCCGAAGAGTCGGATCCGCTGTTGGCACTGTTAGAAGATTACAACAAAGGCAAAATGAGCAAAGATGGCTCGTCGCCGAGCGTGCCTAAGGCACCGCCTAAGGTTGAGGTGGCGGTGGCACCGAAGCAGCCGGTGACGGCGAATCGTCCGTTGATTGTGATGCTGGATCCAGGTCACGGTGGCGAGGATCCGGGGGCTATTGGGCCTTCTAAGCTGCGTGAAAAAGACGTGGTCTTGCAGGTGGCGCGCGAAGTGAAGCGTTTGTTTGATCGTCAAGGTAATGTGAAAACCTATATGACCCGTAACGAAGATGTGTTTATTCCATTGAGCGTACGGGTGGCAAAGGCGCGTAAGCAAAAGGCGGATATTTTCATTTCGATCCACGCCGATGCTTTTACCAATCCTTCCGCGCGCGGCACGGGCGTGTTTGCCCTGAGTGAAAAGGGCGCTACCAGTAGTCAGGCACGCTTTTTAGCGCAAACTCAAAATGACGCCGACCTCATCGGTGGGGTGAAGGCGAAAACCGGTGATGCTTATTTGGACCGTACGCTGCTGGACTTGACCCAGACAGCCACCATTAACGACAGCTTAAAGCTGGGCGGCTTGGTGTTGAAACAGCTCGAAGGCGTGAATAAGCTGCATCGTGGCCAAGTAGAGCAGGCTGGCTTTGCCGTTTTGAAGGCGCCAGACATTCCGTCGATTTTGGTGGAAACGGCGTTTATTTCTAATCCAACCGAAGAAGGCTTGCTGAAAACGGCGGCGTTCCGAACCAAAATGGCTCAGGCCATCGTGAATGGTGTGAACCAATACATCAAGCAAGGTGCCGTGATCGCGCGTCGCTAGATGACTTGGCTAGACAATAAAAAGCTGCCCTAGGGCAGCTTTTTGCGTTTGGGCTACTGATGATGAATGATGAAAATGCAGGGGCGCTTGTGTAGGTTGGGTAAGTCTTTAGGCCAGTTAGCCACCGTTTGGCTGATGATGGTTTGGCTGGGTAGGGTCAAGTCGCAGGCAATGCATAAACGTGTTGAGGGGGCGAGTTGAGCCAGTGCGTCTTCTAAAACGGCCTGATTACGATACGGCGTTTCAATAAAGATTTGGGTTTCGTTGTTTTTTTGCGAGGTTTGCTCTAGCTGCTTTAAGGCTTTTAGACGCTCGGCTTTGTCCGAGGGTAAATAGCCTTTAAAGGTGAAGCTTTGGCCGTTGGCGCCCGAGGCCATTAAGGCCAAGAAAATGCTGGATGCGCCCATGAGCGGGCGAACGGGGATGCCCTTTTTGTGGGCGAGGGCGACCAGATTGGCGCCAGGGTCGGCGATGGCTGGGCAGCCTGCTTCACTGACCAGGCCAACGTCATGGCCGGCTAAGAGTGGTTTGATCAGTTCGGGTAGGGCTTTCTCGTCGCTGTGCTCGTTCAGGGTGTTCATGCTCAGTTCACGAATGGGCGTGGTTACACCCATGGCTTTTAGGTGTTTGCGCGCGGTTTTTTCGGCCTCAACCACGAAATGGGTGATGTGGGTGACCTGGCTTTGTTCGTGCGGTAAGAGCCATGCTTGTTGCTCATCGCCTAAGGGCGTGGGGATTAGGTATAGGGTGCCTAGGCTCATAGTGGGTGGATTCCTTCATTGGCCAGAAAATCAATCAGTTTAAAAATAGGGAGGCCGATTAAGGCGTTTGGGTCTTCGCTGTGAATGCTCTGAATCAGCGCCGCGCCTAGGCCTTCGCTTTTGGCACCGCCGGCGCAGTAGATGGCGTCTGGCTCGCGCGCAAGATAGGCCGTAATGGTGGCGTCGCTGAGGGTGCGCATCCGCACTTCGGTTTGGTCAACGTGTTGTTGCAAGGCGCCGGTGCGGGTGTTGAGTAAGCACAAGGCGCTATAAAAGGTTAAAACTTTGCCGCTGGTGTGGCGCAGCATGGCGAAGGCTTTATCAGTACTCATGGGTTTGCCGAGCTGCTGTGCGCCCACAAAGGCTACTTGGTCGGCGCCGATGATGAGGCTGTCGGGATGTGCACTGGCCAAAGAGCGCGCCTTGCCCACGGCCAGGCGTAAGGCAGTGTCGTGGGCGGATTCATTGGCTAAAGGGGTTTCGTCACAATTGGGCTTGGCGCAAATAAACGCCAAGCCAAGGGTTTTAAGCTGCGCTTGGCGAAAAACGGAGCTGGAGCCTAAAACAAGTGTGGTATTCTTCATAAAAAAGTCGTAAGCAAATTGACAATGTGAGGGGAAAGATTATATCATGCCCGATTTATGTTAAACATTAATTTGATCGACCCGAAGGCTTTTGCGCAATCTGCCCAATCTGTTGAGGAAGAAGTGCCTGTAGCCCAACTAGATGAACGGGTGAGTAAACACGAATTCATAGTTAATCACGACGGCGTTTGTTCGTTCAGCCTTAAAGGCGGAGTGGATAAGTGGCAGCGTGCTTACCTAGACTTAACTGTGCAAGCTCATTTCAGCTTGACTTGCCAACGGTGTATGCAACCGACGGCCTTTGTTTTGGATGAATCCGCTCGCATCGTTTTATTTGATGATGAAGCCTCATTGGATGAAGCCATGCTGCAAGACCCTGACTTGGATGGGATTTTGTATGAGCCGGAACTAAACGTTTATTCGTTGGTAGAAGATCAAATTATTATGGCATTACCGTTTTCGCCTATGCATGATGATTGTGACAATGAGCAGTTGGCCAAGGTCAATCGTGATAAACCCAATCCATTTGCGGTACTGGCGGGGCTTAGGAAAAGCCAGTAACTATTTTACTTTATTAGGAGCATCAACATGGCCGTTCAACAAAACAAAAAATCACCTTCAAAACGTGGTATGCACCGTTCACACGACGCATTGACCTTACCTGCATTGGCAACTGAGCCTACAACAGGTGAAATCCATTTGCGTCACCACATTTCACCAAACGGTACTTACCGCGGTCGTAAAGTGGTTAAAGTTAAAGGCGAATAAGCTTTTAAGACATTAAGCCAGATCATGCCTCGATAAGAGACAGTTCTGGCTTTTTTGTATGCGCTTGAAATTTTAGAATAAATAATCTATTGTTAGGTGAATACAGGGCAATCGCTGCATTTTTCCGAAGTTTGCTGATTTTATGCCAATGGATGCTGCGTTGTGTGCTTGTATAGGGAAAAGCGCTCATGATAAGCTTCACCTTTTCGCGTCAAATAGATTATATATGATAACCATTGCAGTAGATGCCATGGGCGGTGACATTGGCTTAAGCGTCACCGTACCTGCCGCCGTTTCTTTTTTAAAAAGAAACACCGACGCCCGCCTGATTATGGTGGGTGATCAAGACCGCGTTACCGAGGCCTTAAAGGCCGCTGGTGCGCCGCTGGATCGAATTGAGGTTAAGCACGCCAGCGAAGTGGTTGAGATGGATGAGTCGCCGCAGCTGGCGCTTAAAAACAAGAAGCAGTCGTCTATGCGCTTGGCGATTAACGAAGTGAAAGAAGCGCGCGCAGAAGCTGCCGTGTCTGCGGGCAATACCGGCGCCTTAATGGCGACGGCGCGCTATGTGTTAAAAACCTTAAGTGGGGTCGACAGACCGGCCATTGCAAAATTTATGCCCAATGCCAAAGGCACGCTGACGTGCGTGTTGGACTTGGGTGCCAATATTGAATGTACCGCCGAGCAGTTGGTTCAGTTTGGCATGATGGGGGCGGAGCTGGTGCGCGCCTTGCATCCGGAGAATCAAAATCCAACCGTGGGTTTGTTGAATATTGGTACTGAAGACATCAAAGGCACTACGGTGGTGAAAGAAGCGCACCAATTGTTTCAACTAACCGATCTGAACTACGTGGGTAACGTAGAAGGGGACGACATTTATACCGGTGACGTCGATGTAATCGCCACCGATGGCTTTGTGGGTAACGTGGCTTTAAAAGCCAGTGAAGGCATTGCCAAAATGTTCGCCACGTTTATTAAGGCTGAATTTAAGCGTAATGCGTTGACTAAGCTGTGTGGTTTGTTGGCATTGCCGGTGTTGAATGCCTTTAAAAACCGTGCAGATGCCCGTCGCTACAATGGCGCCATTTTCTTGGGCCTGCGCGGCGTGGTGGTGAAAAGCCACGGGGGCACCGATGAGGTGGGCTTTGAATTTGCCTTGCAAGAGGCCTATGTCGAAGCCAAAGCCGGTATTCTCAGTGCTCTTGAAGCCGGGATGACTCAGCAAATGACGCGTTTGGCCGAGCAGCAAGCACAAATCGAAGCAGCAGCCCAAACGGCTGAAAATGCTTAAAGTGCGCCTGTTGCGCCATAGTGAGAAAGATAAAAAAGAATGAAATTTGCGAAAATCATGGGGACAGGCAGCTATCTGCCTAGCCAATGCTTGACCAATGAGGATTTGGCCAAGCGAGTAGAGACTTCCGATGAGTGGATTGTGAGCCGTACCGGCATCAAAACCCGCCACATTGCCGCCGAAGGGGAACAGACCAGCGACTTAGCCATGCATGCGGCCAAAGCCGCTTTGGCCCACGCCAACATCGACGCCAACGACATTGATTTAATCATTGTGGCCACGGCCACACCCGACATGACCTTCCCCAGTACGGCTTGCTTGGTGCAAGAAAAGCTCGGCATCACCAATGGCTGTGCCGCGTTTGACGTACAGGCTGTGTGCGCTGGCTTTATGTATGCCTTGGTGACGGCCAATAACTACATTCGGACCGGCATGGCCACCAAGACCTTAGTCATCGGTGCCGAAACCTTTAGCCGCCTCTTAAACTGGGAAGATCGCCGTACCTGCGTGCTGTTTGGCGATGGCGCTGGCGCCGTGGTGCTGGAAGCGGCCGACGAGCCAGGCATCATGCACGCTAAGCTGGCGGCCGATGGCCGTTATAACCATATTTTGCAAACCCCAGGCGTGGTCGCCAACGGCGCCGTTGTCGGCGATCCCTTCCTACACATGGATGGTCCTGCCGTGTTTAAGTTTGCGGTGAAGGCCTTGGCTAAAGTGGGTGAAGAAGTGTTAGAAATGGCTGGTTTAACCGCTGATTCGATCGATTGGGTGGTGCCGCATCAGGCTAATCTACGCATCATTGACAGCACGGCACGCCATCTAGGTTTGTCGATGGACAAAGTGATTTTGACCGTGGCCGAACATGGCAATACCTCTGCCGCCTCTATTCCGCTGGCGCTTGATCGCGGCGTGAAGGATGGCCGCATTCAGCGTGGGCAGAACCTATTGCTAGAAGGCATCGGCGGTGGTTTTGCTTGGGGCGCAGTGTTACTGCGTTACTAAACTCACATCAATCATAGGCTGCTTGAACCATCGAGCAGCCTATGTTTATCTGTAGCAGTTGCGTTTGCGCCGTGGCGCAAACCACACGAAAGGATGATTATGGCATTGGCCTTCTTTTTTCCAGGACAGGGCTCTCAGAGCCTAAATATGATGGCAGGCTTTGACGGCGTTGATGTCGTCAAGCAAACCTTTGCTGAAGCCTCTGCGGCTTTGGGTGAAGACCTGTGGGCCATGATGAATGGCGACGATGCCGCGGTGATTAATGAAACCGTGAATACTCAGCCATTGATGCTGGTGGCCGGTGTGGCCACTTATCGCGCTTATTTGGCCGCTGGCGGTAAAGTGCCTACGGTGATGGCTGGGCACAGCTTAGGTGAATACACGGCCTTAGTGGCCGCCGGTAGCCTCGACTTTGCTGATGCGGTGAAGCTGGTGCGTTTACGCGCTCAGCTAATGCAAGAAGCCGTGCCGGTTGGCGAAGGCGCCATGGCTGCGGTCTTGGGCTTGTCGGATGAAGACGTTAAAGCCGTGTGTGCCGAAGCGGCTCAGGGCGAAGTGGTTGAGGCGGTTAACTTTAACGCCACCGGCCAAGTGGTGATTGCCGGCCAAACCGAAGCGGTTAATCGCGCCATGGCCTTGGCCAAAGAAAAAGGCGCCAAGCGTGCCTTGCCTTTGCCTGTGTCAGTACCCGCCCACAGCAGCCTGCTGAAAGGCGCTTCTGAAAAACTGGCTGCAGCTTTGGCCGACGTGGTTGTTCAGACGCCAGCGATTCGCGTGATTCACAATGCCGACGTGGCGAGTTTTGACGCGCCAGACGACATTAAGGCTGCCTTGGTGCGCCAATTGTACTCCCCAGTTTTGTGGACGGACACCGTCAACCTATTGGCTGAAGAAGGCGTGACCGTGGCGGCCGAGTGTGGCCCCGGTAAAGTTTTGGCCGGCCTGTGTAAGCGCATTAACGATCAGGTGAAATGCAGCGCTTTGGTGAAAGCCGAAGATCTAACTCAATTTATTGACGCACAATAAGGACAGACCATGATGGACTTAACGGGCAAGGTTGCCTTAGTAACGGGCGCTTCTCGCGGCATTGGCGAAGCCATTGCGCAAACATTGGCTCAAGCGGGCGCCATCGTGATTGGCACCGCCACCAGTGAAGCTCAGGCGGGCGTAATCAACGAACGCTTGGCGCCTATGGGTGGTGCAGGGCGCGTATTGAACGTTGGCGAAGACGGTGCGATTGAAGCCTTGATCGACGCCATCGCCACTGAGTTTGGCCCTGTGGCTGTTTTGGTAAACAATGCCGGCATCACCAAAGACAATCTGCTGATGCGGATGAAGGAAGAAGAGTGGGATGCGGTCATGGACGTGAACTTAAAGTCTGTTTACCGTGCGTCTAAAGCTGTCTTGCGTGGCATGATGAAGGCCCGTAGCGGCCGCATCATCAACATCGCATCGGTGGTGGGCACCATGGGCAATGCTGGCCAAACCAACTATGCCGCGGCCAAGGCTGGGATGATGGGCTTTACCAAATCCATGGCGCGTGAAGTGGGCAGCCGTAACATTACCGTTAACTGCGTGGCGCCTGGTTTTATCGAAACCGACATGACTAAAGCCCTACCAGAAGAGCAGCGTGCGGCTTTGGCGCAGCAAATTGCGTTGGGTGCCTTAGGCGAGCCACAGCACATTGCTGACGCCGTGTTGTTCTTGGCCAGTGAGCAGGCCAGCTACATTACCGGTCAAACCCTACACGTCAATGGTGGCATGTTAATGCCGTAAGCGGCTGCATGTGGCATTGATCAGCGCATGCGGGCCTTAGCCTGTGTGCGCTTTTTTTATTTTGTGATGAGGATGCACGCGATGACGACTGTGATGATTCGGGCGATAGAGCCCAAGGATGCGACGGCCTTACAGGCGTTGTTTTCCCTACCTGAAGTGTATCGCCAAACCTCGCTCATGCCTTATCCGAGTGAAGTTTTTTGGCAGCAAAAAATAACGCCAGTCGACGGCTGGCATCATTTGGTGGCAGAGCTAGATGGGCAGGTTGTCGGGCAGGTGACCATTTATTTAGAGCCCAAAATGCGCCGTCGACACGCGGCCACCCTTGGCTTAGCGGTTCATCCTGATTTTTCTGGGCGCGGCATAGGCCGACAGCTCATGATTGCGGCGATGGCCGTTTGTGATGATTGGCTAAACGTGCAGCGCATTGAGCTGATTGTCTATACGGACAACGAAGTGGCGGTGAGGCTGTATCAAAAGCTCGGATTTGTGATCGAAGGCCGGATGCTCGGCTATGCGTTCCGAGAGGGTGCGTATCAAGATGCTTATCAAATGGCGCGCTGTCGCTGGCCTCATCCTCAGAGCAATCGGGCTGACGGCCCAGAAAGTGAAGGGTAAATGGCTGAGCTGCTGATTCGGGCGGTGAGCGTTGATGATGCCGTGGCGCTGCAACATCTGTTTAATCAACCAGATGCCTACAGCCAAACCTTACACCTGCCCCATACTGATCAAGCCCAGTGGCAAGAGCGTCTTCAGACCAAGGCGGGCTCGCATAAGCTGGTGGCGGTGCTGGATGGCCAAGTGGTTGGTTTGATTGAGCTGGCGGTGGAACAGGCGCTTCGCCGCCGCCACGTGGGTAATATTGGCTTGGGGGTGCATCCAGCGTTTACGCGTCAAGGCATCGGCGCGCGTCTATTGGCCGAAGCCCTCCACTTGGCTGATGACTGGCTGAATCTGCAGCGTTTGGAGTTAACGGTGTTTACCGACAATGTTGGCGCCATCGCCCTGTATGAAAAAATGGGCTTTGAGATTGAGGGCACTAGCCGCCGCTATGCTTTTCGCGCTGGCGTGTATGAAGACGTTTATCAGATGGCGCGCTGCCGCTGATGGTGGCGAGGCGCTTGGGCAGGCTTGTATGGGCGAAAAAGCTGAAAGTCAGTACAATGAGTGTTTCGGCAGCTTTAAGGAACGGTGTGACGGTATATGGACTATGTTAATTTAAAATTCACCCATGTGGTGTTGGTGTACGTGAGCGTGATTTTTTTTAATATTCGGTTTTGGCTGTTTAGCGTCCTGATCAAGGGGCCTCGGCCTAAGGCGCTGCGGATTTTGCCACACATGATTGACACGGTGCTGTTTGCCTTAGGGGTTACGCTGATCGCGCTGACGGGCTTTATGCCGTTTACCGATGCGGCACAATGGCTGACCGTTAAGCTGGGTTTTTTGGTGTTGTATGTGTTGTTTGGCGCCGTAGCCATTAAAGGCGGTCGGGCGTTTCCGATTCGTTTTGGCGCTTATTTAGTGGCCAATGCTTGTGTGTTTGCGATGATTTATTTGGCGCTGACCAAGCCTGTTTTGTGGTAAGTAAGGAATGACTATGCAGCGTATATTGGTGGTGCGTAACGACAAGCTGGGTGATTTTATGCTGGCTTGGCCCAGCTTTGCCATGCTCAAAGCATCGTTGCCAGAGGCCAAAATTGTGGCGTTGGTGCCCAGCTATACGGCACCCTTGGCCAAGTTGTGTCCTGCTTTAGACGACATCATTGTGGATGTGGGCAAAGACGCCAGCGTGCACGATAAAGAGCGGCTGGTGCAGATCATCCACGCCCAGCAGTTTGACGCTTCGATCAATTTGTTTTCTAACTATCATAATGCGCGCTTGGTGCGTCAGGCGCGCATTCCCTATCGTTTGGCACCAGCCACGAAGTGGGTGCAGATCTTGTATAACCATCGGCTCAAGCAGCGACGGTCGCAGTCGGCCCAGCCTGAATACGAATATAATCTTGATTTGGTCCGCCATTTTTTGCGTGAACATCAAGTGCCCATCGTGACGCCTGAAGCGCCTTATTTGGTTTTTACAGCGGACGAGTTGGCGCAGCAGCGTGAGCGCTTGGCCCGTAAACTGAGGTTGAATCCGCGTAAGAAATGGTGTTTTGTGCACGCTGGCAGCGGTGGTTCGGCAAATAATTTAAGCCTCGCCCAATACGCCCAGCTGATCAATGAGCTGCTGAAAACCTATGTAACTATCGATATTGTGTTGACGGCTGGGCCTGGTGAAGCGGCTCAGGCGGAGGCCTTGCATGGGCTGCTGGTGGATGGTTCACGGGCGGTGGTGTATGCCGATAATGAAGGCTTGGTTGATTTTGCGCGCGCCATTGCCTGCGCCAGCCTGTTTATAGCTGGCTCTACTGGGCCTTTGCATTTGGCTGCGGCGCTGGACATTCCAACCATTGGGTTTTTCCCCAGCAAGCGTTCGTCTACGCCGCTGCGCTGGCGACCGATTAACAGCGCTGGGCGCCATTTAGCGTTTGCGCCGCCAGAAGGCGCCGCCACCGAAAATGACATGGGTCAAGTGGATCTGGTAGCGGCGATTAAGGCGATTAAGGTTTGGTTGCCGACGTTTCGGTTTTAATCCATAGGTCTGCATATTTAATCAAAGTGGAATGGCTGGACAACAGCGCCAGCAGTAGGCCTTGTTTGCCGTCCAAAAAACCCGCTTTGAAGACGTACATTTTGAAGAAGCAGCCGAGGGCATGCAGCACTGCATTGCCGAGGCTGCTTTTTTTGCCTTGGGCTTGGCGCTGCTGCGACCAGGCCACGGCGTACTGGGTAGACTTGGTGAGGTAGTGGTTTAAATCCGCGTAAGGGTAGTGCAAAAGATCGCCCGTCAGGGTCTCGATGCGTATGCCGTCTTTAGGCGTCACGCTTTCGTGGACGAGGTTGTCGTTGTAGCCGGCGTCTTGCGGGCGGTAAAGGCGCAGTACATAGTCGGGATACCAGCCAGAATGGGTGATGTCGCGGCCAAATACGCGGGATCGCCGATTGAGACGATAGGCCGTACTGGCTTGGTCTTGCGCCAATGCCGCTTCGATGCTGGCGCGTAGCTCAGGCGTGACGCATTCATCGGCGTCTAGCCACAGCACAAAATCGGTGTGGACATAAGTTTGGGCCACTTGGCGCTGTTTACCGAAACCGGGCCACGGCTGATTAAGATAAAAGTGGTCGGTGTAGCGTCGGGCGATGGCTTCAGTAGTGTCGGTGCTGCCAGAATCCAGAATCACAATTTCATCGACCCAGCCTGTCACGGAGTCTAGGCATTGAGCTAGGTTGTCGGCTTCGTTTTTGACGATGAGGGCGACGGTCAGCGTAGGGCGAGTCATGGATGATCCTTTGGGGTGAATAGACTGGGGTTGATCAGGCTGAGGTCGGCCTGGTCAATGTGGTCGTGGTAGCGAATGACTTGGCATGCGGCCGCCGTATTAGGGTGCCACTTAGCATAGTTGAGTTCGTCGTCGCTGTAAAAAACCAGCATGGGGCAGGCTAGGGCTGCACCGATGTGGACGATGGCGGTATCGGGGCTGATGATGCCAGCGCTGTGGCGCA
>JAGNTR010000212.1 GCA_017987415.1 Neisseriaceae bacterium
ATTTGTTGTTCCACCATGTTAAAACGCGCGTTGTTAAAGTCCATCCTGCACTCCAAAAGCTGATTATCATGAAGGGGTTGATTATCCCATATTTACACCGAACGTGCATGGTTTAACGCAACAAAAAACAAAGCCCATGCCATGGTGTCAAGTCAGTCTATAAAAAAGACGGCCAGCGGCCGTCTTGAATTAAGGGCCAGGCGTGCGGCTAGCGTTTATTGTCGAACAGAATACGCGTGGCTAAGCCAAACAGCACCGTGCCCATTAAGTAGCGTTGGGCCAACATCCAGCTGGGTTTGCTGTTTAAAAAATAGGCAATTCGGCCTGCCATGAGGATGATTAAGGCGTTGACGCTGAGGCTGACCAGAATTTGCGTGCTGCCCAAAACCAAGGACTGGCTCAAGATGCTGCCGCTGCCAGGGCTCATGAATTGAGGCAGAAGCGAAACGTAAATAATCGCTACCTTGGGATTCAGGGCGCTGGTTAAAAAGCCCATGAAAAAAAGTTTTTTGGGGCCGTCGTGGTCTAACTCGGTAACCTGAAAGGCCGAGCGGCCGTTGGGCTTGAGCGCCTGCCAGGCAAGGTACATTAAGTATAGGGCGCCGGCAATGCGTAAGGTATCGTAAGCGTACGGCACCAATAAGATTAAGGTGGTGATGCCTAAGGCGGCGCAAATCAAGTAAAACACAAAGCCCAAGGCAATACCGGCCAGCGACATAAAGCCTGCCGCAGCGCCTTGGTTGATGGAGCGCGAAATGAGGTAAATCATATTCGGCCCAGGGGTTAAAACCATGCCTAGCGCGACTAGGGCAAAGGCAATCATATTGTGGGTGGTGGGCATGATGAGGGGCAGCAGAAAAGTAAGGGGACTCTACATTAATGCGTTTAAATGGGGATGTATAGAATTATTTTAAACCTATGCTTATGGCTTGGTGCGGTTGGCATAAAACAAGCCCGTAACGCATGCGCTACGGGCCTAGTGTCGGTTTTATCACCGTTTGGGGTGAGGCTTAGGCAAACAGTGAGGCGTATTGGCCATAGCCTTCATCGGCCAGTCGGCTAGCGGGGATAAAGCGCAGGGCTGCGCCGTTGATGCAATAGCGCAGGCCGCCTAAATCGGTTGGCCCATCGTTAAAGACGTGGCCAAGATGAGCGTCGCTGCCTTCACTACGCACTTCCGTGCGCACGCGGCTAAGGCTACGGTCTTCGTGCTCCGTTATCACGGGCGCGGCGATGGGTTTGCTGAAAGAGGGCCAGCCGCAGCCTGCGTCAAACTTATCTAAAGAGCTGAATAAGGCGTCGCCATTGACGATGTCAACGTAGATGCCTGGCTCATTGAACTGGTCGTATTCGCTGCTGAACGGTGGCTCGGTGCCGTTCTCTTGAGTGACGTGGTAGCTAAGCTCGGATAGGCGCTGTTTTAAATCATTTTGTTTTGACATGATGGGGCTCCTTGATGGTGATGAATTGATTATGCCCCTAGATGAGGATTTGATCAAGAATTATCCGTCTAGATGGCTATTTGTGGAGTAAAAAAAAGCAGCTTACCGAGTAAGCTGCCTTAAAAAGGGGGGGATTAACCTTAGAGGAAGTTGCCGCCAATCTCAATAAAGAGCTTAATCATGGCCGTATTCACAATGTCGATAAAGAAGGCACCCACCATAGGCACGATCAAAAACGCCTTGTGAGAAGGGCCAAATGATTGGGTAATCACCTGCATATTGGCGATAGCAGTAGGGGTGGCGCCGAGGCCAAAGCCACAGTGGCCAGCGCTCAAAACGATGGCGTCGTAGTCTTTGCCCATGATTTTGAAGGTGATAAAGTAAGCAAACAGCGCCATAACGAGGGTTTGAATGCTTAAAATAATCAAAACCGGTACGGCCAATTCGGCCAGCTGCCATAGTTTTAGTGACATTAAAGCAATGGCTAGGAATAAAGACAGGCTCACGCTGCCAAGGACGTCAACGGCACGGTCAAATACGTCGTGACGCACAATGTGGGTCAATACGTTGCGGATGATCACGCCAGTGAACAGACACCAAACAAAGGTTGGTAGCTGTAGGGCAGTGTCTTTGGTGATGCTGTCCAAATAGGTGCCGACGCTCAAACAGATGGCCAGCATGGTCACGGTTTCGATGATGGCGCTGGCGTTGATGCGGCGGCCTTGGTTAGGGCGTTCGAACGCCACTTCAACCTCTTCCTCTTCGTTTTCAACTTGCGGTTGACGGTCGATTTTTTTCAACAGACGACGCGCAACAGGGCCGCCAATCGTGCCGCCCAAAACCAAGCCAAAGGTGGCGCAGGCCATAGCCAGCTCTACCGCACCGGTGACGCCGTATTTCTCGCTTAACAGCGCGCCCCAAGCGGCTCCAGAGCCGTGGCCACCAGATAAGGTAATAGAGCCTGCGATCAAGCCGTAGAACGGATTTTGATCCAAAGCCAAGGCCAAGCTCATGCCGACCGTGTTTTGTACAAAGATCAGGGCAGATGCCACTGCCACGAAAATCAAAATGGGCTTGCCGCCTTTAATAAGGCGTGAGAAGTCTGCACTCAGGCCGATAGACGAGAAGAACGCCAGCATAAGCGAGTCTTGTAAGGCTTTGTCAAAGTTAAATTCAATGCCCCAAGCTTGGTATACCGCCAATAGGCCAATAGCCACCAAAAAGCCACCGGCAACCGGTTCAGGAATGTGGTATTTCTTCAGAAAGTTAATTTTCTTAACCAGCAGCGAGCCTAATAGTAAAACCAAGCAGGCAGCCACTA
>JAGNTR010000009.1 GCA_017987415.1 Neisseriaceae bacterium
GGTACGCCAATAGCGGCTGGCAAGCCTAAAACGCGCTTGTTGAATAAGGTTGTGGCAATGGATAAGGAAAACACCACGGTGAAAATCTGTAAAAAGGAATAGCTGCCCATATGTGATTGGCCTATTGGGTTGAATAAGGACAATTGATCAATAATGCTGAACAATTGTAGGGTATTTTACGTTAAAACCAAGCGGGATAACATGAAATTATGCGTTTAATCGCCGTTAGAGCAGGGTGAACCACTCAACTAGTTGTTTAAAGTCATGATGATTAGGGCGCCAAATTGGCGGGATATGACGAACAGCCTGCCGATGGTTTTGGCAAATAATCCTTTAAATTCAATCTGAACTGATTAAAGTTAGCTTAAGCAATGCTAGAATAGCCTCAACACAACAATCATAAGGCCTAGGCCATTCAGCTTTATCTGAATTCGGCTTAACAAGGTTAAGGCCAGCAAAACACCATAGAGGAGGGTAAGGATGACGACACTCGCGGTTACAGAACACCGTATTGAAGCAGCTGGCGGCAGCCTGTATGCCAAAGTATGGGCCTATCCCAATACGGCTAGCCCCATTGTTTTAATCCATGAATCTTTAGGCTCAACCCGACAATGGCGCCAGTTTCCGCATGATTTGGCTCAGGCCACGGCCAGAACCGTGATCAGCTATGATCGCTTAGGCTATGGCTTATCTACTGATTATCCAGGCGTTCAGCCGACTAGCTTCATGCTAGACGAAGCGGCCATGTTTGCCCAAGTGCGCGACGCCTTAGGATTCAATGAATTCATGCTCTTAGGCCACAGCGTCGGTGGCGTTATGGCCGCAGTAATGGCTGCGGCAAAGCCCACACAATGTTTGGGCTTAATCACCGCCGGTGCGCCGGCGTATATGGAAGCCAAAATTAGGGCTGGCGTGTTGGCGGCGCAGGCCTATTTTAGTGATTCAGCCCATTTTGAACGTCTGGCCAAACACCATCAGCACAAAACCGAATGGGTCTTGAATTCTTGGATAAACAACTGGTTAAGAAAAGATTTTGAGAACTGGGACATTGATCAATACCTCAGCCAGCTGGCTTGTCCCATACTCAGCATTCAGGGTGAGCATGATGAATACAATAGCGCCGCCCAAGCGCAACGTTATCAAGGCTTATCTGCGTATCCCAATGAGATTGCGGTGTTGTCTGACTGTGGCCACGTACCACACTTAGAACGGCCAGAACCGATGATTAAGGCCATCAAAGGCTTTATTCAAGCCCAGATCAGCGCACATTAGAGTCGGTGTCTGGTACGTAGGCCTGATTATGTTAAATTTAAGGCCGGCAGAATGGCTAGATTGACTACAAATACTCAAGGCGACATCTACTCATTTTCTTCATGGGCCACGTGCTTGAGCGTATGCCATACTGTTTGGCACGCATGACTTGAGCGCATATGGCTTTGGCTAAGCGCGCAGCATTTTAAGCCCAGCGGCGTTGGTGACAGCTATGTGCATATGGTTAAATTGTTTAATGCATTAAGCCAGAACTTCACAGGCTGTACATGAAAATACATCCATTCAGTGATACATGTCACGGGCGCAATGATGATTAAAAAAACCAGTGTCTAATCAGACTCAGTATGTGAATGATCATGCGATGATTCATAGATTCATAGAGCGTTTATCGTGTGATCATCACAGGCTGACCATTAAAGACTGTTTCAATGATACGGTTAATTTTAAAGCTTAAATAAGCTTTAATCGCTTAATAATGGCTCAAAAGCCATTCTGAAACCCTTATGTATACTTCGCATAATATATATTATGTTAAATTTTATTTATATAAATGGCAAAGAACACCACTCTTCTGGCCCAATCCTGATGTTTTCAGCCTGACGCAAAGAAAATGCCTAGCCGTTTTCAGTCGAAATCAACCGTCTTGCTTTTATGCTGCCAGATCGAACCCTAGCCACCATGGTCAACCAACCCCTTTTTTAACCATAGCTGTGAACCTCGATCAGATCGCGTACTTTTTCTAAAGTCTCTTGCAGTTGGCCCATGGCTACTGAGCCTAAGGCTAATCTAATGGCGTGTGGTACATGCGTTGTCGTTGCAAATGGCTCTGCCGTCGACACGGCAATGCCAAGGTGCATTAAGGCCATGGCGACTTGGTCGGCACGCACGCCTTCAGGCAGCGGCAGCCATATAAAATACGACTGGGGATGTGATACAAAGCCCTGTTCGGCAAATATAGCCTGCGCCATGGCTTGGCGCGCCTCTGCGTCAGCGCGTTTTTCAGCTTCAAATACCGCCACCGTACCGTCGGCCAACCAGTCACAGACTATGCCCGTCATCATGGCGGGCGTGTTCCAGATGGTGGCCCGAATCACCCGTTCTAAAGCAGCAATATAGGCCATTGGTGCGGCAACACACCCTACCCGTAAACCGGTGGCCACGCTCTTGGAAAACCCCGATACGTATAGCGTGATGTCTGGCGCCAACGCAGCCAATGGCGCAGGCGCATCTTCAATTAAAAACGCATAGGCTGCGTCTTCTATTAGCACTACATTATGCTGGCGCGCCAATTTAATTAAGGCTAGCCGTTGCTCTAGGGTTAAAACCCATCCTAATGGATTGTGTAGCGTGGGCATACAGTACACGGCACGTATGCGTCTTTGGCTGCACAACTGCGCTAATGCGGCTAAATCAGGGCCATCTGGCGTGGCAGGAATGGCCACTAGCTCTAGATGAAACGTCTGCGCCAGAAGCTTAAAACCACTGTATGTTAAGGCATCCACAGCAATCACATCCCCTGGTTTAAATAAGGCCATGATCACGGTGGCTAAACCATGCTGAGCACCGCTGACGATTAACACCTGCTCTGCGGCCACGTTTAACCCTTTTTTATTAAGGTATTGCGCGATCTGGGCCCGTTCATGTGGCCGTCCACCGTGGGGTTGATAGCGTAATAAGGCCGCCAGCTCTCCCGCAGTAGTCAACTGACGTAAGGCCAGCCGCAAGGCTTCGGTTTGCGAAGGCAAAGCCGGATAATTAAAGCTTAAATCGATTAAATCTTGGCTTACCGGCTGTTCTACGCCCTGTCCTGCTGGCAACCCTATTTCTCGTACAAAGGTCCCGCGGCCTGCTTCACCGCTGACAAGGCCCATGGCCTCTAGTTCGGGCGTAAACGCGGCTGGCCGTCGCCAAAGACATGCCTTTATCTGCGGCCAAACGCCGATGCGTGGGCAATTGCGTGCCCGCTACTAACTGGCCAGAGCGAATGTCGGCGGCAAAAGCGTCGACCCAATGTTTATAACGTAATCGGGACATTGTGTAATGTATCCATGACAATAATTTGATTGTACTGACTGCTAAATCTATTATGCCTATTCATGGCCTGAGCCAACAGACCTTTATGTATACACTCATGCATCCGGAGCCCCCATGTCCCAAAATAAACACATTCCCTCTTCGGCCAGCGGCTGGCTAAACGGCTTTATCGGCATGCTGATTTTCAGCGGTTCATTACCGGCCACCCGCGTGGCCGTGTTGGCCTTTGATCCTGTTTTCCTAACCGCCGCCCGCGCCAGCATTGCGGGTGGTGTGGCGTTGCTGCTGTTGCTCAAGCTGAAACAATCATGGCCGTCAGCCAATCAAATTGGCCCGTTAATCATCGTCTCCATTGGCGTGGTGATTGGCTTTCCTTTATTGACAGCCCTGGCATTACAGCACGTTACCTCGGCACATTCCATCGTTTTCTTAGGCCTGCTACCGCTGACCACGGCCACTTTTGGCGTCATCCGTGGCGGTGAACGTCCTCGCCCTGCTTTTTGGGGATTTTCCATTGTCGGCAGCCTATTGGTCATGGGCTTTGCCTTAAGCCAAGGCGGTAGCGCCTCATTAGTTGGCGATTTATTGATGTTGGCAGCCGTCGTCATCTGTGGCTTAGGCTATGCGGAAGGTGCCAAGCTGTCACGAAGCATGGGTGGCTGGCAAGTGATTTGTTGGGCTCTTGTGCTGTCTTTGCCCTTAATGATCATGATGGCGTGGCTGCTGCAGCCCGAAACCGTGGCCCAGGTTGATCTGGCGGCATGGCTTGGCCTAGCCTATGTTTCTTTATTCAGCATGTTAATCGGCTTTTTCTTTTGGTACAAAGGCTTGGCTCAAGGCGGCATTGCTGCGGTGGGCCAATTACAGCTGTTGCAGCCCTTCTTTGGCCTTGCTTTGGCAGCCTGGCTATTGCACGAGGCTGTAAGCCCAACCATGCTGTTCACCACCCTCGGCGTCATCCTCTGTGTAGCAGGCTCTAAACGATTTGGACGCTAGTTGGTTTGCTTATGCTGTTATTTAAGGTATCTTTAAAGCTTACGCTCATTATTTCGAGGACAACATGACGGCTGCACCTGACTATACTCACAAACGCTATCTCGATGACCTCGTCGTCGGCGATCAATTCTTAAGTGGCCATTATGAAATGACCGCTGCTGAAATTAAGGACTTTGCGCAGCGCTACGATCCACAGCCCTTTCATTTAGATGAAGTCGCGGCAGCACAAAGCTTTTTCCAAGGCTTAGCCGCCAGCGGCTGGCACACGGCCGGCGTCACCATGCGCCTCTTGGTGCAAACCTTGCCTTTAGCCGCTGGCATTGTCGGCGCTGAAACCACCACCTCATGGCCACGCCCTACTCGTCCTGGCGACGTTTTAAACGTGGTGGCGACGCTGAAAGAGATTAAACCTTCTCATTCCAAGCCCGACCGTGGCATGATTACCCTCTATTGCGAAACGTTTAACCAAAACCAACAAGTGGTGCAGAAACTGACCGCCAAGCTATTGGTTTTTCGTCGGCCTGCCGCATAAATGCCTCGTTTAGCCTGCACCTTGGCGAGGCTGGGTTTAGGCCTAGCCCTATGCCTTCCCCTACTCAGCGGTGCACAGCCGCTGCTAGAGCTTCATGCGCGCTTTACCCACCCCAGTAGCAGTGGTTTTGTGCTGGATGCGCCGCAAGCGTATTTCATCAGCGCCGATGGGCAGCATCGCCTCAATCTCGATGCCTGGCCCGTGTGGCCTGAGCTTGATGCTGGCCCTGCTTTAGCCATCAATGATTTAAAACAATTACCTAGCCTGTTGCGGCTACGTTGGTTTTCTGCTGAGGAGGATCAATTCTGGTCCATTCGCCTACCCTTGCCGACCAAGAAGCTGCAACAGTATGTCAGGCATAGCCTAAAAGATGGGCGTGACGATTTGTCTGTATTTAACCGTCTTATTGTCACCGTCAAAACCGGCGGTTGGGTCAGCGTGTGGTTAGGTAATGAAACCCATGAAATACAGCTGAGTAATGAGGTTCAAGCGCGGGCTCTGAACCATGATTGGGCCCAGTTTATCCAGCATTGGCCACTGTTACAGCAAGGCATAGGCCGTGAAGCATGGCGCGCCAGTATTCAAGCCTTGACGCCAAAACCCTTTTATAATTTACGTTTTAAGCGCGTGTATGAAGACGATGAACCCGCCGTAGGCTCTGCCTATGAGGTGTTTACCGATACCGCTCAAGGCCGACGCTATTACTGCGGTACAACTGATCGGCAAGGAGAAACGCGAGAATTCATCAGCGTCCTAGAAGAACAAACGTTTTACATGACGGCCACCGAAGACGGCTGTGCCTTAATACGCACCCTGGCGCAGCCAATCAATCTAAAGCCTTAAAACCGCTGACCCCAGACGCAAACATGCCCCTGCGTGGCGGCTGCAACGCAGGGGCATGGCGGTCATGCTTTAATGATAAAAGCGGCCGATTTTGCGTAGCCGTTGGCCGGCGTATAGGTTAAACAGCCCTAAAATAATCGAAGAGATGGCCAGGAACGACGCGACAAACAGCACGCCACCGCCAGGATTAAACAAGAGGTAGCAGGCGGCCAGAATCGTGATGATGCCGATGATCAGCCAAAACGCCCAGCCTGAGATGCCTAAATTCTTGATGTCGAATGAAAAAGACACTAAAGAAGCCCCGTAAAATAAAATCCAAAACGCAGTCAAAAATAGCAAAAAGGCCTCAGGTAAACCTGGGTTTTTCAATAGATAGGCACCAATAATGATGTCTAATGCCCCCTTAGCCAAGCGCCAACCCCACCCAGCTATTTTGGTGTTGCTCAAAGCAAACGCCACTTCAAAAATACCGGTCACCAAGAAGTAAGCGGCAATGATTTGTGCCAAAATAATGAAGCTGATCAAGGGTTGCATCATCACATAAATACCCAATAGCACAAACAAGATGCCCATGATGGTGAGGATCCACCAGTTCTTAATTAAACTGCCCATAGTTGTCCTTTCCTTTGCCCAAATAATCACGTTAATAATCCGTCTACCCATTTAAAATATCACTTTTAGCCTCAAAGCACTAGGTAATTTAAATAACAAACCGTTATTTCATTCCAAAGTAGAAATACATTGTTCATGTGCCATACATCGGGCATGAGCATTGCCTTTATTAGTCGATTCAAATCAAAAAACCATGATCGTCCTTCAGGATAAACGCCTTTAATGCGTGGTCACAGTTCTATTATCCTATTGTTTTATAATAGTATTTAAAAAACAGAGCAGTTGCCACTAGGACGATTCTGTTTTAGAATGCGACTCGTAAAGTGCAATATATGACGATTGATTTGGTGACATTATGGCTCAAGAAGATTCTATCTGGCGCTGGCGTCGTCATCGGCAGGCCAGCGCCAAACCGCAGCAGCGCAGCATGATCATTACCATCAGCAGTGCGGCCGGTAGCCGTACGTTTACGGCCAAGCAAAATTTAAAGCTAAAACTATATTGGGGCATGGGCCTCTTACTGGGCTATTGCGCCCTCATGACGGGTGCGGGTATTTTTTTATTTGATCAATATCGGCATTCCGCCCTGCTGTGGCGCCAAAACCAAACGCTGCTAACCTATAAGGCCGATATTGAAGCGGAACAGGTGCGTGAGGGCAGACGCTTTAGCATTGGTGACATCAACCAAACCGCAGCAGTCAAAAAACAGGCGTTTTTGCAGCTCATCCCAAGCGGCACCCCGCTACCAGAGGTTAAGGTACAGGTCACCAGTGGTTTTGGGCGGCGCAACCACCCTGTCCTGGGTGAAGTCTTGGCCCACAGCGGCCTAGATATTCGCGCCGCCATTGGCACCAAGGTGCAGGCCACGGCCAACGGCATGGTCAGCGTAGCAGAAAGCCAAAATGGCTACGGTAAAGTGGTGAAGATTGACCATGCCTTTGGCTTTCAGACGGTTTTTGCCCATCTTGATGACATTTTGGTGCAGCCTGGAGACTTGGTCAAAAAAGGCATGGTCATCGCCGCCAGCGGCAACACCGGACGCAGTACAGGCCCTCATCTACATTATGAAGTTCGCTTCAGGAACACGCCGTTAGACAGCGCTAATTTTATTCGCTGGGATCAGCACAATTTTGATTATGTTTTTAAAAATGAAAAGGAAGTAGAATGGGCGTTTTTCGTAAACGAAGTCATTTAGGCAACGACAAGCATTTAACCATTGTAGCGGTCGCCACAACGCTTAAAGGCGAAATCAACAGCGACCACATGGTGCAAATTGACGGCGTTTTTGAAGGCCTAGCCAACTCACAAACGCGGGTGATGATCAGCGAAGGCGGCGTCTTAACTGGTGAGGTTGTGGCCCAAGAAGTCAGTGTATTTGGCAACATCAACGGTAAAATCACGGCTAATAAGGTCATCATTGGCCATAAGGGCTTGGTTAACGCCACCATCATCGCCGAACACTTGGTGATCATGGAAGGCGGCCGCTACATTGGTGAGAAAAAAGAATACGCCAGCGAAGATGCCGCAACCCAGCCTACTGCCCTCACGCCCTTGGTGGCAACGGCCTTAGTCAATGATGAGCACGTCGCCTAAGTCTTATTGGATTGAAAAGAACAAAAAAAAGCCAAACGCTAAGCGTTTGGCTTTTTTACATGAAAGAGCAATTACATGCGTTCGATCATGGCGTTACCGAAGGCAGAGCAGCTTACTTCGTTAGCACCGTCCATTAGGCGGGCAAAGTCGTAAGTCACTTGCTTGTCGGCAATGGCTTTTTCCATAGAGCTGATCACTAGATCGGCCGCTTCAGTCCAGCCTAAGTGGCGCAACATCATTTCAGCAGACAGAATCAATGAACCTGGGTTCACTTTGTCTTGGCCTGCGTATTTAGGTGCGGTACCGTGGGTGGCTTCAAAAATAGCGTACTGATCAGAGATGTTGGCGCCTGGAGCAATACCAATACCGCCCACTTGAGCCGCTAAGGCGTCAGATACGTAGTCACCGTTTAGGTTCAATGTGGCAATCACATCGTATTCAGCAGGACGTAATAAGATTTGTTGCAAGAACGCGTCGGCAATCGCATCTTTAACGATGATGTTTTTACCGGTTTTAGGGTTCTTGAACTGGCACCAAGGGCCGCCGTCGATCAATTCAGCGCCAAACTCAGTTTGGGCTAATTCGTAGGCCCAGTCACGGAAGCCACCTTCGGTGTACTTCATGATGTTGCCTTTGTGTACGATGGTCAAGCTATCGCGATCGTTGTCGATCACGTATTGCATGGCCGCACGTACCAAACGTTGGGTACCTTGTTTAGAAACAGGTTTGATGCCGATGCCTGAAGTTTCAGGGAAGCGGATCTTGTTTACGCCCATTTCTTTTTGCAAGAAGTCGATGACTTTTTTAGCATCGCCAGATTCGGCTTGCCATTCGATGCCGCAGTAGATGTCTTCAGTGTTTTCGCGGAAGATCACCATGTCAGTTTGCGTAGGATCTTTCAATGGCGAAGGCACGCCAGAGAAGTAACGTACAGGACGCACGCACTGGAACAGGTCTAGTTCTTGGCGCAAGGCCACGTTCAATGAACGAATACCGCCGCCTACTGGCGTGGTCATTGGGCCTTTAATAGAAACAGAATAAGCTTTAAGCGCTTCTAGCGTTTCTTCAGGCAACCAAACGTTGTCACCGTATACTTTGGTGGCTTTTTCGCCCGCAAATACTTCCATCCAATGGATTTCTTTGCTGCCGTTATAGGCTTTTTTAACCGCAGCATTAATCACGTCTTTCATCACTGGGGTGATGTCGATACCGATACCGTCACCTTCGATGAAAGGAATGATTGGGTTATTAGGGATGGCTTGACCTGGTACAATCTTTTGGCCGCCTTCAGGCACTTTAATATGACTCATTCTCTGCTCCTGATATATTATTTTTGAAGTCATTACAAAGCTCATGCTTGTAATAATAGGAAAGTGATGCATTGATCAATCAGGCCTCATTATCCTAGAAATCCCAACTTATGGCTAGATGCATCGCACAAAATCCACGATAATTAGACATTACCCCAGAAAAAACCATAGAAGCCCAAAACCCATGAATGATTTAATCGCCCTGAATAAGCCCTACGGCGTCATCTGTCAATTTAGCAAACATGAAAAACATCAAACGCTTAAGGCTTATATTGACCAACCCGGCTTTTATCCCGCCGGCCGTTTAGACACCGATAGCGAGGGGCTATTGCTACTCACGAATAATGGCCGCCTGCAGGCGCAGATTGCCGAACCCAAGTACAAACTAGAGAAAACCTATTGGGCGCAGGTAGAAGGCGTGCCCACTGAAGCAGGCCTAGCCATGTTGGCCAAGGGCGTTGATTTAGGTGATTTTGTCACCGCGCCAGCCAAAGTGAGGGTTGTCGAGCCGAACAATTTATGGCACCGTGAGCCGCCGATTCGCGTCCGCCAAACTGTGCCGGATTTTTGGTTGGAAATCAAAATCAGCGAAGGCAAAAACCGTCAAGTGCGCCGGATGTGTGCCAAGGCAGGCTTTCCCTGCTTACGCCTGGTGCGCGTTGCCATCGGTTCAATCAATTTATTTGATTTAGACTTAGCTTTGGGACAATGGCAATACTGCCCACAACGCCCTTAACTGTATAAAAAGGTGTGCTTTAAACGTGTCTGCCCCTCCTACTATTCAATACCGTCCTGACATCGATGGCCTACGCGCCCTCGCTGTCGTGGCGGTGATCGTGTTCCACCTCAATCCCGCTTGGCTGCCGGGTGGTTTTTTGGGCGTGGATTTTTTCTTTGTGATCTCGGGTTTTTTAATCACCGCCATCATCCACAAACAGGTGATCGCGGGGCGTTTTTCTTTTGTGACCTTTTACACGCGCCGCATCAAGCGTATTTTACCGCTGTTTTTTACCGTTTTAACCGTCACCACCGTCTCCAGTCTCTTGCTCTTGGTGGCTCATGACTTAGACAGCTATCTGCATACAGCCACCTATGCGGTGCAGTTTCGCGCCAACTTTGCTTTTGGCCAAAGCAGCTATTTCGATGTCGGCGTCAATGAGAAGCCCCTGCTGCATCTATGGTCGTTGGCGGTTGAGGAGCAGTTTTATTTTGTCTGGCCCCTACTGCTCTTGGCCTTATTTTGGCTCCTGCGCCGCTTTAATCAAGGCCGTGGCCTCTTTGTCACAACGCTGCTGCTGTTGCTGGCATTCACGGCCTTGGCCCAATGGCAGGTCAACGTTCATCCTGAACAAGCTTATTACATGCCGTGGGTGCGCGCACCTGAGCTGCTGCTGGGCTGCGCCATGGCCCTATGGCCCTATCGGCAGCGGCCTTATCGCCGCATCTTAGGCTATTTAGGCCTGGCCATCATGCTGGGCTGTTTGGTGTTTTATAAACCGGATATGCGCTTTCCCGGCCTGAGCGCCTTATTGCCGACCCTTGGCGTGACGTTATTCATTTACGATGATGGCCTCAGCCACCGCAGTAAATGGCTGTTTCAACAGCCCTGGGTCATTTTGGTTGGCCTGTGGTCGTTCTCTTTGTATCTGTGGCATTGGCCCATCTTGGCATTGATGCGCTATGTATATGGTGCCGATGCCCTGCCCTTAAGCTGGCTGAGCGTGGCGGTCGCGCTCATGCTGTTGCTGTCGATACTCAGCTATTATGGCGTCGAAAAGCCTGTACGCCATACGCGCCTAAACCTGTTGCCAAGCTTTATGCTGATTTATGTGGCGCCAGCCGCTTTGATTTGGGGGCTAGTGGCCGCCAGCCATTTGCCGCCTTGGCAGGCCAAGCTGTACCCCTCGACGGAGCTTACTTATTTGGGCGACGACGTCTGCTATGACCGTTTCGATGCCGACTGTAGCCAAGGTGATCCCAAAGCGCCCGTGTCGGTGTTGATGGTCGGCGATTCCTATACGGCTCATTTGGCTAAATTCATTGACATCGTTGGGCGCAAAGAAGGCTGGCGCGCCGACGTGCGTTCCGTCAGCGCCTGTTCGCCGGTCCGCCACTACGACTTTGACACCGCTCTAGATGATTCGGTTTTGGCTTTGTGCCAAGAATTACAAAACTACATCAAACAACACTGGGATGAGTATGACGTGATTTTTCTAGCCTCGCGCTGGTCTTATCAACTGGGTTTAACCAATAGCCGCTACGCCGACCCAGATTATGAGCAAAAATTCATCACCACGGTGCAGCTGCTGTCGCGCCAAAAACCCATTTATGTATTTTCATCGGTACAAAATGCTGACTATAATCCGGTACGGTCGATCAAATTAAATCAGCTCGGCCTAGATGCTTTAGAAACGGCCAATCGGCCTAAACCCGATGCCGCCACGCAACAGGCCAATGCCCGTATGAAGGCCTTGATCGCCGACATTCCCAACGTCCATTGGGTCGACATTGAGCCCTATATACCGGCTTCGCTGACGATAAACGGCAAGCCCATGTTCATGAACAATAACCATTTAAACGCTTTTGGTAGCCGTGAATTAGGCCTGCGCTTTAGCCAACACGAAACCTTGAGAAAGAATGCTGATGAATCAACTCACTGAAATGCGCCTAGACAAATGGCTTTGGGCCGCTCGCTTTTTTAAAACCCGCGCCTTAGCGCAAAAACACATTGAGCTAGGCCGGGTACAGGTTAATGGCGACAAGGTCAAAAACAGCAAATACATAGTGGTCGGCAACGTCATCGACATGACGCTGAATTCACTGCCGTATAAGCTCACGGTTCAGGGCCTGAATCCGCAGCGCCGGCCGGCTCCTGAAGCGCGCCTACTGTATCAAGAAGACGCCACCGTGGTCGCCAAGCGTGATGAATTACAGGCGTTAAATCAAGCCGCCAGAGGCTCACAAGCCTATCCTGACGGACGGCCAACCAAGCGCGATCGGCGCCAGCTCGACCGGGTCAAACGCGACTGGGCTGATTAAAGTTAGTATAGCCTTCACACCCGACGAGCATGTTGTCGGGTTTTCGGTTAAAATCCGCTTCTCTCTACCGTATTCAGGGGTTGTTCGTGCGCCTTACCCATATCAAACTTGCTGGCTTTAAGTCTTTTGTTGATCCAACCAACATCCATGTGCCTGGCCAACTGGTGGCGGTGATTGGCCCCAATGGTTGCGGCAAGAGTAATGTGATCGACGCCGTGCGCTGGGTACTGGGCGAAGCCTCGGCCAAGCAGCTACGCGGTCAAAACATGCAAGACGTGATTTTCAACGGCGCCAACACCCGTAAGCCGGTTTCTCGCGCCGCCGTCGAACTGGTTTTCGATAACTCAGACCATGTCCTGCAAGGGGCCTGGGGCCAATATGGCGAAATCGCCATCAAACGGACCCTCAATCGCCAGGGTGATTCGGCCTATTTCATCAACCAACAGCAGGTACGCCGTAAAGACATCACCGATCTGTTTCTAGGCACTGGCGTCGGCGCCCGCGGCTATGCGGTGATCGAGCAAGGCATGATTTCGCGCATCATTGAAGCCCGCCCTGAAGATTTACGCGCCTATCTGGAAGAAGCGGCTGGCGTGTCGAAATATAAAGAGCGCCGTAAAGAAACCGAAGCACGCCTAAAAGACACCCACGATAACTTGGCCCGCTTGCAAGACTTACAAACCGAGCTAGAACGACAAATGGAACGTCTGGCGCGCCAGGCCAAAGTAGCATCACGCTACCAACATCTAAAAACCGATCTTCACCATAAACAAAACCTATTGGCCCTCGTACGTCATGATGAGGCTCAAAGCGCCGAACAAACGGCACGGGTCGCCCTGGCCGCCTTAGAAACGGAACAGGCCGAAATCAGCCTAGGCCTCACCCAAATCAATGAGGCCCTTTACCAGCAGCAGCTGAGCGAATACGACGCTCAAAACGCCGTTAATCAAATTCAAACCCAGTGGGCCATGACCCGTGAACAACTGGCCAGACTAGAAGAACAGATTCGACATCAGCAAGACACACAGCAGCGGCGCCTGCGTGAGCAGCAGCAGGCCGATGTACAGCTGGCCCAGCTGAGTCAAGCAAACGAGGCCGCCACCGAGCGCCTAGCACAGGCGCAAATGGTGTTGGCCGAAAAACAAATCATTGTTGAAGAATGGGCGCTGAAGGTTGAAGAAGCGCAGATGCAGCTGCCTATGCTTGAAGATCAAGCTGGCCAGCTAGACAGCGCTTATACCAGCCAAAGTGATGAACACAACCGGCTCAAGCGCAGCCTTGAATTGAATCAGCAAACCCAGCAGCACAAGCGCCAACAGCAGCAGCAAATCAGCCAACGCCAACAGGCTTTAAGCGCAGAGCTAGCGGCCTTAAACGTCCCCGATGCGGCCCAAGTTGCTGCGGCCCAGCAGCAGGTTGAAGAAGCGCAATACCAGCACAACACCTTAAGTGAGCTCTTACAGCATAGCGAAGACACATTAGACACCCTAGCCACCAACATTCAAGCGGCTCAGGCCCAACAGCATGAGTGCCAGGCCCAGCAACTGCGCCTCAGCGCCCAACATGATGCTCTAGCAGCGCTGTTAAACAGCGACAGCGAATCAGCCACGCCGTTTTGGGCCGAGCACGGTCTTGGGGAGGCCGCGGCCCTATGGCAAACCATTCAAGTGGCGCCTAAATGGCAGCAGGCAGTGGCGGCTTATTTAGGCGAACGCCTGCAAGCACGCATGGCAGACCCGCGGGTCGCGGCGGCTGCGGCAAAAACAGCGCCCACCGTGGTGTTGACTCAAAAGGGTTCGCCTGCGATCGCAGCCGATATGGGGGCCGCTCAATGTGTGTTACAGCACATCGACCAGCAAGGCGATTTCACCGCTGCTTTGGCCGACTGGCTGGGCGCCGTCTATTGCGCCGACAGCCTCACTGAGGCCTTAGCACAACAATCACAATTACAGGGCCAGCAATGCTGGCTCACGCCGGAAGGCCATGTAGTGAGCGCCCACAGCGTCAGCCTGCAAAGTCAGAATCAAGCAGACAACCAGCTGGTGCGTCAGCACAAGGTGACTGAGCTACAAGCAGCCTTGACCCAGCTGGCGCCAGAATGTGATCAGGCGGCCGATCGTGTTGCCCAATTACAGGCACAACACGTGCAGCAGCAGCAAATTCAGCGCCAGCACAAGCAGCAGCTACAGCAGCTCAGCGACACGTTGCGTGAAGCCAACAATCAGGCCACGCAGCTGCTGGCGCGCGCCAACCAAACCCAGCTGCGCCAGCAGCACATTGAGCAAGAGCAGGCGCAAAATGAGGCCAGCCTGGAGGAATTAGCCCTGGCGTTGGAAACCTTAACCATGAGTGTAATGGAGCTAGAAGAAGCGCTCTACGCCCTGGGTGAAGACCATCAGCACACCCAGACTCAACGCCAGGCACAGCAGCATGCGTTAAAACAGGCCCGCGCCACGGTGTTTGAGGCCAACCGCCAGCTGGGCCTAGAACAGATCGCCGAACAAAAGCTGCTGCAAAACATTGCCCAAGCCGAACAAGAACTGGCCCATATCGCCAGCCAACATCAAGCCCTAAGCCAACGCCAAAGCGAGCTGGCCTTAGGCCACGATGACGCCCAGCAGCATGAAGACCAGCAGCAGGCCTTATTGACGCTAGAAGCGGCCCAAGAGACGGTCCAAACCCAGTTACAAGATGCCCAAAACGAATTAGAACAGATCCGCCAGCACAGCCAACAATTGAATGCCCAACAACAGCAATTGAGTGCCCGTCAGCCGCAGCTACAGCAAGCGCTACAGGCACAGCTTTTGGCCCAGCAAGAGGCCAAACTCCAAGCCGAACGGTTTGGCGAAGAATTAACCGCCCACGACGTCGATTTGGCGCTGCTACGTGCCCAGCGCAGCGAGCTGACCACCAGCCCAGAAGAGCTGTCACAAGAGATTGTGGCCTTGGCCCGCCTGCTTGAGGGCCTCGGCGCGGTGAATTTGGCAGCCCTAGAGGAACTAGACGAGGCGGAACAGCGGGCACTGTATTATCAAACCCAAAGCGAAGACTTACAGCAAGCGATGGCCGCGCTGACCGACGCCATCGCCAAGATTGACGATGAAAGTAAGGCGCTATTTAAAGAAACCTTTGATGCCGTCAATGAGAAAGTACAAAAATTCTTCCCCACCCTATTTGGCGGCGGTGAGGCCAAATTAGAAATGGTCGGCGACGATCTGCTCAGCGCCGGTGTGTCGATCATGGCGCGGCCGCCAGGTAAGAAAAACAGCACCATTCACCTATTGTCTGGCGGTGAGAAAGCCTTAACCGCCATGAGTTTGGTGTTTGCCCTATTTAGCCTCAATCCTGCCCCGTTCTGTCTATTGGATGAGGTTGATGCGCCGCTGGATGACGCCAATACCAGCCGTTTTTGTCAGCTGGTGAAAGAAATGAGCGTCAACACGCAGTTCTTATACATTTCCCACAACCGCTTGACCATGGAAATGGCAGAGCAGCTGGTCGGCGTCACCATGCAGGAAAAAGGCGTGTCGCGCATCGTCGCCGTTGACATCAAACAGGCCCTATCCATGCGTGAAACCGACTAAAGCTGCGCAGTAAAGCACCTAAATTTCTCTTTTTACGGCGCCAGAACCATCAAAATAGGGAAAGTGCGTATCATAAATGCCAAGAATACGGGTTTTGATCGGGTGTGGCGGCCCAAGTACAAAGTCGAAACAGAAGCAATATCTTTAAGTTTTTCATAGAGATTGCCAAAATTCACAACGGTGTGTGCGTTTGGGTATTCTATTGAGCGACAGGGCATGTATAATCAGACGATAAGGCGCACTATAAGCCCCTCTTTCTTTGGGCATCATAGGGCCGGTTAATAAAAAACTTTTTGATCAATAGGAGCAGTACATCATGTCAATGGCAGATAGAGATGGATTCATCTGGTACAACGGGCAGTTAGTAGATTGGCGCGACGCCAATACACACGTTTTAACGCATTCTTTGCATTACGGTTTGGGTATTTTTGAAGGCGTTCGTGCCTATAAAACCCCAAAAGGAACGGCTATTTATCGTCTACAAGACCATACCGACCGCCTGTTCCGCTCTGCCCATATTTTGAACATGAAGCTGCCTTACACCAAAGAGCAAATCAATCAGGCCCACATTGACGTGGTCAAAGCCAACAATTTGAACGAATGCTATTTCCGCCCGATGGCGTTTTATGGCTCGGAAAAACTGGGCGTGGCGCCTGCGGTTAAAGACGTCAACGCTATTGTGGCCGCTTGGGCTTGGGGCGCCTATCTAGGCGAAGAAGGCATGACCCGTGGCATCCGCATTAAAACCAGCTCATTCTCACGCCATCACGTGAACGTGACCATGTGTAAAGCCAAGGCCAGCGGCAACTACATGAACTCAATTTTAGCCAATAACGAAGCCACCGCTGACGGTTACGATGAAGCGCTGCTCCTTGACGTTGACGGCTATGTGGCCGAAGGCTCGGGCGAAAACGTGTTCATCTACCGCAATGGTAAGCTCTACACCCCAGATTTAACTGCGGCCCTAGAAGGCATTACCCGCGACACCATTTTGCACATTGCTAAAGACATGGGCCTAGAAGTGGTTGAAAAACGCATCACCCGTGACGAAATGTATTCTGCTGATGAGGCCTTCTTCTGCGGTACCGCCGCTGAAGTAACCCCTATTCGCGAATTAGACCGTCGCCAAATCGGCAGCGGCAGCCGCGGCCCGATTACCGAAGAGATTCAAAAACGCTACTTCGCCATTGTTAAAGGCGAAAATCCAGCCTACGAGTCTTGGTTAACCTACATCGACTAACCTTTGTTTTGACGCATCACAGGCAACGCTCGGTTGCCTGTTGTTTTAGGAGTACTTATGTCTACCAACGTTCGCCCCAATAATGTGATTGAAGTCACTGCCAAAGATTTACCCCTACATTGCCCCACCGCCGACGTGGCGCTTTGGAGCAACCACCCTCGCGTTTTCTTGCCGCTAGAGCATGGCCAAGCGCGTTGCCCTTATTGCGGCACCCTGTACAAATTTGTTGGCGAAATGCCCGCAGGACATTAAAGCCTGATGACGCAAAAAATCCTCATCATTGCCCCGTCGTGGATTGGGGACTGTGTCATGGCACAGCCCTTGTTTCGACGCCTGCATGAGCAACACCCTAAGTTAGAGCTTCACGTATACGCATCGGCCTGGACCTTCCCCCTGCTGAGCCGTATGCCTGAAGTACAGCAAACCCACTTAAATCCTTTTGGGCACGGTGAACTGCGCTTGATGGATCGTTACCGCAACGGTAAAAGCTTGCGCGCCGAACGGTTTGATCAAGTCATCGTCTTACCTAATTCGCTTAAGTCTGCCCTGGTGCCGTTTTTTGCCGGCATTAAAGTACGTACCGGCTATTTAGGCGAGTCTCGCCGCATTTTACTCAACGACATTTATCTATTGGATGAAGTGGCTCTGCCCAAAATGGTGCAGCGTTTTTTCGCCCTCGCCGAACCACACGGCTTTCCTTTACCTAAAGTACCGCATCCACGTTTGAGCGTTAATCCTGATGCTCAAGCAGAAGCCGTGGCTAAGTTTGGCCTGAGCCTAGATAAACCCATTGTGGCGTTTTGCCCTGGCGCCGAATACGGCCCAGCCAAGCAATGGCCAGCCCATCACTTTGCCGCTCTGGCACAACGTTGTTTGAATGAGGGCAAGCAGGTGTGGATCTTTGGCTCGAAAAAAGACGCCGACACCATCGCCAACGACATCAATGAACAAAGCGGCAATCAGTGCGTGAACCTATGCGGCCAGACCGGCTTAGCCGAAGCCATTGACCTATTAGCCTTGAGCGAATGGGTGGTGTGTAACGACTCCGGTTTGATGCACGTCGCGGCCGCCCTACAAAAGCCTTTAGTGGCACTGTATGGCTCATCCAGCCCCGACTTTACCCCGCCGCTCAGTGATGAAGCCAAAATCATGACCTTAAACCTAGACTGCAGCCCTTGTTTTGAACGGGTTTGCCCCCTAGGCCATACCAAGTGTTTACACGATTTACTGCCCGATCAAGTGCATGCAGCCAGCATCGAGCTGCTATCAAAAAACGCTATCGGACTGATAAAAGAATAAATTAGACGTATTTGCCCCAGTGGCCGATACTGTCTAGCTATATTTAAGACTGACTATTGAAAGGACGCCCTCATGAGCGAAGCCAAACACAGTAAATTAATTATTTTGGGTTCTGGCCCTGCCGGCTACACGGCCGCCGTTTACGCCGCCCGTGCCAACCTAAGCCCTACCTTAATTACCGGTATTGCCCAAGGCGGTCAATTGATGACCACCACCGACGTGGACAACTGGCCAGCAGACCCTAATGGCGTAGAAGGCCCAGAACTAATGGCGCGTTTCTTAGCCCATGCTGAGCGCTTTGGTACCGAAATGGTGTTTGACCAAATTCATACTGCTGAACTACAACAGCGTCCTTTCCGTTTAGTTGGCGACATGGGTGAATACACCTGCGACGCCCTGATCATTGCCACCGGTGCCTCAGCCAAATACCTTGGTTTGCCAAGCGAAGAAACCTTCGCTGGTAAAGGCGTGTCTGCCTGCGCCACCTGTGACGGGTTTTTCTACAAAAACCAAGACGTGGCCGTTGTCGGCGGCGGTAACACTGCCCTAGAAGAAGCCTTATACCTAGCCAACATCACCAACCACGTGACCTTGATCCACCGCCGCGAAACCTTCCGCGCGGAAAAAATCATGGTCGACAAACTGATGTCGCGCGTGGCTGAGGGCAAAATTACCTTGAAGCTAAACGCCAACCTAGATGAAATTTTAGGCGACAACAGCGGCGTCAACGGTGCCCGCGTGAAGTTTAACGATGGCAGCACTGAAGACATCAAAGTTCAAGGCGTATTTATCGCCATTGGTCACAATCCCAACACCGACATTTTCAAAGGTCAGCTAGAAATGGATGAAACTGGCTATCTGATCACTGAAGGTGGGCGCGAAGGCAATGCCGGCCAAACCAGCATTAAAGGCGTGTTTGCCGCAGGCGACGTGCAAGACCACATTTATCGTCAAGCCATTACCAGCGCCGCCAGCGGTTGCCAAGCGGCGCTAGACGTAGAGCGTTTTCTTGACGGCCTATAAGCCTTAGCACTAAGCCATACCCGATACCGGCATCATGCGCAGACACAATCTGCCCACATGATGCCGGATTCTTTCGTTTTCGCATAAGGTGATCCCTGTACATGCACGCACGCTTAACCACCAAGGACATCATGGCCCTTGGCTTCATGACGTTCGCCCTTTTCGTGGGCGCCGGCAACATTATTTTCCCTCCTATGGTTGGCCTACAATCAGGTGACCACGTCTGGATCGCGGCCCTCGGCTTTTTAATCACCGCCGTTGGCCTACCGGTGTTAACCATCATCGCTTTAGCCCGCGTTGGCGGCGGCATTGAGGCCTTGAGTGCACCCATTGGCCGCACCGCTGGCTTAATCTTGGCCACCGCTTGCTATTTAGCCGTTGGCCCCCTCTTTGCCACTCCTCGCACCGCCACCGTATCGTTTGAAGTCGGCATTGCCCCCCTAGTTGGTTCAGGCCCCATGCCACTATTGGTGTACAGCGTGGTTTATTTCGCCATCATCACGCTGATTTCTCTGTATCCAGGCAAGCTGCTCGACGTGGTGGGCCATTTTTTAGCACCGTTAAAGATTCTGGCCTTAGCCATATTAGGCATCGCCGCCGTACTGTGGCCTGCAGGTCCGCCCATAGAAGCCACCGCTGCCTATCAACAGCAACCCTTATCCTTAGGCTTTGTGAACGGCTACCTCACTATGGACACTTTAGGTGCCTTAGTGTTTGGCATCGTGATCGTGAATGCGGCGCGCTCTCGCGGCATTGGCGACCCCAAACTCTTGACTCGCTACACCGTCAAGGCAGGCCTGATCGCCGGTATTGGCCTGACCTTGATTTACTTAAGCTTATTTAAACTAGGCGAAGGCAGCGGCACTTTGGTTCCTGCGGCGCAAAATGGCGCCAACATCCTCCACGCCTATGTACAGGCGACGTTTGGCCACTTGGGCAGCCTCTTTTTAGCAGCCTTAATCTTCATCGCCTGCATGGTCACGGCGGTCGGCCTCACCTGTGCCTGCGCTGAATTTTTTGCGCAACACCTGCCGTTTTCTTATCGGTCGCTGGTGTGGGGGCTAAGCCTTTTCTCCGCCCTGGTGTCGAATTTGGGCTTGAGTCATTTGATTCAAGTGTCGATTCCCGTGATGACCATCATCTACCCGCCCTGCATTGTCTTGGTGCTGCTCAGCTTTACCCTAAAATGGTGGCAGCACCGCAACCGCGTGTTGGCCCCCGTGATGCTGGTGAGCTTAGTGTTTGGCGTTTTAGATGCACTGCAAGGCCTAGGCTGGACGACTGTCTTGCCGCAGTGGTTACAGCACCTGCCTTTGGCGGAACAAAGCCTGGCTTGGCTATTGCCTTCGCTGCTGGTGTTCCTATTGGCGGCAGCATACGACCGTATCACGCCAAAGCCACAGCCCATCTAAGCTTGACATGCCCCAATTCAAAACCAAAAAAAATCACGATCTAAGATCGTGATTTTTGATTTAGCGCCGACGATTAATCGTCCATGACTTTACGGCCCTTCATTTCGCCCTCGCGGCGACCGATTTGCCAGTAGGCACAAGCGTAACACTCTTCGCGTTGCCAACCTTGTTCTTTACGCAAGTAATTACGCGCCAACCGTACCGTACCGTGTTCGGCAGTGATGTGGGCAAAGCGATTTTCAGCCGGCCAGGCCAAGACGTCTGGATTAGCCTTTAAGGCATCAGCCAAGGCGCTGCCTTGATCTGGATGTGGGTTATACAACCATTCAACGCTTAGCTCTGCGGCGCTGGTAAAGGGATAGTGGTCGGCTTCAGTCGTCACTTCAGCGATGACCACAGCCTTACTGCCAGCAGGCAAGCGCTCCAATAAGGCTGCCGTCACCGGAATGCCGGTTGGGTCAGTGACAAACACATAATGGCCCACCTCCGGCAGCAACTTTTGCTTACCCGCCTTCATGGTCACGCCCAGCTCATCACCCACTTGAGCATTAACCGCCCACTGGCAGGCGATGCTGTCGCCTTCATGCACGGCAAAATCGATGGTCATGGTGTTTTTGTCCAAATCAATGGCGCGGTGGGTATAGGTACGCACCGTGGGCAAAAAGGCAGGATCATCCACAATCCAACCCTGCTCAGGGTCGTGGGTAGGTAACACAACGGTTTTATGGCCTAATGGCGGCACAAAAATTTTATTGTTGGCGCCTAAGGTCGCGTCAGCGTAAAGGGGCACGTCGTCACCAGTGAGGACAACGCTTAAGTAATTAGGGGTAATGTAATGCTTTTCAACCACGCTTAATTTGGTTTTTTTAGGTGCAACTGGGGTCATCATGGCCTCTTTCTTTTTTCATTATCGGTAGCGCTTATTATGCCCTGAAAGGCCCACAAATACAAATCATTATCATTTAAAACAGATCAATGCGAGTGAATAGTAGTACTGTATTCAATGCCTGCGGCGATCCCTCGTAAATAAATACAATAATTTATTTAAAGACAAGGCATTAATGAAACTCAAGACCAGACGCGCTATACGCATAGAATGCGAGCCATTATATCCATAATTCATAAAAAATAGTTTATTGGCCATTGGTAAGGTGGGCAAAGCGCAGCGTGCCCACCGTTTTGAATCATTAGAGGTGATTTTAACATCGGCAGAGGTGTCGAAAGCGGTACAAAGGAAACCATGGTTTGTTACCGTCACATAGGGCAGGTAAAGCGTAGACTATCCACTCCTCTTAGCGTATCCCCCTGTCTACATTTAAAACCCGCGTGGGTCGCGACCCACCCTACGCTTAAGGGCCTACAATGTAGACGTAAAAAAGAGCATAGGAAACGATACAAAAACCATCATTTACTGAGTGGCCAACGCCTTACCCATTACCCATTACCTAATCCCAACATTAGGTTTTAACCACATTTGGTTCCACACCCCTTCTTCGTGCTGATACCGGCTAGGCTATACAGTGGGCATGAACCCAGCAAACCTGCCAATAACGGGATCGCCCCAAGATAAGCCCAAGCGCCCAAGGCGCCACTGAATGCTGCAATCACGAGGGCTAAGCCCACAACGATGCGAATACCCCTATCGATACAGCCAACGTTTTGACGCATGATGATTCCTTTTCAAGTTTAATGGTTTAACGATAATATAATATATAGTTTTATATTATGTATATTTATATAATATATATCATGACTATGTCAAGCACAGAGCATTTTTTACTGGCCTATTAAAAACACGTTAAACCGGAACATGATAAACTTAGGCTTTATTGACCTTTGCCGCCGCTAATCCATGAACGACTTATTTACCCGCGAACCCACCGCCCCTTTAGCCGAACAGCTGCGCCCCAAGACCCTTGCCGAAGTCAGCGGTCAACGCCATTTGGTCGGCCCAAATAAGCCATTAAGCCTCGCGGTTCAAAGCGGTAAACCGCACTCTATGCTGTTTTGGGGGCCTCCTGGCGTTGGCAAAACCACGCTTGCGCGTATTTTGGCCAATAGCTTTGACGCCCAATTTTTACCCATTTCAGCGGTATTCAGCGGCGTCAAAGACATTCGCGAAGCCTTAGAAAAGGCTCAGCACGCCCTTCAGCGCGGCCAGCACACGATTTTATTTGTAGATGAGGTGCATCGTTTCAATAAGGCGCAGCAAGATGCTTTTTTACCTTATGTTGAAAACGGCTTGATCACGTTCATAGGTGCCACCACTGAAAACCCTTCGTTTGAGGTTAACCCAGCCCTATTGAGCCGTGCTCAGGTGTATGTTTTAAAAGCCTTGAGTGAAGAAGAACTGATCGAATTAGTAGATAAAGCACTGGCTTTACCTGACTATCAAGATGTGGCCATCGTGCCGGCAGCGCGTCAAGTCTTGGCCCAGCTAGCCGATGGTGACGCACGACGGTTATTGAATCTGGTGGAGCAAACCCACACTGCCGCGGCCACCCAAGGCGTCAGCAGCGTGGACTCAGCCTTCCTCGAAGCCACGCTCACGGCCAATGTTCGGCAGTTCGACAAAGGTGGAGACGGCTTTTACGAGCAGATTTCCGCCCTACACAAGTCGGTGCGTGGTTCCCACCCTAATGCCGCTTTGTATTGGTTCTGCCGCATGCTTGATGGCGGTGCAGACCCACGCTATCTGTCACGGCGCATTGTCAGAATGGCTTGGGAAGACATCGGCCTGGCTGATCCACGTGCCCTACAAATCGCCAATGATGCCGCCCTAACCTTTGAGCGTTTGGGCAGCCCTGAAGGTGAACTGGCCTTAGCACAAGCCGTGCTGTATTTGGCCAGCGCCGCCAAAAGTAATGCAGGCTATATGGCCTACAACAAAATGCGCGCCTTTGTGGCCCAGCAAGGTTCTAGCGCCGTGCCCGTCCACCTACGCAACGCGCCCACCAAGCTGATGAAAGAGCTAGGCTATGGCAAGGCTTACCGTTACAGCCACGATGAGCCGCACGGCTACAGCGCAGGTGAAACCTATATGCCCGACGGCATGGACGAGCCTGATTTCTATCAGCCAGTAGATCGAGGCCTAGAAATTAAACTGGCGCAAAAGCTGGCTTTTTTGAAGCAGCTTGACGAAGACGCCGCAGAATAATCTGTGATCAGCCCTAGCATAGGGTGAGTAAAGCGTAGCCTACCGACCCTTTCCAACGCATCTACGCGCCTAAACCAACCATCCGCGTGGGTCACGGCCCACATGACGGCTAAAATTCTGGCCTGACATCCCAGCGTGCCCACCGTATATTCTTCTTACTCAATTCACGCCCCATCCCAAACAGCCACCCGACTCATCAAGCAGTTGCCCACCTGATCGCACTGTGCTAAATTATTGTTTAGACATCTAGACGCCAATAAATCTATAAAATCTATCCTAGGCGCCCATCAACCATCAAGAGGCACGTCCGCATGCACCCAAAAAGCAAACTGGCTCAGTTCGGTACCACCATTTTTAGCCAGATGACCCAGCTGGCCCAAACCCACCAAGCGCTGAACTTGGCCCAAGGCTTCCCAGATTTTGAAGCCCCACAACCTCTCTTAGAGGCGCTTGGGCGCCACGCCCTTGCTGGCCAAAACCAGTATCCACCGATGCCCGGCATTTTATCGCTCAGAGAAGCCGTAGCGGCCAAAATTGCCCGACGCGACCATAATCTGGTCAGTGCGGAACACGAAATCACCATCACTGGCGGCGCTACTCAAGCACTGTTTTGCGCCATTCAAGCTTTAGTCCATCCGGGCGATGAAGTCATCGTGTTTGATCCTTGTTACGACAGCTATGCGCCGGCGATTACCCTGGCCGGCGCCAAAAGCGTCCATATTCCATTACAGGCCAATGATTTCAGCATCGACTGGCAGCGTCTTGGCGATGCCCTGACAGAAAAAACCCGCCTGATCATTTTAAATAGCCCTCACAACCCTAGCGGTGCCTTAATCAGCGCCGCCGATCTAGATACCCTAGCTGCATTAATCCGTGGTCGAGATATTTATCTCCTGAGCGATGAAGTATACGAACACTTGGTTTTTGATGGCGCCCAGCACGCCAGCGTATTGGCTCACCCCGAACTGTATCAACGCGCCTGCGTGGTCAGCTCTTTTGGTAAAACCTATCACGTCACCGGTTGGAAAACGGGCTATATGGTGGCGCCACCCGCGTTGACGGCCGAATTACGCAAGGTTTATCAATACCTAAACTTCTGTGCCACCAGCCCTATCCAATATGCCTTAGCCGATTTCATGCAGCAACATCCTGAGCACATTGACGAGCTGCTAGGCTTTTATCAAACTAAGCGCGATCAGCTCCTAGAGGCTCTAGCACCCTCTCGCTTCACCTATACGCCCAGCCGCAGTACCTATTTCCAGATTGTCGACTACAGCGCTATTCGCGATGATTTAGACGATTTTGCCATGGCCCAATGGCTGACTCAGGAAAAAGGCTTGGCCACGATTCCCCTGTCGGCATTTTACCAACAGCCACCGGTGGGCCAGAGATTGCTGCGGGTATGCTTTGCCAAACGACCAGAAACCCTGGCGCAAGCAGGCGAGCTGCTGGCTGCGGTTTAAACACACTCAGGCAAAAGCATAAAAATAGCCTCATGCGCTAATGCCGCATGAGGCTATTTAATTAATGATCAAGCGCAAGCCGCTTAAGACCAGCTTACCCAGCCAAAATACCAGGTGGCCAAAATCACGCCCCCAAAAATAATGCGATACCAGGCGAACGGCACATAGTTTCGATGGGACACAAATTTAAGCAGCACCCTAACCGCCACCAGGCCACTGATAAAGGCCGCCACAAACCCGACCGCAATCACGGCCACGTCATCGGCGCTAAACGCGCTGAAGTTTTTATACACGTCATAAATGGTGGCAGCAAACATCACCGGTACGGCCAAGAAAAACGAGAATTCAGTCGCCACCTTACGGTCTAGCCCATAAGCCATGCCGCCCATAATGGTGCTGCCGGAACGAGATGTACCGGGAATCAAAGCCAAACATTGGGCCAAGCCCACCACTAAGGCGTCTTTCGCACGCATGTCTTCTACCGCCAAAACACGGGCTGGACGATGCGCTTGGCGACGTTCAATCAGTAAAATCACGATGCCGCCGATCACTAATGCCGTCGCCACGCTTACTGGATTAAACAAGATCGTCTTAATTTCTTTAATGAAAGACAAACCGACAATGGCAGCCGGTAAAAAAGCAATAAATAGGTGTAACACAAAGCGATTGACCGTACGGTCACGGCCAACATGGGTTAAAACGTGGGTAAAGCGGCTGCGGTATTCAAACACAATCGCCAACACGGCACCGAGCTGAATGGCAATTTCAAACACCTTGCCATTACTCTGAAAATTTAATAAATCACCCACTACAATTAAGTGGCCAGTACTGGAAACGGGCAGAAACTCCGTTAACCCTTCTACAATACCTAAAATTAAAGCTTTAAAAAACAGATAGATGTCCACGGTCTACGCCCAGTCGTAAAGAACAGGCAACCAAAAGGTTGCCTGTTCGGGTTGCTTAATTAAGCAGGTTTTTTCATGCCGCGCTCTTGGCGCACTTTTTGCACTAACTCATCCACTACGTTCATGGCGGTGTTCACGTCACGCATAATGACTTGGTACTTGCCACCCACGATGAGGCGAGGAGTGGAGTCGATCTTGTAATCCATAGTCATCTTTTGCATGGCTTTGGCTTCATTGGCGGCGGCAAAAGAATTAAAGTTTTTGGCCACTAATTTACCGGCTGGCGTGGTTTGCTTATCTAACCACTCTTTCATGACTTTCGGGTTGGCTAAATTGCGTTTTTCATTAAACACGGTATTAAAAATAGCAGGGCCAACAGTGGTGTTGGCTTTGCTCATGTTCACCGCCGCGGCCAATTTGGCCCAAGGCAACATATTGTCACCCCAAACAATGTGCACCTGACGGAACGTCACGTCTGAAGGAGCTTTTTGGGTGTATTTAACAAAATGAGGCTCTAAGTTACGACAATGAATACAGGTGTATGAAAAGAATTCCAATACTTCTACTTTGGTTTTATTGCTTTGCGCAATCGGCGCTTTTAAAACTTCATAATCACGGCCTTCAACAATCGCCGCTTGGGCCACAGAGAAAGACAGCATCATTGCTGCTGGGAATAGCCATTGTTTAAAATTCATGTTATTTCCTACGATGGGTTAATAATAAACGGATACGGGCGTTAACAACGTGGCAGTCGTCCTAAGAGACCGACAGCTCGGTCTGAAGGTTCCATTCAGGCCGAAAATCATTAACGCACCACCATGACATCAACACCCTTACCGGCCAGATCAGCTTTCGCGCTCTGGGTATCGGCAACGCCCATACGGACACGATACATAATGCCTTTTTCACCTAAATCACTCTTGATGACATTGGCAGTATACCCCATTAAGGCCAATTTCACTTTCTGTTCTTCAGCTTGTTCGGGTGTGCGGTAGGCGCCAGCCTGTAAAGTGCCTTGTTTGCCTGCTACTTTCGGTTGTTCAATCGGTTTTTTGTCTGCTTTAGGCGGCGTGTCGGCTTTCTTTTCAGGCTCTGGTTTTTTCTCAGCGGCCGGTTTTGCGTCAGGCTCAGGCTTTTTCTCCACTGGTTTAGGATCGGCTTTTGCCGGTACGGCAGGCTTGGTCTCGACGACTAGGTTCTCTTTTTTGGCCAAATCTTTTTCAATGAACGCCCCTAGCTCATCGGGCGCTGGCTTGGTGCCACCCTGTTTCGATGGCGTACCTGGCGTTGACTCTACAGGCTTATCGATTTGAGGCTGCTCAGGCTTGGTATCCGGTACGGACTCTGGCGTCGTTGGCTCTTCTTCACCGCCTAGCCACTCACTAGGATCTTTATGTAATATAGATTCCAAGCCGTCGTTGGGCACAATGATTTCTGGCTCAGGCACCGGGGTTTCTTTTTTAACCACTTCAGGTTGAAAAGGGGCTTTTTGTTGGCTAAAAAACCAAAAGGCGCCGCCTAAAATCACCACTGCGATGAGGATCCCTAAAATCATGCCCCCTAGGGTTTGGCCTTGTTGTCGCTTCATGCTGTTCATGCGTTCATTCCAGAAAATTAATCATTAAAAAGATATTATATTATATTCGCCTAAAACTGACGGCTTTTAATAAATGTTGTTCCGCCACCATCGTGTGATCGTCCAAATCGGCAACAGTTCGCGCTACCCGTAAAAGACGGTGATAACTACGGGCAGACAAAGCCAATTTAGTCATCAGCTGCCCTAAACATTGCTTCGCTTCTGGGCTAATAAGCGCGACCTCATCCAATTCGGTGACGGATAGACGAGCGTTAATCACGCCTTGGCGTGCCATTTGCCTTGCTCTGGCCGCGGCTACTCGCTCTTTCACCTGATCACTGCCCTCGCCTGGCGCCTGGTCTGCTAAATCGGCCTGGTCTAAGCTGGGTACGTTAATGCTAAGATCAATTCGATCCAATAAGGGGCCGGATATTTTCCCCTGATAGCGTGCAACGGTTTCTTGACTACAGCGGCAAGGCTTACTGATGTGGCCCAAATAGCCACACGGGCATGGGTTCATCGCCGCCACCAGCTGAAAACGCGCCGGAAACGTCGCCTGTCGAGCCGCCCGAGAAATATGGATTTCCCCTGTTTCCAACGGCTCCCGTAACACCTCTAAAACGTTACGGCCAAACTCTGGCAGCTCGTCTAAAAACAGCACCCCGTGGTGAGCCAAAGAAATTTCTCCCGGGCGCGGATCGGAGCCGCCGCCGACCAAAGCCACCGCCGAAGCGCTGTGATGCGGCGACCGAAACGGCCGCACGTGTAGACTAGCCTCATCAATGTTGTGGTACAGCGAGCGCAAAGCCGCCGATTCAATCATTTCTTCATTGCTTAGAGGCGGTAAAATACTGGGTAGCCGGCTGGCCAACATCGACTTACCTGTGCCCGGCGGACCGACCAACAGCAGACTATGGCCACCTGCGGCGGCAATTTCCAAGGCCAAGCGTGCCGTGTGCTGCCCTTTGATGTCTTTTAAGTCTGGCACCCCTAAGCCCGTAGCCACGGTGGGCGCGCGTCCTTTAGCAGGTTCTATTTGGGTTAAGCCATTCAGATGCGCCGCCACTGCTGCCAAACTGTGTGCAGGATAAACCTGTGCCTCGGCCACCAAGGTGGCCATGGCGGTATTCTCCCGCGGTAAAATAAAGCCACGCTGGGCTTTAAACGCTTGCCACACCATGGCCAAAACCCCACGTACAGGCCTGATTTGGCCTGACAGCGCCAGCTCGCCAGCGAATTCATAGTCGACCAAGCCATCGCTTAAAACTTGGCCAGAGGCGGCCAAAATACCGATGGCGATGGGCAAGTCTAAACGGCTGGATTCTTTAGGTAGGTCGGCGGGGGCTAGGTTGACGGTGATGCGCTTGGCGGGAAAATCAAAGCCTGATTGTAAAATCGCGGCCCGTACGCGGTCACGGCTTTCTTTGACTTCGGTGTCGGGCAAGCCGACGATGTTAAATACGGGCAGGCCGTTGGCCAGGTGTGCTTCCACCTCGACCAAAGGCGCCTGCATGCCGTTTAAAGCGCGGCCATACACCACCGCCAGGCTCATATTAGGCCTCGGGCGTTTCCGCCTCAACCACGACGGGTGCTTGCTGAGCTTCTAAAGCGGCCAAGCGGCTTTCTAGGGCGGCTAATTGCGCACGGGTTTTGAGCAAAACCTGCTGCTGGATGTCAAATTCAGAACGCGTCACCAAATCCATTTTGGTGAAAGAAGCAGACATCAGGGTTTTGATGTTTTTTTCAACATCTTTAGCTGGGCTATTGGCGATGGTTTCGCCTAGTTTAGCAGACAACTCATCAAATAATTTTTGGCCGATCATGGCTTACTCCTTAACTACGGTGATTATGGGGTCGGCATCAAGCGGCATCAGCCGCTCACCGACACTCTGGCGTCATTATACGGCTTTTAGTCCGCATTGAAATGTATTTTATAT
>JAGNTR010000112.1 GCA_017987415.1 Neisseriaceae bacterium
GCAAGCTTAGGCTTGCTGCTGAGGCCGCCGGGTGCGTTTAGGCTGGCGTCGACCGACCATTCGTGTAGGAATAAATCTTTGTCTAGGGCGCTGTCGGCGCCGTTCTGGCTGAGGTATTCGGCCATGTCAAAGCCAATGCCGCCGGTGCCAATGATGGCCACGCGCTGGCCTACGGGCTGCTTGTCTTGCAACACGTCTAGATAGCTCAAAACTTTAGGGTGAGGCAACCCCTCTAGTTCGATACTGCGGGGCTTAATACCGGTGGCCACCACGACTTCATCGAAGCCATCGACGTCGTTAGGGCCGACGTGCTGGCCCAGCTTTAAGGTCACTTGATGGCGTTTTAGCATCTCGGCGTAATAGCGCAAGGTTTCGTTGAATTCGGGCTTGCCTGGAATGGTTTTGGCAATGTTGAGCTGGCCGCCAATGCGCTGATTTTGGTCAAACAGCGTCACTGCGTGGCCGCGTTCGGCCGCAGTGACGGCAAAGGCAAGGCCGGCAGGGCCTGCGCCGATGACGGCAATGGTTTTAGCCGTTTGGGTCGGCTGGCTTTGCAATAGGGTTTCTTGGCAGGCAAAGGGGTTGACCAAGCAGGACGTCGCCTTGCCTTGAAAAATGTGGTCGAGGCAAGCCTGATTGCAGGCGATGCAGGTGTTGATGATGGATTCTTGTTCGGTGAAGGCTTTTTGTACCCAATCGGCGTCTGCCAAAAAGGGGCGTGCCATGCACACCATGTCAGCCTGGCCTTGGCTCAAAATACCTTCGGCCACGTCGGGCATATTGATGCGGTTGGTGGCCACGACAGGAATGCTGCTGATGGCTTTAAGCTTGGCCGTGGCATCGATGAAGGCGGCGCGTGGCACCATGGTGGCAATGGTGGGGATGCGCGCTTCGTGCCAGCCAATGCCGGTATTGAATACATCGGCGCCGGCGGCAATGATTTTTTGGGCCAGCTGTTCGTTCTCAGACCAGGTGGAACCATTGGGCACAAGGTCGAGTAGGGAAATCCGGAATACGATGATGAAGTTGGGACCGCAGGCGGCACGAATGCCGGCCACGATTTCTTCAGCGATGCGGTGGCGATTGGCCAGGCTGCCGCCGTATTCATCATCACGCTCATTGGTGGCGGGCGCAATGAATTGATTGATCAGGTAGCCTTCGCTGCCCATGACCTCGACGCCGTCGTAACCTGCCTGTTGGGCAAGGCTAGCGGAATGGATATAGTCTTGTACGGTTTGCTTGACTTCGGCCGTGCTCAGCGCTTTCGGGCGAACGGGGTTGATGGGGGCTTGGATGGCGCTAGGCGCTACGGCATTGGGGTGCATGGCGTAGCGGCCAGTGTGTAAGAGCTGCATGCAGATTTTGGCGCCGTGCTTGTGAACCGCGTCGGTGACTAGGCGATGCTGGTCAACTTCGCTGGCCTCTGATAGTTTGGCCGCGTGCGGCATGGTTAAGCCCGCTTCGTTTGGGCTGATGCCGCCAGTGATGATGAGGCCCACGCCGCCTTGGGCACGGGCGCCATAAAAGGCCGCTAGGCGCTCAAATCCATTAGGTGCTTCTTCTAAACCAGTGTGCATCGAGCCCATGATGATGCGGTTGCGGATGGGCTGGTTGGCAAGGGTAATTGCTTGAGCTAACAGGGGGTAGGGGTGGGCCATAAGGGTTCCTTTGTACGGTCGCTAAGGGCCTATGACACAGAAACAGGCCTCAGCGTTTTTGTTTATTGGCAAAGTTTTGTAAAACCCGAGCCAGTTCTGGGTGGTGCTGCAACTGCTTGACGCCATCTTCGATGGCGGCCACGGCCTCGGGTCCTAACTGAGTGTTTTTTATCGTTTTAATCGGCTCAGTGTGGGGTTTGATTTTAACGCGGACTTGCTCAATTTGGGTATGAATAGATTGGAGCGAAGGCACTAAACTGGGCAGGATCATTTTTAAACGTGAGCCAACCATATTGTTGTTTGCGAATATAATCAGGGTGTTACCTTCTATGCAGGCAACTTTAAAGTGACCCTTTAAGTTGTAGGGTAAAAGCCCGGCGACTTGATTTTCAATTTGTTGCCACAATCTGACCTGTCTGAATAAGGCCTCTAGACGAGGGTCTCGTTGGCTTTGTTCGTTGATTTTTTTCATGGCATCGGCATCGTGGTAAAGGGGTAGGGGCACGCTGGCTTAACGGTTTTAGGCCCTAGTGATGATTAGTCTAACAGCAAAAAAGGCTGATCGGGGTTAATGTTAAGGCTCAGTATTTTAATGACTGGGTGCTGAATAATATGTTAAAATTTGCCATTAATTTTTTGCCTGAATAAATGAATATAAGGGCTAGGAAAGTATATGTTAACCAATTTAGCAAAAAAAATCTTTGGTAGTCGTAATGATCGCTTATTAAAGCAATATGGTAAAGTCGTTCAGAATATTAATGCGCTCGAGGCCGGTTTGACGCCGTTGAGTGACGAGGCGTTACAGGCTAAGACTCAAGAGTTTAAGCAGCGACTTGAGGCTGGCGAATCTTTAAATGATTTACTACCTGAAGCTTTTGCGGTGTGCCGAGAGGCCAGCCGCCGCGTTTTGGGCATGCGACACTTTGATGTGCAGTTGGTTGGCGGCATGGCGCTTCATGAAGGCAAAATTGCTGAAATGCGGACCGGTGAAGGTAAAACCCTAGTGGGCACCTTGCCGGTTTATTTAAATTCATTGACCGGTAAGGGCGTACACGTCGTGACCGTCAATGACTATTTGGCCAGCCGCGACGCCGGCATCATGGCACCGCTGTATCAATTCCTAGGCCTCAGCGTGGGCGTGATCTTAAGCAATATGGCCACGCCAGAGAAGCAGGCGGCCTACAGCGCCGATATTACTTACGGCACCAATAACGAATTTGGCTTTGACTATTTGCGCGACAATATGGTGTTTTCATTGGATGAAAAAGTACAGCGTCCTTTGTCTTACGCCGTGATTGATGAAGTAGACTCGATTTTAATCGACGAAGCCCGTACCCCGTTGATTATCTCCGGGCCGGCCGACGACAACGTCAGCATGTATCAAATCATGAACCAAGTGCCACCTTACCTAAAACGCCAAGAAACGGAAGAGGGCGAAGGTGACTACTGGGTAGATGAGAAAGCCCACACCGTGGTGTTGAGTGAAGATGGCCATGAACGCGCCGAAGAAGTCTTGGCGCAGCTAGGCTTGCTGCAAGAAGGCGACTCCTTGTATTCATCTGGCAACATCATGTTGATGCACCACTTAATGGCGTCGCTACGCGCCCACACCTTATTCACTAAAGATCAACACTATGTGATTCAAGACGGTGAAATCGTGATCGTGGACGAATTTACCGGTCGCTTAATGGCCGGTCGTCGTTGGTCTGAAGGCCTGCATCAGGCCGTTGAAGCTAAAGAAGGCGTTGAGATCAAACGCGAAAACGTGACCTTGGCCTCGATTACCTTCCAAAATTATTTCCGCCTGTACAGAAAATTAAGCGGCATGACCGGTACGGCCGACACTGAGGCCTTTGAGTTCCAAAGCATTTATGGCCTTGAAACCGTCATCATTCCGACCAACCGTCCTATGGTGCGTAAAGACCTGAACGACCAGATTTTCCGCACCACGGCTGAGAAATTCAATGCCGTTGTGGCCGACATCAAAGAGCGCCACGCTCAAGGCCAGCCTATTTTGGTGGGTACCACCAGCATCGAAAACTCTGAGCTGATGTCGCATCTATTGGATGAGGCTGGTTTGAAACACAACGTTTTGAATGCCAAAGAGCATGCGCGTGAGGCCGATATTGTGGCTCAAGCGGGTAAGCCTGGCATGATTACCGTGGCCACCAATATGGCCGGTCGTGGTACCGACATTGTTTTGGGCGGCAACATCAACCCTGAAATCAACGCCATCATGGCTGACGAAAGCCTATCAGACGCTGAAAAAGAGCAGCGCGTGACGGCTTTACGTGACGTCTGGGCGCAAGATCATGCGACGGTTTTAGCCGCTGGTGGCCTACACATCATCGGTACCGAGCGCCATGAAAGTCGCCGCATCGACAATCAGCTGCGTGGTCGTGCCGGCCGTCAGGGTGATCCTGGCTCGAGCCGTTTTTACCTGTCGTTTGAAGATCCGCTATTGCGCTTGTTTGCGCTGGATCGCGCCGCAGGCCTATTGAATCGTTTGGCGCCAGAAGAAGGCGTGGCGATTGAACATCCTTTCTTAACCCGTCAAATCGAAGGCGCTCAGCGTAAGGTTGAAGGCCGTAACTTTGACGTGCGTAAGCAGTTGTTGGAATACGATGATGTGGCCAACGATCAGCGTAAAGTGGTGTATCAGCAGCGCGATGAAGTCTTGACCTCTGAGGGCGTCAGCGAGCTAGTGGCCGACATGCGCATCGACGTGGTGAATGATTTGGTCGACGAACACATTCTGCCAGACACCATGGAAGAGCAATGGGACATCGAAGGCCTAGAGCGGGTGTTGGCGACGGAATTCAGCACTCAAGTATCCATCAGCGAGTGGATGGCGGCAGATGAGCACTTAGATCCAGAAGGCATTAAAGAGAAGGTGTTGGCGACGTTTGATGCTGATGCCAAAGCCAAGCACGACTTGGTGGGCACTGAGGGCATGCAGCGCTTCGAGCGCAACATTGTGTTGACCATGCTGGACAACAGCTGGCGCGATCACCTGTCTGCGATGGATTATTTACGTCAAGGCATTCATTTACGCGGCTATGCGCAAAAGAATCCTAAGCAAGAATACAAGCGTGAAGCCTTTGCCATGTTCGCCAATATGTTGGAAGGCGTGAAGCGCAATGTCACCAGTATTTTGGCCGCTGCCCGTATTGAAGCCGCCCCTGAAGTCACGCCAGAAGCACAGGCCTTGGCCGAAGCTGAGGCGGGTGAATTTGAAACCGTAGAAGAATTGGTGAGCCTTGGTGCCAACGGCATCGAAGAAGACTTTAGCCGTGAAGGCCTAGCCGCCCGCGGCATTTACGTTGGTCGTAACGATGCTTGCCCATGCGGTAGCGGTGAGAAATACAAACACTGCCACGGCCGTCTGGTGTAACCTCATTTATTGAGGTCAATAAAAAAGCCAATCGCGAGATTGGCTTTTTTTGTGGGTGTGGCCTAGCTGGGCTCAAATGAATCGGTTTCGGCGATGATGAGCTGATTAATGGTTTCTAGGGTTTCTAGGTTCTCATTAAACAGTCCCGTGCTCTGGGCTAGGGTCAGATGGGCCTGTAGATAAGTGTAGCGGGCGTTGGCGCGCTGCTGAATGGCGTCGGAATAGGCTTGTTCAGCCAAGACAAGGTCAAGGTTGCTGCGCACGCCGACGCTTTTACCCAAGGTGGTGGCGTCGAGCTTGGCCTTGGCCGATTTAACCAGGTTTTCTTGGGCGATCAGCTGGGCTTGGCCATTGGTGACGTTGAGGAAGTTTTGGCGAACCTCTTCGGTTAGATCACGGGTGGCGGCTTCGAGTTCGGCTTTGGCTTCTAGCTCTTTGGCCTTGGCCTCGCGCACCTGGCTGTTGATGGCGCCCCCGCTAAAGAGCGGCATGCTGATTTTGATGCCAACGGAGCTGCCGCGGGTGGTGCGCTTTTCATCGCCAGAAATGCGGTTGTAGCTGTCCTGATAGTCGCCGTTGAGGGTGGCAACGGGCAGGCGTTCACTTTGGCTGATGCCGAGGTTTTCAGTGGCGGTTTGCACCGCCAAGGCTTTAATCTTAAGCTGATTGCTGTGGTTGATGGCGGTGTCTAGCCAGGTTTCAAACGGCAGCTGATTGGTCACCAAGGATACACGCTCACCATCGATTTTTTGGATGGTGTTGGCCGGGAGTCCGGTGAGCTGGGTAAGGCGCGCCTGGGCCATTTTTAAAGTGGTCTTGGCGGCGATTTCTTGGGCCGAGGCGGCGTCAAAGCCAGCCTGGGCTTCGTAGGTGTCGACAATGGTGGCTGAGCCAACGTTAAACATGGCTTTGGCCTGCTCTAGCTGTTTTAAATAGGCGGCTTTCGTGGCCAAGGTGGCGCGTAGCTGGTCTTGTGCCAGTAAAACATTGAAATAGGCTTGGCTCACGTTTAATAACAGGCTTTGTGAGGCAAGCAGATACTCTTCATTGGCTAAGTCGGTATTGATCTGGCCTTGCTTGTAGCGATGCCATTTATTCATGTCAAACAGCGGCTGGCTGACCTGTACCCCCCAGCCTTGGGTGCGGCTATTGTGGCGATCAGGCTCTTTATTGAATGCTTTACCTGCCTGGCCGTTGATGCTGACCTGAGGCAATAGGTTGGCGCGGCCTTGAACGGTTTGTTCTTGACCGGCGTCACGGGCATAGCTAGCGGCCGCAAAGCGAGCGTCATGGGCTTGGGCGGCCTGCCATGCTTCGAGCAGGTCAAAGGCCTGGGCAGCAGGGCTGGTGACGCTCAGTAAGGCCAGGCTGGTTAGGGTTAGCCAAGGTTTCATAGGGAGGCAGTGTTTCATAAAAAGCGGCATCATGAGGTTAATAAAATCCTTGCTTCGTCGTTATTTGTGCGAAAAACAATGGTTTGGTTCGGCTATGGCTATTTTTTATTGTGCAGCCAGTCAAAGCGGCTGTGCCATATATTGGGGGCAAGCTTGATCAATACGGCCATGGCGGCAAGGTTCATGAGTGCCACCAGTAAATACAGTCCAGAGATCTGATGGAAAAACATGAGGAAAACCATGCTGAGCAGGGCGGAAACCACCATGAATAGGCCGTTGACGATGTTGTTGGCGGCCACGGCATGGCCTCGAAAGGCTTCTGAGCTGGCGGTTTGTAGCCAAGTATATAGGGGAACAGAGAAAAAACCACCAAAAAAACCGAGGGCGAAGATGCAGGCGGTGATAAAAGGCGTTTTGCCCTGTTGTAAAAACTGGCCTAAGGTCAGCAGTTCGCCTTGATGGAAGGCAAAGGTTAAGAGCGCCAGTGCGGTGCCAAAAATACTCATGCCAACGGCGCCAAAGAGCACTAGGCCCAGCTGTAAGGTATTGCGGCTGAGCTTGGCGCACACCAGTGAGCCGGCGCCAATGCCGATAGAAAACAAGGCCAGCATGAGGCTAAATACGTGGTCGTCGCCGCCTAAGTGCAGGCGGGTATAGGTCGGCAATTGGGTGGTATAGGTTGCGCCTAATAGCCAAAACCAAGAGATGCCCACGATGGCAGCGCGCACCTGCGGTTGACGGTAGGCATCTTTTAACAGCACTGAAGTGCTTTTGAGGATGTTGAAGTCGATGCGGGCAGTTGGGTCAGTGGCCTTGACGGCGGGCATGCCCAGGCTGCTGATGAGGCCTAGAATGGCAAAGCCAAACAGCAGGGCCAGCATGGGCGCAAGGTCGGCGTTGACCATACTGCTGCCGAGCATTTGGCCAAGTAGGATGGCGAGGAAGGTGCCTAGTTCTATCAGGCCATTGCCTGACAGAAGCTCGTGCTCCTTTAAATAATCAGGCAGGATGGCGTATTTAATCGGGCCAAAGAAAGTAGAGTGGGTGCCCATTAAAAACAGGGCCGTGAGCAAAATGTAGACGTTGTGGTACATAAAGCCGACGGCGGCAAACACCATGATCAAACACTCCACAAGCTTCACGTAGCGCGCGATGGTGGCTTTATTGTATTTGGTACACAGCTGGCCGGCGAGGGCGGAGAATAAGAAATACGGCAGGATGAACGTTAGGGCACCGATATTGAGTAGCTGTTCGGCGGGCAGGGTGCCGGCGCCAAGGGCGTAATAGGTAATGAGGACAAACACTGCCGTCTTGAGCAGATTGTCATTCATTGCCCCTAAAAACTGGGTCACAAACAGTGGTAGGAAGCGACGTTTTAAAGCAAAGGGAAACAGTTTTGACATAGGGCACCTTGTGGTGGTGAGCGTTAATCCGGCAGGTGGTTGTCTGGTGCTTGACCGGCTTTGGTCGTGGTTTTTTTGGCCTTAGGCTTTTGGGCGTCGGCATCGTCATCGTCCATCAAAATCCGATGGCCTGGACCTTCTAGGTCATCGAATTGCCCGGATTTGGCTGACCACCAAAAAAATGCCCCAATTAAAAAGGCCAGCAAAATGCTCAAGGGAATGAGTAAGTATAAGCTTTCCATTAGAGGATTCCCACCAGGTCGACCAGCTGATACTGGCGCCCATTTAAAAACAGCCATTCATCTTTAATGTGGCCCAGCAATTCATCTTCGGCGCTGAATATTTGCGCCTGTGCCTGTCCTGGCTGAAAGCGCCAATACAGAGGCGATAGGGCTGCGATGTCGGCCAGAGTTTGGTATTCAGCCAAGGCCATGTCTGCAGGGTCACTGCTTTGTGCGCGGAACAGGCATTGGCCAGCGCTGGCGTCGCCATCATCGGCGGCCATCACTAAAAAGCCTAAATGCTGTCCCTTAAGGGTTTGGAGTGCGTAATTCATATGCCAGATAGTCTAACACTCTTTTTGGCGTCTGCGTTCCGATGTCGGAATAAAGACCCCAAAAAGAGTGCCGTGGGTTAGGAGGGGCTCGCTGGGTTTAAGAACCAATAAGCTTGCTGCCCTTTTGTGCTTTTTTACCGGTACCTGCGGTTTGGGCGCCTGATTTATCTGCCTTAGCCGGAATCAGCGCCAAGGATTGGCCGACGCGAATATTGTTGTC
>JAGNTR010000113.1 GCA_017987415.1 Neisseriaceae bacterium
GCTTAAGCCCACCGTCCACGGCAGCAACAGCTGCGGACGCCCCAGCTTCATGGCCTGCCATATCTGCGCCACCACGGCCTCAGGCTGCAGCATGGGCGTCAGCAACAAGGGCTTGGCGCCCGCGAACATCCCGGTGTCAATATAGGTGGGGCACACCGTGGTCACCTTCACGTGGTCATGCCCCGCCTGCACCAGCTCTAAACGCAAAGAATCGCTCCAGCCAAACAGCGCCCATTTCGAGGCCGCATACACGCTCATATTGGGATTGGACACCAAGGCCGCCGCCGAGGCGATGTTCACAATTCGGCACGGGCGCTGGCCGGCCAACATGGCGGGTAATAAAGCCCGCGTCAGCTGCATCGGCGCTAAAGCGTTTACCGCCATGGTGCGCTGAATGTCCTCTATTGGGCGATGGCCCCAAAAGTAATCGCCACAGACGACGCCGGCATTATTGATCACAATATTCGGCAGACCAAAACCCGTTTCCAGCTGCGCCACGGCCGCGGTAATGGCGTCCAAATCCGCCAGATCCACCACTTGAGTCACCAGCTGTATCCGCTCATCTGTCGCCATCTCTTGCTGTAGCTGGGCCAAGCCGGCCGCATCAATGTCCCAGGCCACCAGGTGGCGGCAGCCTTCTTTTTTAGCCCGCTCCAGCAACAAGCGCCCCATGCCCTGGGCCGCACCCGTCACCAAAATCACTGACTCGCTTAGACACACCCCTTTTCGCCTCATCGTCACTCCTTTTGTTTAAATGTCAAAAGCATGGCTTTATATTGACCTAAGCCAGCGCAATCGTCAAAAAAAAGACGCAGCGTTATGTACGCTGCGTCTTTTAAACCCTAATTTTAGGCTTATTTACCCAAATGCTTCGCCACTTCATCGGCCTGTAGCGAAATGCTTTGCAAGCCACCGCCTGATAGATACCAAAGCTTAGGCGTCAACACCACCACTTTTTGGTTTTTCACGGCTTTGACTTTTTTCATGTCTTTGTCGGCGAACAGCTTCATGTCCAAAGGCGCTTGACCAATGGCGCTGCTACGGTCAATCACGTAGATCACGTCTGGGTTTACCTTGTTCAAATAGGCTGCGTCCACCACCACGCGCTCATCACCAACGTTTGCATCAGCTTTTTTCACGTGCAGTGCATCATGAATAAAGGCTGCGTAACCGCTGTTTGACACCATCAGCTTGCCGCCGTTGTGCAACATCACGGTGGCTTTCACAGGAGAAGCGTCGGCTTGAGCCTGAATGCCTTTAATCTTGGTTTCCAAAGCCGCCCATTTTTGTTCGGCTTCGGCTTTTTTACCCACTAACTCACCCAACATCAAGGCGTTGTCTTTGGCTGACGCAAGGTATTTCTTGCTGTCGGTCGCGTAGCGAATAGTCGGGGCAATTTTCACCAACTCATCGTGGGCGGCATTTTGGCGGCCGGCCATGATGATCACGTCTGGTTTGGCGGCTTTAATCACGGCCAAATCGGGGGTTTTCATGCCGCCGGTGTTTTGGTAGGCATCCGTGGCGTATACGCTCATGTATTCTGGGCCATTTTCTTTAGGCAAGGCCACCACGCGATTCGCGGCACCGAGTTCGGCTAAGGTATCTAAAGCACCAAAATCCATGGCCACGATGCGCTTGGCGTCTTTAACCGGTAATTCTTGCGCCCCTACGGCCGCCACGGACAAACCCAATACGCAACCTAGGGCGTAAACTGACTTTCTCATATTAACCTCCTTAAATAAACGATAATGATTATCGTTTATTAGTTTTGATCTGTCTAGCCTTTTGGCGACATTTCCGCCCAAATGCCGAATAAACACCGAACAAACGCCCGCGCATTAAAAAACCCGATGCCAAAGCATCGGGTGGGTCACCTCAACGATGGGCTTAAGCCAATAGTTGATGCATTTCTTGTACCGAAATCACCGCCGCCATCGGATTGGCATCAAACGCACGGGTGGTGGCAAAAGCGCCGTTCAAGGTGGTGTCGTAGTGAACGCGATAGCGCAAAGCGCTGCGACGAATCAATTTAGAATCTTCAATCGCCTGACGGCCTTCAGTGGTGTTCACCACATAGGTGTACTCGCCATTTTTGATCCGGTCTTGAATGTGCGGGCGACCTTCATGTACCTTATTCACCAAGCGTGGATTAATCCCCGCTTCGCCCAGCACAATTGCGGTGCCGTGGGTTGCATCTAGGTCAAAGCCTTTGGCAATCAGCTGCTTGGCCAATTCAACCACGCGTTTTTTATCGCTTTCGCGCACCGACAATAAGGCGCGGCCGCTTTGCTGAACGTAGGTTTGAGCACCTAGCTGCGCCTTGGCAAACGCTTCTGGGAAGGTGTTGCCTACGCCCATCACTTCACCGGTCGAGCGCATTTCAGGCCCTAAGATCGGATCCACGCCTGGGAATTTATTAAACGGCAACACCACTTCTTTCACCGAGTAATAAGGCGGAATCACTTCTTGCGTCACGCCTTGCTCAGCCAGGCTTTGGCCAGCCATCACGCGGGCGGCTACTTTGGCCAAAGGCACACCGGTGGCCTTAGACACAAACGGCACGGTACGGGCTGCACGAGGATTCACCTCGATCAAATACACCTCGTTGGCTTTCACCGCAAACTGCACGTTCATCAAACCACGCACGTTCAGCTCAAACGCCAGCTGACGCACTTGCTCACGCATCACGTCTTGGATCTCGGCGCTCAAGGTATAGGCCGGCAAGGAGCAAGCCGAGTCGCCAGAATGCACGCCTGCCTGTTCAATGTGCTCCATGATGCCGCCGATCAACACCTGTTCGCCGTCACAGATGGCGTCCACGTCGACTTCAATTGCGTCGTCTAGGAAATGATCCAACAACACCGGCGCATCGTTAGACACGCTGTAGGCCGTTTGGAAGTAACGACGTAAGTCTTGCTCATCGTACACAATTTCCATCGCGCGGCCGCCCAAAACGTAAGAAGGACGAACCACCAAGGGGTAGCCAATGTTTTTGCCTTCGGCTACGGCTTGCTCAATCGCGGTCACGGTTGCGTTCGCTGGCTGTTTCAAGCCTAGGCGCTGCACCGCTTTTTGGAAGCGTTCGCGGTCTTCAGAGCGGTCGATTGCGTCAGGTGAGGTGCCGATGACGGGCACGCCAGCGGCTTCTAGCGCACGCGCTAGTTTCAGTGGCGTTTGGCCGCCGTATTGCACGATCACGCCCTTAGGCTGCTCGATGCGCACGATTTCCAACACGTCTTCTAGGGTAACGGGCTCAAAGTAGAGGCGATCAGACGTGTCATAGTCGGTCGATACCGTTTCTGGATTACAGTTGACCATGATGGTTTCGTAACCGTCTTCGCGCAGCGCCAAAGAAGCGTGCACACAGCAGTAGTCAAACTCAATGCCTTGACCAATGCGGTTTGGGCCACCGCCCAACACCATGATTTTGGGGCGATCTTGATTCGGACGTGATTCACACTCTTCTTCATAGGTTGAGTATAAATAGGCCGTGTCGGTCGAGAACTCGGCCGCACAAGTGTCCACACGTTTGTATACGGGGAACAGTTCATGCTGATGGCGCAGCTTACGCACTTCGGCTTCAGACACGCCAATCAAGGTCGCCAAGCGTGAATCGGCAAAGCCTTTACGTTTAAGCTGACGCAAGAAGTCACGATTCAAACCAGCAAAACCGCCTTGAGCCACTTTTTGCTCGAGCTGAATCAATTCTTCGATCTGCACCAAGAACCAGTAGTCAATAAAGGTCAGCTGATGAATCTCGGCCACGCTCATGCCGGCACGCAAGGCATCGCCAACGTACCAAATGCGCTCTGCACCCGCTTCAGTGAGTTCACGGCGGATTTTGGTTACGGCGTCTTTATCGGCCAAATTCACCTTAGGATCAAAGCCGCTGGCGCCGACTTCTAGGCCGCGCAAGGCTTTTTGCATCGATTCTTGGAAGGTGCGGCCAATGGCCATCACTTCACCGACTGACTTCATTTGGGTGGTCAAACGGTCGTTGGCACCGTCAAATTTTTCAAAGTTAAAGCGCGGGATTTTGGTCACAACGTAGTCGATGCTCGGCTCAAACGACGCAGGCGTCAAACCGCCGGTGATGTCGTTGGTCAATTCGTCTAGGGTGTAACCCACGGCCAGCTTGGCCGCAATTTTGGCGATCGGGAAGCCCGTGGCTTTAGACGCTAAGGCAGACGAACGCGACACGCGTGGATTCATCTCAATCACGATCAGACGGCCGTTTTCGGGATTCACCGAGAACTGGACGTTAGAGCCGCCGGTTTCGACACCGATTTCACGCAGCACCGCCATCGAGGCGTCACGCATGATTTGGTATTCTTTATCGGTCAGGGTTTGCGCCGGCGCCACGGTGATGGAGTCGCCGGTGTGAATGCCCATGGGGTCAAAGTTTTCAATCGAGCACACGATGATGCAGTTGTCGTTGCGGTCGCGTACTACTTCCATCTCATACTCTTTCCAACCAATCAATGATTCATCGATCAATAATTCTTTGGTTGGGGAAAGGTCTAAGCCGCGCACGCAGATTTCTTCAAACTCTTCTTTATTGTAGGCAATGCCGCCGCCGGTGCCGCCCATGGTGAATGAAGGGCGAATAATGCAGGGGAACCCCACTTCTTCGGCCACCGCAAAGGCTTCTTCCATATTATGTGCAATGCCTGAGCGGGCGGTGTCTAGGCCAATTTTTTTCATGGCCACGTCGAAGCGACGACGGTCTTCAGCTTTGTCGATGGCGTCGGCGGTGGCGCCGATCATTTTCACCCCAAATTCCGCCAACACGCCTTGACGCTCTAGCTCTAAGGCACAGTTCAAGGCCGTTTGACCACCCATGGTGGGCAGCACGGCATCTGGGCGTTCTTTTTCAATAATCTTGCGCACGACTTCCCAGTGAATCGGCTCGATGTAGGTGGCATCAGCCATTTCTGGGTCGGTCATGATCGTGGCTGGGTTTGAGTTCACCAACACCACGCGATAGCCTTCTTCACGTAAGGCTTTACAGGCTTGCGCGCCTGAGTAGTCAAATTCACAAGCTTGGCCGATCACAATCGGACCCGCACCCAAGATCAGGATGCTTTTTATTTCAGTATTTTTAGGCATGGTCGTTGTCCTGATGAGGTTAAGCGATTAAGCGCGGTAGGCTTTAATCAAATCAATAAAGTGGTCAAACAAAGACGCCGCATCGTGTGGGCCTGAGCTGGCTTCAGGATGGCCCTGGAAGCTAAAAGCAGGCTTATCGGTGCGGTGAATGCCTTGTAAAGAACCGTCGAACAATGATTTATGGGTCACGCTCAAATTGGCCGGCAGGCTGGTTTCGTCTACCGCAAAGCCGTGGTTTTGCGCCGTAATCATCACTTTTTTCGTTGCCAATTCTTGCACCGGATGGTTGGCACCGTGGTGGCCAAACTTCATCTTGATGGTTTGGGCGCCAGAAGCCAAAGCCAACAGCTGGTGGCCCAAGCAAATGCCAAATACAGGGATGTCTGTTTCTAAAAAGGCCTTAATCGCCTCAATCGCGTAGTCGCAAGGTGCTGGATCGCCAGGGCCGTTCGACAAGAACACGCCGTCTGGGTTTAAGGCCAAGACCTCAGCCGCTGGCGTGGTCGCTGGTACTACGGTTAGGCGACAGCCGCGGTCCACCAGCATGCGCAAAATATTGCGCTTGGCACCAAAGTCGTAGGCCACCACATGGTAAGGCAGCTCAGCGGCGGTTTTTTGTACGTGATCGTTGGTGTCTAAAGCCCAGCTGCCTTCTGTCCATTCATAGGCCTTATCGGTGGTCACTTCTTTGGCTAAATCCAAGCCATTCAAGCCACCAAACGCTTGAGCCGCGGCGAGGGCACGGGCAGCATCGAGGCTTTCGCCGGCAATAATGCAGCCTTTTTGGGCACCTTTTTCGCGCAGGATACGGGTGAGCTTACGCGTGTCGATGTCGGCAATGGCCACCACGTTTTGGCGTTTTAAATAATCAGATAGGGATTCGGTGCTGCGAAAATTGCTAGAAATGAGGGGTAGATCACGAATAACCAAGCCTTGCGCTTGAATAATTGAAGATTCTTCATCAGAAGAATTGGTGCCGGTATTGCCAATATGAGGATAAGTGAGGGTGATGATTTGACGGGAATAGGAGGGATCAGTGAGGATTTCTTGATAGCCGGTCAGCGAGGTGTTAAAAACAACTTCTCCGACAACCATACCTACTTCACCTATGGATACGCCGACAAATTCGGTCCCGTCTTCCAGAACCAGTAGTGCTTGATTGCTCAAAATGTTCTCCGTTAGATTGATGTGTTTTAAATATGTTGCTCTTATAAACCAATCCACTCAAAACCAGCTGCTAAAACAGCAAATCTCGGGCAAATTTTTTCAATTCTAAAGATTTACTTTTTTACTGTCTACTATTTTTTTCACCCAAAGCCCTAGTTTATGGCCAAATCCTTATTTTTTTAGAGAAAATAACCAATATTGCCAGATTACCAACATAAAATGCCATTACTCCCTGTGTGGTTATATCCCCTAATCACAGCAGGCGCCCATAAAAAAGCGCCGACAAACCGTCGGCGCTGATTCGATCATGCAATATTTAATCCCAAATATCGTCGTGAAGACGAGCCTTAATGTCGGGATGATCGCCGGCTTTAAAGGTCGGCAACTGCCCTGCTTGACGCTGCTGGTTGTAATCCTTGGCCAGACGAATGGCTAAGGGGGACAAGCATAAAATCGCCACTAAGTTCGTCACCGCCATCAGCGTCATCGACACATTGGCCATCGACCACACCAGCGGCACCGATGCCACCGCACCAAAGAACACCATTGCCGCCACGCAGCAGCGAAAAAACAGCAGGCGGCTGTGTTTTTTCTTACGCAGAAACACCATGCAGCTTTCGGCATAGTAATAATTGGTCACAATGGTGGTGAAGGCAAAAAACAGGATGATGATGGCCAAAAGGTATTTAGCCCAGCCACCGAACTCGGTTTCCAAGGCCATTTGCACCAGACGAATGCCGGTGGCATCGCTGTCTAAAGGCACACCCGACAGCAAGACAATCGCCGCAGAAGCAGTACAAATAATCACCGTATCGACAAACACGCCAAACATTTGCACATAGCCTTGCGAGGCTGGATGTGGCGGATAGGGCGTGGCTGAAGCCGCCACATTGGGCGCCGAGCCCATACCGGCTTCGTTCGAAAACAGACCCCGCTTGACGCCCTGCATGATGGCTGCGGCAAAGCCGCCCACGGCAAACTCTTGCAGGCCAAACGCACTGCGATAAATCAGCCCAAATACAGCCGGCAAACGCTCATAGTTGGCCACTACAATAATCAAGGCCGCCAGTAAATACACCCCGGCCATCAACGGCACCGCCGCTTCGGAAAAGCGCGCAATTTTACGCAAGCCACCAAAAATAATCAGCGCCGTCAGCACCATGATTACTAAGCCGGTCACCCACGTGGGCAGATGAAAGGCAGCGCCCAAAGATTCGCCAATGGTGTTCGCCTGTACGGCGTTAAACACAAAGCCATAGGCCAAGATCAAGAATAAAGAAAACATCACCCCCATCCAGCGGGCGTTCAGGCCTTTTTCCATGTAATAGGCTGGGCCACCGCGGTATTGGCCTTCGCCATCCTTAACCTTAAACAGCTGGGCCAAAGTCGACTCCACAAAGGCTGTCGACATACCCAAAACGGCAATCACCCACATCCAAAACACCGCCCCAGGACCGCCCAGCGTCACCGCTACGGCGATGCCGGCAATATTACCGGTGCCCACGCGCGACGCCATCGAGGTACAAAACGCCTGATAGGAGGAAATGCCTGACTGATCTGCCTGACGGCTGCCCTTCAAAACGGTCACGGTGTGGCCAAAATGGCGAAACTGCATAAAGCCCAAGCGAAGGGTAAAAAAGACGCCCACAAACAGCAACAGCGCAATCAATACATAGCTTAATCGACCATCCAACCAATCTACCCCGACCTGCATCAGATCAAAAGACATTATGTCCCCTTTTGTGTGCCGCCTCGCTTACTGTGGCTCATTTATGGTTTTACTTAAGGCTTTCTGTCAAAAAAACCCACGGTAAATGAGGCTGAAATAAAGATAAGGCGGCACTATAGCATAAAATAATTGGCCCACACACGACAAATTCAGCCCCCAACTAAAATTTGTCGACAATTCTGATGGCGTTCTCAAACCCCATTTCCGCCCATCCCAGTCACACCCTATATTTAAATAATAATCACAACACTATTAAAAACATACGTCATATACCCGCCAAGAGTGTCTGATTTTTGACACAAAAAACCAATATGCCAGTGTACTCGTTTCGCCATCCATTCAATTATGCTATTTGTATTTAATGGTTATTCATTCTTAAATAGTTACGCCATCTGTATTTCATAGCCCGCCAAGAGGCTCCCCCCAAAACCACTGAGGAGAACCCATCCCATGACTGATTTACGATCTCGCCCCAAAATGAGCACGCTTCTATTGTGCGCCAGCCTTTTGTCTTTACCCATGAGCGCCAGTGCCTTTAACCAAATCTACGTTTTTGGCGACAGCCTCAGCGATGGCGGCAATAACGGTCGCTATACGTTCGACGGTAGCCA
>JAGNTR010000010.1:0-11181 GCA_017987415.1 Neisseriaceae bacterium
GCCTACAAACCAAGGTCGCACTAGAAGACGCCAAACGCTTGGCAGAAAAAGCCCAAAACGACGCCAAAGTCGCCAGCATGGCGCTACAGCGCCTATTGCAAAGCGATTACCCCATTACGCCCAGCACACCGCTCTTCATCAGCCGCCAAAAACTGCCGCCGCTGGATGACTTCATCGCCGCCGCCTTAAGCAACCATCCTGGACTAGCCAAGGTGGCGGCCAAGAAAGAGCAAGCCCAAGCCCTTCACCACATCGATGAATCACGCTGGAAACCCAGCGTGACGGTGTTTGCGCAACAGCAGCTAAAAAGCAGCAACGCTAACCGCATCGTGGGCGTCAACGTCCACTGGGCGCTGTGGAGCAGCATGGATAGGCCCAGCTCAGGACGCTCAGGGCTGGCGCAAATTCGCCAGGCTGAATACACAGATCTGCAGGCGCGCGAAGACATCAGCCTCTTCGTCGAAAAAAACTGGCGCGAGGTCGATAATGCCCGTCAGGCCTATTTTGCCTTAAGCAGCAACATCGAGCTGGCGGAGGAGTTTTTACGCCTACGCCAAGCCGGCCTGCGTGAAGGCGTCAGCACCCTATCCGACCTCGTCGACGCTCAGGTGAATCTGACCAAAAGTAAAACCGAACGGGCACAGGCCGCCAACGACTACATCCAGTCGTTGATGATGTTGCTCAGCAGCGCTGGCATGCCAGAGCAGTTTGTACAGTATTTAAACTCGGCCGACGTTCGCGTTAAGCCTTGATCCAAAGGGATAGAACCATGCTTCGCAAAAAAACCACCTTATTCATCGGCCTCTTTGTGCTGGCCGTGATCTTGATCGGCATCGGCCTATGGGTCAGCGCCCGACCGGCAGCCGTCGTCTTGCAAGGCCAGATGGAGGCTGAAGAAGTGGACGTGGCCGCCAAAGTCGCTGGGCGCGTCGAGGCTATTTTGGTGAAAGAAGGCGACCAGGTAAAAATAGGCGATCCCATCATGCGCTTAGACAGCCCGGAAATTAACGCCAAGATCAAACAGGCCAAAGCTGCCCGTGAAGCGGCCGACGCCGTGGCTGAAAAAGCCGAAAATGGTGCCCGCCCTCAGGAAATCGAAATGGCCAAGCAAGCCTGGCGCCGCGCTCAGGCCGCCGCAGAACTGGCCCAAAAATCCTATCAACGCGTCGACAACCTTGCCCGCGAAGGCCTGCTGTCGCGCCAGAAACGAGATGAGGCCTACACCAACTACGTCGCTTCACGCGACCAGGCCAGCGCCGCCAAAGCCCAGTACGACATGGCGCTAGAAGGGGCACGCCGCGAAGACATTGCCGCCGCCAACGCCCAAGCCAAGCAGGTTGATGGCGTGGTAGACGAGGCCGAAGTCGCCGAACAAGAAGCCAACTTAAAAAGCCCTGTAGCCGGTGAAGTGTCTAAAGTCATTGCCAAAAAAGGCGAAATCACCCCACAAGGCGTGGCCATTGTCACCGTGGTAGACCTTAACGATCAGTGGGTGGTCCTCAACGTGCGTGAAGACCATCTGGCCGACTTTGCCCTCGGCACCGAATTTAAGGGTTACTTGCCGGCTCTGTCGCAAAAGGGCAGCCGTACTGAGGTGACCTTTAAAGTCTATGCCAGCTCAGCCTTGCCAGACTTCGCCACCTGGCGCGCCACCCGCAACAGCGAAGGCTTTGACCTAAAAACGTTTGAAATCAAGGCCCGTCCGACTCAGCCTATTGCCGGCATGCGCCCAGGCATGAGCGTTTTGGTGACCTTAAAGTAAGCCATGAAGCCTTCTTCTTTATTTCAGCACAGCCTCAAGCGTGAATGGCAGTGGCTCAAACACAGCCGCTGGGACTTCGCCATGATCTGGTGGCTGCCGCTGGCTTCGATCCTGTTCGTGTGGTGGCTGTTCTCCCCTCAGCTGCCGCATAAATTACCCATAGGCGTATGGGATCAAGACCACAGCAGCGTCAGCCGCCAAATCAATCGCTTTCTCGATGCCTCCCCCGGCCTCAGCGTGGCGGCTCAGTTCAGCGACGCCCGAGAAGCCGAAGCGGCGCTGCGCCAAGGCCAGGTCTACGCCGTGGTATACCTACCCTACAACCTTGCTAAAACCTTAAAAAATAGCCAGCACGCCGACGTCATCCTCAACGTCAACGCCCAGTTCGGCACCCACGCCGGCCTGATTCAGCGGGACGTCATGACGGTGGTGGGCACCGTGTCCGCCGGCATCCAAATCAAAGCCCGCAGCGCGCGCGGCCAAGCCCCGCAGCAGGCCAGCGATAGCTTTACACCAATCAAGGCCAACACCACTGCCTTGTTTAATGTGGCCAGTGATTATCAACAGTTCTTAGCCAGCATGATCATGCCGGCCCTATTGCATATTTTTGCCGTAACCGCCGGCGCCTACACCGTCGGCCGCGAGCTGCGCGACTACGGCATGACCACCTGGCTGACGCCTATGGGCACGGCCCAGCCCACTAAGCGCCAGCTGATACTGGCTCTTTTAGGCAAGCTGACGCCGGCCAGCCTCAGCTTAGGCGTCGTCAGCATCATCGTCTTGCTGCTGGCGGCACTGCCGCAAAGCGTCAGCCTAAGCGCCTGGATTCTGGTGCTGCTCGGCCTATGGCTGTTGCTGTTATTGTCGCTATTGCTCGGGGCTTTTTTGGCCTTACTCACCCTGTCCTTACGCATGGCGCTTTCGGGCACCGGCTTCATCACCGCCCCCGCCTTTGCGTTTAGCGGCACCGGCTTTCCCCTCTTGGCTATGTCTGGCGGCGCCTATGTTTGGGCGGTGCTGTTGCCCTATACCCACTACGCGCGCCTGCAGGTACAGCAGCTGCAAATGCAGGCTCCAGCCAGCTTTGCCCTGCCGACGCTGCTGGCGCTCAGCCTCGCCTGCCTCGCCTTCATACCTGTGTGTGGCCAGCTGCTGAAACGGGCGCTTAATCGCCCCGAAAAATGGGGGGGCCGTTAATGACTAATATTGGCTTCTGGCAAACGTTTAAGCACACCTTAGGCACGGTGTTTCGCGATCAAGGCGTGCTGCTCATGGTGGTTTTAGCCCCCATCCTATACGGTTTTTTCTATCCCTGGCCCTACGCCAATCAGCAGGCGTTGAAGGTACCGGCCGCCATCGTGGACTACGACAACAGCAATCTATCGCGCCAAATCATCCGCTTTGCCGACGCCAGCCCCAAGATCAGCGTCATCCGTTTAGGCAGCGAACAAGAGGCTAAAGAAGCGCTCTGGCGCGGCCAGATCGAAGGCTATATGGTGATCCCAGCCAACCTCAAACACGACGTGCTACACCGTAAAGCCACCAACGTCGCCATTGCCGGCAACGGCAGCTATGCCTTACTGAATAAATCAGTGCTGTACGGCTTTGCCGAAGCCGTCGGCACCGTATCGGCCGGCATCGCCATCAAACAATTTAATGCCCAAGGTCTGTCGCTGGATCAAGCCGCCACCAGTACTCAGCCCTTGGCCTTAAAAACCAAGGCCTATTACAACCCGAGCGAAGGCTATGGCAGCTATGTGGTGCCAGCCGTGGCGCTGCTGATTTTGCAGCAAACCTTACTCATTGGCAGCGCCCTGTTTAGCGGCACGCTTTACGAAGCCCGCACGGCACAGGCCAACATCACCACCTGGCTCGGCCGCATCGGCGCCATCGCCTCAGTATCGGCCCTCATTATGGCGTTTTATTTTGGCTGGCTGTTCACTTGGCAAGACTATGGCCGCGGCGGCAATGTGCTCGGCGCCCTATTGTTGATTTTGCTGTATGCCCCCACCGTCATCGTTTGGGGCCTACTCTGTGGGCTGTGGTTTAAGGTAAGGGAGCGCAGCGTGCAAATCATCCTCTTCACCTCAATGCCGATGTATTTCATGAGCGGCTTTTCTTGGCCGAGCGAAGGTCTGCCGTGGCTGGCTCGAGCGCTTAGCTGGCTGATACCCAGCACCCCTGCGATTCACGCCTCGGTACGGCTGAATCAAATGGGCGCCAGCCTAGCCGAAACGGCGCCCTACTTGGTCAATATCTTCCTATTGGGGCTGGTGGGTTTGATCTTGCTGTGCTGGTTTGGCCGCATTCGACCAGAAACAGCCACTCAAGAAACCGATCAGGCATAACCAGACGAAACAACGGCCGGCACAAAAATGGGCCGGCCGTGATGAAGCAAACATGATCGCTATGGTTCCGTTGGCAAACACCTAAAGGCCGCCAAAGCCCGTTCTCGGCTGGCTTTTAAATCCACCATAGGCTCTGGATAAGCCGGCCCAAATAAATCATTGCTGCCGGCACCGGTGTGAATCCCCTTCCCCTCAATGGCCGCGAGCTCCGGCAGCCACTGCCGAATAAAGGCGCCATCAGGATCGAAACGCTGTGATTGGGTAACGGGATTAAAAATCCGAAAATACGGCACTGCATCCGTGCCCGTCGACGCACTCCACTGCCAGCCACCATTGTTCGCGGCCAGCTCGCCATCGATTAAATGGCGCATAAACCACGACTCACCCAAACGCCAATCCAACAATAGATTCTTACTCAAAAACATGGCGCAAACCATGCGCAAGCGATTGTGCATCCAGCCCGTGGCCAAAAGCTGGCGCATGGCCGCATCAATCAGCGGGATGCCGGTTCGCCCCTGCTGCCAGCGCGCAAGCTCTTCTGGCGCCGATCGCCAGGCCAAGTGCTGGGTTTGCAGCTTAAACGGCTGCCCCATAGACAGGCGCGGATAAGCCACTAAGAGGTGTTGGTAAAACTCACGCCACAGCAATTCATTCAGCCAGGTCTGTACCCCTTCGGAGCCCGTGGCCCATTCGCCTTGGTTTTCCGCCAAGGCCCGCACCAAACACTGACGCACCGACAGCACGCCCGCTGCCAAATAGGGCGACAGCTGACTGGTCCCTGGTAGGCTGGGCACGTCGCGCTGACGGTGATAGTCGTGTACGCGCGCATGCACAAAATCATCTAAGCGCTGCTGCGCCGCGGCTTCGCCCGCAGGCCACAAAGCCTGTATCGACTCAGTAGTCTCAGGCCAAATACCCTCACCTACCTCATCTGAAGCCAAGTCTAAAGGCCGCTGCGGCTTGGGCACCGGTAAAATCGAAGGCATCTGGCCCGACAAGCGCTGCAGCGCCACCCGCTTAAACGCGGTGAACACTTTAAACGGCTCACCGCTTTGGTTGAGCACGCTGCCCGGCACCAGCAGGCCTTTATCTTGCTGCATCAGACGGCCAACGCCGATTTTGATCAAGGCTTCTCCAACGGCCTCATCTCGGCGCGCTTCATTCACGCCATATTCTTGCTGATGATGTAGCTGAGCAATGTTCAGGCTCTGGCACAGCTCGACCATGGCCGGCGCCACCTGCGCCCAATCATCAACCTGCAAAAGCCGTAGCGGTACATTCAGTTCAGCTAAGCGCGACCGCAGCTGCGCTAAATGACGCCGCCAAAAATCCACCTTACAGTCGGCGTCTTCGTGGGCCCGCCATTGCCCTGGGCTGACCACAAACACAGCCACCGTTGGCCCAGCAGCCATCGCTGCGGTTAAGGCGGCGTGGTCGGTAACCCTTAAATCGGTTCGAAACCAAACCAGCTGGCGCCGTAAGGCCTTCTCTTGGCCGCTGGCCCATGATTGATCAAGCATGTTCGATCACCATCAAGGCCAAAGTATCCGTTTCATAGGCTTCAAACACGTGGGCCACATCGGCAGCGTAGCGAATGTAGTCACCAGCCACCAACACCTCAGCCTGATCACTCGGCCCGACTAAGGCCCGACCGCGGCACAAAAACACATGTTCTACCGTGCCTGGCCAATGCGGCTCAGAGCGCCTAGGTTCGCCCGGCTGAACATTGAGTCGATAGACGTCGCGCTGGCCACCAGAAGGCCCGCTCGACAATAAGGTCGCACGATAAATCGCCTGTTCCGAAGCGGTAGAGACCCCCTCATCAGCGCGAATCAACTCAACTTGAGGCTGCGGCGGCGCAATCAGCTGGCTAACCGGCACGTTTAAGGCCAAGGCCAGCGCCCATAGGGTTTCCAAGCTAGGATTACCGCTGCCGGCTTCTAGCTGAGACAGGCTGGATTTGGCAATCCCGGCGCGCTTAGCCAATTCAGTCATCGATAGGCGCTGCCGTTCTCGCTCATTTTTAATCGCGTTCGACAGCAGAGTCATGGGATGGGGCGAGGACGTCACCCCGGTAGTTACATTGTTCATTATAAAATCCAAACGTTCATCTTGACGAACAAAATCAATAGGCGCACTATAACGACCTATTGTTCAATATATCGAATAATAACGGGATTAGGGCCACAAGACCAGCCCCTATATTGCCTGTTCCAACCACTGATAGAAAGCCGCAGCACATGAATCCACATCTTAGAGGCAGCATTGAAATGAGCGTCGCCATGGCCATCTCTGGCACCATTGGCTGGTTTGTCCTACAAACAGGCCTACCGGCCCAGGCCGTGGTGTTTTGGCGCTGCCTCTTTGGCGCTGCCGCCATGTTTGCCGCCTGCGCCTATGCCGGCTTATTACAGCCCAAATACTTTAGCCGTAACCAAGTCGCGTGGATTTTACTCGGGGCGCTGGCGCTGATCGCCAACTGGATTTTGCTGTTTGCGGCCTATCGGCACACCTCAATTGCCGTCGCCACCGTGGTGTACCACACCCAGCCCTTCATGCTGGTTTTATTAAGCCTCATCCTGTTTCGCGAGACCCTCAAGCGCCCTCAGCTCGCGTGGTTAACCCTCGCTTTTGGGGGCATGTTGCTGATCATCAGCGGCAAGCAAAGCAGCGCTCACGCCGGCACCGATTACTTACTTGGGGTGGGATTGGCTCTGGGTGCGGCTTTCTTTTACGCCATTGCCGCCTTGATCACCAAACGGCTAACCGGTACGCCACCGCAGCTGATTGTGCTGCTGCAGCTCAGCCTCGGCATTGTGCTGCTGGCGCCGTTCGCCCAATTGGGCACGCTGCCTGACACCTTCTCACTGTGGGGTTTATTGCTCACCCTCGGCGTGCTGCACACAGGGCTGATGTCGACGCTGCTGTACGGCGCCTTGCAAAAAATACCCACCGTTTTGGTGGGCACGCTGTCTTTCATTTACCCCGTGGTGGCGATTTTGGTGGACTGGCTAGCCCTAGGCCATCGCCTCAGTGGCATACAGCTTCTAGGCACCTTAGCCATTTTGGCCGCAGCAGCCGGCATGACGCTGGGCCCCCAGCTCAAAGCCTTAAAACACCGCTCGACACGCTAATCGTTAAGAACTTGGGGTGCATGATCACGACAAAGGCTTCATCATGTGCACCACTTCGAGCCGAATCGGACTTTGCCCATGTGAGAAAAACCCATGTGCCCCCGCCACAAAACCTTGGCGCTCATAAAACGGCACCGCCGTCAGCGTGGCCTCCAAATAAGCAACCGTCACGCCCTGTGCACGCATGACCTCAAGCGCATACTGTAACAAGGCGTGGCCTACGCCACGGCTTGCGCCGCGCCCCGCCACAAAGAGCTTGGTCACTTCATGGCCATCCACCTCAATAAAGCCCAATAAACCCGCATCGGTTTCAGCCACCCATAGCCGCCCAGCCTCAATGGCCGGCTCATACATCACCGCCTGCCGTCCAGCCAACCATGAATCGATTTGTGCCCTGCTGTAGTCAACCCCACACAGCTGCCGTACCGAATCTTGGTGTAGCTCATAAATGGCCTCCTGATCCATCGTCTTCGCCGCCCGAATATGAATGCTCGTCATCATTTTGGCTCCTGTCACGCCGAACCAATCGGCAAGTGGTTGCGCACCCAACGAGCGGCATCGATCAACTCCGAAGCCGTGAGGCCAATCGGGCCAATACCGCTACTGACTAAGTAATCGGCTGCGGCGCCATGTAGCCATACGCCGGCACGCACCGCCTCGCTCATAGGGCAGCCCTGAGCCAATAGGCCGCCAATCAAGCCGGATAAAACGTCGCCGCTGCCTGCCGTCGCCAAGCCAACGTTGCCGCTATCGTTCACCCACAGCTCACCTTCTGGCGACGCGACGATGGACTCATGCCCTTTTAACACCACCCAAGCGCCATAGATTTGAGCCAAGGCCCTTGCGGCGCCGGCTCGATCACTCTGAATCGCCGCCGTGGTTTGTCCCAGTAGCCGGCCAGCCTCACCCGGATGCGGCGTCAACACCGTCGTTGCGCCCGCCGCCAATCGATGTGGCTGCTGGGCCAATAGCGTCAGCGCATCAGCATCCAAGACCACGGGGCTTAAGCTAGGGTTGTGAATGACTTTATGCAGCAGCATGGGCGCCTGATGGCCCAATCCCAAACCACAGCCCACTACCCAAGCAGACACCTCACTCAACAGCAACGCATCGGCGGCACTCTTGAGCATTAATTCCGGCGCTTGATCCACTACGGCCAACGGCAAGCTCGCCTGGGCAAAGCCAATGTAAACCTTGCCACAGCCGCTTTTCAAGGCCGCGCGCCCGGCTAAAATAGCGGCGCCCGTCATCCCCTCACTGCCGCCGAGCACCGCCACGGTGCCAAAGCTGCCTTTATGCCCCTCCACACAGCGTGGCTGAGTTAAACAAGGAAATGCCTGAGACTGCCTACGCAGCTTCGTCCAAAATGGTCCTGAATCCATTGCCTTCATACCGGCCTCCTGAGCCCAAATAGTCTTGTCTTGATCCTTGAGTGTGCGCCTTTTGGTTTTAAACATAAAGACGTCTTATAGAACATATTTAAATACTAAAGCGCAAAAAATCATTTTGCCGTACTTTATTGCCACAAATCAGCCATTTTATCCGCCACCACCGTGATTTATAGGGCCAATTGGCTTATAATTAACCGCTTACGTACGCTGTTCCAAAGGGCCCGCAGACGCCCAATAGGCAGCTCGTCTTAAGTACGTTAAAATCCAACCTGATAATAAACTCTTTTAAGTCGACATAAAGGAAGAATGCGATGAAACCATTACTCACCACCGCCGTGGCGTTGCTAACCGGCCTATTAACCGCCTGTGGTCCTAGCCAACAGGACAGCACGGCCCCGACCGAAGCCGCCGCACCCACCAAAATCGTGGTGGCGTTGGATGACAATTTCCCGCCCATGGGCTTTCGTGATGACAAAAACGAACTGGTCGGCTTTGACATCGACATGGCGCGCGAAGCCGCAACCCGCATGGGCATTGAAGCTGAATTCAAGCCCATTGACTGGAGCGCCAAAGAATCTGAGCTGAACAGCAAGCGCGTAGACCTATTATGGAATGGCCTAACCATTACCGAAGAGCGCAAGAAGAACATCAACTTCACCAGCCCCTATATGGAAAACCACCAAATCATCATCGTCAACGCCGACTCTGACATCAAAACCAAAGCCGACTTAGCCGATAAAGTGGTCGGGGTACAGGATGGCAGCAGCGCCGTGAACGCCATCGAAGCCGATGAAGCCGCCGCCAAAAGCATGAAAGAACTGAAAAAATACGGCGACAACGTCGTGGCCCTACTGGACTTAAACACCAAACGCATTCAAGCCCTAGTGGTGGATGAAGTAGTGGGTCGCTACTATGTGGCCAAACATCCAGAAGACTACACCATTTTGGAAGACAACTTCGGCACTGAAGAATACGGCGTCGGCGTGGGCAAACACAATGAAGCCCTATTGGCCGACTTACAAAAAGCCTTAGACGACATGAAAGCAGACGGAACTTCTGCTAAAATCGCCACCAAATGGTTCGGTCGCGACATCATTAAGTAAGCTGTTTTATTGAATAAGAAAAAAGCGCTTCCGCGAGGCAGCGTTTTTTTCTGCTTTAAGCCTCACACTACTGGACAGCCTCCATGGATTATTTGATACAAATTATGGGCCCCCTCTGGGAGGGCACCACCATCACGCTGAAGCTTTTTGGCGTGACGCTCTTGCTGTCGATACCGCTGGGCTTAAGCCTGGCTTTAATGCGCCTGTCGCGCTTTAAAACCTTAGATCGCCTGGTGAATGGCTATATTTGGGTCATGCGCGGTACGCCGCTGATGCTGCAAATGCTGTTCGTCTACTTTGCCCTGCCCTCGTTTGGCATTTTACTGCCTGACTTTTTAGCCGCCATCGTGGCCTTTACGCTGAACTATGCGGCCTATTTTGCCGAGATTTTCCGCGCCGGCATTCAGTCCATCGGCAAGGGCCAATACGAAGCCGCCCAGGTATTGGGCATGAGCTATCCGCAAACCATGCGCCGCATCATCTTGCCGCAAATGGTCAAAAAAATCCTGCCGCCCTTGAGTAACGAAACCATCACCTTGGTCAAAGACACCTCGTTAATCTACGTGCTGGCCTTAAACGACTTACTGCGCGCGGCACGCAATATTGTGCAACGCGACTTTAACATCACCCCGTTTATCGTGGCCGCTGCCTTTTACCTCATCATGACCTTGATTTTGACTTGGTTATTCCAATACATGGAGAAACGCTATGCCGTCTACGAAGACTAAAGTCATGATCAATGCGCAAAACATCGTCAAAAACTACGGCGACGTTAAAGTCTTAAAAGGCGTGTCGCTACAGATTCATGAAAACGAAGTCATCGCCATCATCGGCCCATCAGGCTCTGGTAAAAGCACTTTGCTGCGCTGCCTCAACCACTTGGAAGTCATCAACCAAGGCCACATCGACATCAATGGTCGAGCCTTTGTCAGCACCGATGAGCAAGGCCACTGCACCTATGTGCCCAGCAAGGAAATTCGCAGCATTTGCGCCTCGATTGGCATGGTGTTCCAGCAGTTTAACCTCTTCCCTCACATGACGGTCTTGGATAATTTGCTCGAAGCGCCGATGACGGTCAAAGGCATGAAGCGCGCTGAAATACTGCCCATTGCCGAAGCCCTGTTGGAAAAGGTTGGCCTGCTGGACAAGCGCGACAACTACCCTTCTCAGCTGTCAGGTGGTCAAAAACAGCGTGTGGCCATTGCCCGCGCCTTGGCCATGGAACCGCAAATCTTGCTGTTTGATGAGCCCACCTCTGCGCTTGACCCTGAGCTCACTGGCGAAGTGTTGCGCACCATTCGTGATTTGGCGCGAGAAGACATGACCATGGTCGTGGTCACGCATGAAATGGCCTTTGCTCGCGAAGTGGCCAATACCGTGTACTTTATGGACCAAGGCGTCATCGCCGAAGGCGGCGAAGCCCATGCGTTTTTCGACAACCCC
>JAGNTR010000010.1:11281-29573 GCA_017987415.1 Neisseriaceae bacterium
TGGCCGTTTTTACCCGCACTGTACACCGAACCCACCGTCCAGCCCGCCGCCATCGCCGCCGTCATATAGCCTGCCGTCAGCGGACTAAAGCCGTGAATGGTTTGTAAGAAATACGGCACGAAAATTTCTGGGGTGATGCTGGCCACCAATAAACACATCATCGCATACACCACGCCCAGCTGCGTCGACAGCGTATAGGCACCGCTGGGCAATAGCTTCACCTGAGCGCGCGTATCCCGCCGCCCCACCATCACCACAATGGCCAAGCCCGCCACAATACCCAATACTTGCCACATTAAATCAGGCGACAGGCTCGCCACCGAAATCACCAATACCGACGCCACCAAGAGGCCGATGGTCAAGGCAGGGATACGGATCGGCACCGGGCTTTTCACCGGATGCGGCGACAGCTCACGCATCACGATCAGCGCCAACACCAGCGCCACCGGCAATAAAAATAAAAATGCCCAGCGCCAATGCCCGCCCTGAGCAAACAGGCCGCCAATGGCTGGACCGCATAAAGTCGCAATGCCCCACATGCCCGACACCAAGGCCATGCCGCGAGCCCATAGATGCGATTCAAACAAGAGACGAATCAAGGCGTAGCTTAAAGCCATCAAAATACCACCGCCCAAACCTTGAATGCTGCGCCCCAGCAGCAGCAGCGGCATCGACGGAGCCAAAGCACACAGTAAAGTCCCGCAGCTAAACACCGCCAGCCCCAATAAATAAGCCCAACGCGGACCAAGCTGGTCAATCAACTTGGCCGCCAAAGTCGACCCCACGATAGACGTCACCACAAACAGCGTGGTGCTCCAGGCGTAATAGGCTAAGCCACCAATGTCGGCAATGATGCTGGGCAAAATGGTGACCACAATGTAGACATTAATCGCGTGTAGGGCCACGCCGCCGGCCAGCGCAATGCTGCGTAGGCCGTTACGGCCCGATAAGAGGGCGCGCCAAGACGCATCTGGCGGGTTAGACAAACTCATGAATGATTCCTTTATTCGACAATCTGCGTTGATTTAGGTATTATCCAAGAAATTACTTGGATAATTCGGTCATCTTAAATGAGCCACTCAAATGAGACAAGCAAAAACTTAGCCAACGCCGTGGCAGAACACCGCGGCAACCGGGTTTTATTTACCATCAAAACCAAAGGCCCCATCGCCACGGCGGCTTTAGCCTCAAGCTTAGGCCTAACCGTCGAAGCCGCCCGCCTACAGGTTCAAAAGCTATTGGCCGCCGGCTTAATCAACGGCCAGCACACGCCCAGCGAAGGTGCGGGGCGACCGCGCCAAAGCTGGGTGGTGAGCGCTGCTGGCCAGCGCTGCTTTCCCGACACCCACGCCCAGCTCACCGAACAGCTCATTCAATCGATTCGCCAGCTGTTTGGCGAAGAAGGCCTAGAGCGGTTGATCCAACAAAAAACCGAGGCCACCCAAAAACTGTATCAACAGCACTGCACCAGCACCGATCTTGCTGAACGCCTCCAGCAGCTCACCGACGTACGCAGCGACGAAGGCTATATGGCTCACCTTGAAGCCGATCAAGCCACTTGGCTCTTGGTCGAAGACCACTGCCCTATTTGCGTTGCCGCTCAAGCCTGTCAAGGCTTTTGCCGTGCCGAACTACAGCTTTTTCAAGACATTGTCGGCCCCAGCGCCCACGTCAGCCGCGAGCAACACCTCCTCAGCCAAGGCACGCGCTGCGTCTACCGCATCACCCCGCTTGAGGCCTGAGGATGATCGGCTAAAAAGGCCTCAAACGCCAACAAGGCTTGGCTGACGTGCTTTTGCCTATGCTTCAGTAGCCATAGGGCACGCTGTAGCAGCACATCGCTCAGCGGCCACTCCTGCAGCAGGCCCCGGGCCAAATCATCGGCCACCACATGGCGCGACAAACAGCCCACGCCCAAATCATGCCGCACCGCTTGCTTAATCGCTTCCGAATGCCCCAGCTCCATGCCAATGAGGCTCTCGGGCACATGCTGTAACAGCAGTTGTTCAACGGTTTCGCGCGTCCCCGAACCGGCCTCTCGGACAATAAACGGCACCTGCGCCAGCTGGCTTAACGCCAAAGGCTTCACCGCCTTGGGCAGCCAACGCGACTGCGGCGCCGCAAACAGCACCATTTCATCTTTTTGCCACACGTCTCCCACCACGTCTGGGTGGCTAAAACGCCCCTCGATCAGCGCTAAGTCATAGTCTAAACGCGCCTGAGCCGCCACAATTTCACGGCTATTGGCCACCGTCACTTTAAAGTTAACCAAGGGGTGGTGCTGGCGAAACTCGGCCAAGAGCGCTGGGAGTAAATAATTGCCAATCGTGGTGCTGGCGCCGATGTGGATCAACGCCGCGCCCTGCTGAAACAAGGATTCCACCTCTTGCGCACCTTCCAAGAGCGCCAGCGCCTTTGGATACAGTACCCGCGCATGCTCGTTCGGCAATAGCTGACGACCGACGCGATCAAACAACGCCACCCCCAGCTGTTGCTCCAGAGCACCCAAGGCGGTACTGACGGCCGATTGAGACAGGTTCAGCGCCACCGCGGCCTGAGTGGTCGACGCCTGCTGCTCAATGGCCACAAATATTTGCAGCTGCCGTAGTGATATATGCATGACTCAACCTATCAATAAAAATGATTAAACTTAACAATATTATCTGTTTTTATGGACAATTAAAACACTTTACAATAAAGGCCAAATCATTTCATAAAGAGCCATTCATGATTGCCACACCCATTCGCCAACACCTTCCGGGGCTGATCCTCGTCGGCATCCTCACCTATTTTGCCATCTGGCTAGACCAAACCGGCTATGTGGCCCACCTCGGCCTCAGCGCCCTAACCCTTGCCATCATTTTGGGCATGCTGTTGGGCAACACCGTCTACCCCCGTCTGAGCGCCCCCTGCCATGCTGGCGTGGTCTTCAGTAAGGGCAAGCTACTGCGTTGGGGCATTATTTTATACGGCATGCGGCTCACCTTTCAGCAAATTGCCGCCGTTGGCACCGGCAGTATTTTGAGCGATGCGCTCATGCTGTGCAGCACCTTCTTACTGGCCTATTGGCTGGGTACGCGCTGGCTCAAGCTGGACAAAGACACCGCGATCTTAATTGGTGCCGGCAGCAGTATTTGTGGTGCCGCCGCCGTCATGGCCACCGAGCCCGTCTTGCGTGCCCAAGCCAATAAAGTCACGGTAGCCGTCGCCACGGTGGTGATTTTCGGCACGGTGTGTATGTTTTTATATCCGCAGATGTACGCTTGGCAACTTTGGCCCATCAGCGACAAAGCCTTTGGCCTCTACATAGGCTCCAGCATCCACGAAGTCGCCCAAGTCGTGGCCGCCGGGCGCGACATTAACCCAGACGTCGCCAATATTGCCGTCACCACCAAAATGATCCGGGTGATGATGCTGGCGCCATTCTTGGTCATCCTGTCTATTTGGCTTGCCCGCCGTAGCGCATCTGTCCAGACTGCGGATGCGGCGCAAGGCGCTCAAACCAAGCCCAAAATCACCATCCCTTGGTTTGCCTTTGGCTTTATGGCGGTGGCGGGTTTTAACTCACTGAATCTGTTACCAGCGCCCTGGGTGACGGTTTTAATCGACCTTGACACCATTTTATTGACCATGGCCATGACGGCGCTTGGCCTGACCACCCACTTTAAGGCTATCCGTGAGGCCGGTATAAAACCCCTGCTACTGGGCTTTATCCTGCTGCTGTGGCTGATTATGGCTGGCGGCGGCCTACAGCTGCTGTTATCCTAGGCAGCGGCCATAAAAAAGACGCGCCACGGCGCGTCTTTTTTACACGGTTTCTTCTGGCCTATTTATTGGCCTGACCCATGCGCACAATAGGGGCAGCGCTTTCGCCCTGCGCCATACACTTCATGTTCCAAACCGACTCGCTGCACTGTAAATGACCCACATAGGTCAATTCAACGTTGGGCTTAATCGAAGGAATGTCGTCTTCACGCATGTGGAGCAAATCATTAGGGTTCACCCATTCTGGATTGGCCTTGGTCAGCGGCTTACCTGCAAAGTTAAAGGCTTCAACCACAAACTGCGAGCAAAAATAGCGATCGCTCTTAAACGGCGACACCATAATGGTGGCCATCGAACTCAAGCAAACCGAACGAATCATTCTGGGATTCACCGGCAACTCACACACTTTACGTAAAACAGAAAACGGCGCCTGCTTTAAAATACCGCCATAATTGTATTTACTGCCTTCATGCGAATCGGCAAACGCCACCATTTTGGCCACATCGGCCGACACCAGATCAGGATGACGATACACGGCCACCAAAGTGCTGGTTTCAATCGCCTCAGCCAATGGAATGATGCGAATGCCGGTGCCGATCGACTCGGCGATTAAATTATTGTTCAAGGCAATAAAGGCATGACTAACGGATGCATTGTTAAACAAGCGCACGCCGATGGAGTTCGTCCCATTCTCGGCTGAAAATAAAATGTCTCCTGGGCGCACGTCTTTGGCCTCAATCGGCTTCACACCCTCTCTGGGCGCGGTATTGGTGCGTTGAAACTTAAGCGCGTAAAGCTCTTCCCCCGAAGTTCGCTCCCACTGCGTCACGCAGCCAGCCAGGCTCGCCGTCAACACCATCGCTAAGGCCACTCGCCCTATTTTTTGAAACCAAGACATTTAACGCCCTTTTATGATCAAGCACTCATGAATAAACCAAGCTAAGTTAACAGTCTGTTAACGTAAAAACAAGCAGTTTTACTCAGATTCACACGCATGAGAAGATCGGCTGACCGCTTAAACCAGCGACATGAATCACGCTCACCCTCCGTAGCCCTCACGACCAGACTAGCAAACCATCAAACCCGCGTGAGTCACGACCCACCCTAGGCAAAACGGCCAGCACAGCCCTAGGGTGGGTAAAGCGCAGCCTACCCGCCGCCTTGAAGCACACGTATGTTCATACACCGCATCTATTCACGCTCAAGCTGCCCCGCTCAACGCCTCTTTACTTAGTCATGATTTAAAGGTCAAGTACTGATGCATTCAGCCGATACGCTTATAAAAATTAAAACACTGCAATAATCGCCATTTTTTTTAAAGTTAATTCAATAAATACAGTATTTTACTTGCTTATAAAGTAACGCTTATATATATTAAGCATGTACCATCATGTTACTGAATCTAAACCACTAATGCCAAAGGCTTAGTGATTTGGGGTTTAAGCGGTTTACTCAACCAGAACCAAAAAAGGAGCGTCACATGAACACTCAAAGAATCAACGGCAAAACGTTAATGATGATTGGGGTCGCCTCAGTATTGGCTTTAGCAGGCTGTAAAAGTACACAGCCCGTTAACGAAAAACCCATTAGTTATCCAGGCAACGACATTGATGCGCAAGAAAAAGAGCTCAGTGGCTTTCTCTCTCAGCAAGGCATTCCGTTCTCTCGTGATGGCGCTCATTTGGTCATCAATCTTCCAGAAACCATTACCTTCCCCAGCAGCAGCGCCACCTTAAAGCCAGAAGGCAACAGCGTGATCACCCAGATCGCCAAGGTTTTGTCTAAATACACCCAAAGCACGGTGACCGTGATTGGCCATACCGACTCAACCGGCAGCGCCGAACTCAATAACCGCCTATCGGTACAGCGTGCCGAAAGCGTGGCCAATATCATGAAAAACAACGGTGTGGGCGACTTCCGCCTCAAAGCGCTGGGCGCAGGCTCAAGCAAACCCGTTGCCAGCAATGACACCGCTGAAGGCAAAGCCAAAAATCGCCGCGTCGACATCGTACTGTCGCCGCTACAGCTAAAACGCTAAATCGATACCATAAAAAAGGTTGGCCTCGGCCAACCTTTTTTAGGTTTTACACAAACATACCGTAGAAAATCGCAGACACCGTCACCAGACCAATCACCGTCACAAACACATTGCTCATTCGCCCCTTATAGGCCGCTAAAGCAGGCAGTTTATGAATGGCATACATAGGCAGCAACAGTAAGATCACCGCGCCGGTAGGGCCACTGATGCGCTCAATAATGGTCAAGATACTGGGGTTAAAATAAGCCATAACCCAACACGTCACAATCATAAACACAAAAATAATCCGATTCACCGCAACCGTTGATAACGTCTTTTGCCTACTAGCCCCCACGCCCAGCACGATCTCACGCATGGCGTCATAAGCACCCACATAATGCCCTAAAAAAGACTTAGTAATGGCCACAAACGCAATCATGGGCGCCAAATAAGACAAAATAGGCGTGTCAAAATGGTTGGCCAAATACGACAGTATGGAAATATTCTGCTGCTTGGCCTCGGCCAAGCCTGCGGGCGACACGCTTAAAATACAGCTGTACACAAAGAACAACACCGTCGTCACCATTAATAGATAGCTGTAGCGTTGAATTTGCCGACATTTAGCGTCACTGCTGGCCTTGCCATACCGCTGGCGCTGCGCCACCACAAAAGGCGAAATAATCGGGTAATGATTAAAAGACATCACCAAAACCGGAAAAGCCATCCATAAGGTCATCACCACCCCCGAACCAGTGGCCCCAATCGATGCAGCCGTACCCTCTTGGAAAATCGCGCCATTCCACTGTGGGATTAAATACAGCCCCATAAACCATAAAGACGCAATAAAGGGATACGTTAGCCAGCTCATGATCCGCATAATCAGGCTTTGCCCCAATCGCACAATCGCCATCAGGCCCAAAATCAAAACCATGGCAACCAAGGCCCGAGATGGCTCAGCTAGGTGCAGTTGATGCACCATAAAACTAATGGCGGTATTGGTGATGGCCACGGCATACATCAACAATATCGTGTAAATGGCAAAAAAATACACCAGCGTAAATACTTTACTGGCCGTGGGACCAAAATACTCTGCCACCACACCCACAATGCCTTCATCAGCCCTGTCTGCGGCCCCCACAAATCGGGCCAAGGCACGATGGGCAAAATAGGTGATGGGAAAGGCCAAGGCGGTCACAATCAACAGCGGCCATAAGCCACCAATGCCTGCATTAATCGGCAAGAATAGGACGCCGGCGCCAATTGCGGTGCCAAACATACCCAATAACCAAATCGTGTCTTGCCCATGCCATTTATGAGGATCGGCTTTATCTAAAGCGTTCATGTGTTTCTCCTACCTGCCTAGGCTGTTGTCGTTTTGACCTCAGTCTAGGCAGGTTATTTTCTCTCTTAATTAATCGGTTTATCTGGCTCAATCGAACGTTGAGCTTATAGATCAGGGGGGATTATGTGTGTTTGGGCATTTGATTTTTAATGATCTGGGCAAAGAAACGCGCCCCAGTCGTCAAGACATCGTCGTTGAAGTCATAACAAGCGTTATGCAGCGGCAAATGGCCTTTACCCTCTTGCGCCACGCCGTTGCCTAGGAACACAAAGCAGCCAGGAATGTGCTGTAAGAACACGCCAAAGTCTTCAGAAATCATCATCTGAGTCACATTGCCATCGGTTTTTTCCTCACCGATCACCTGCTGTGCCGCCGCCACCGCTACCGCCACTGGCTCAGCCCAGTTCACGGTCGGGGCAAATTCATGGGTGTATTCAAAATCACACTGGGCACCGTGCATGTGGCAAATGCCCTCACAAATGGCACGCATTCGAGTGGCCAATAGCGTTTGCACCGCCACAGAGTAGCTGCGCGTGTCGCCTTTGATTTCCACATAAGTGGGGATCGCATTGCGAATGCCATCGGTGTGAATCTCCGTACAAGAAATCACCGCTGGTTCATTGGGGTCTAAATTACGAGACACAATGGTCTGTAAGGCCATGATGATTTCCGCCGCAATCACCAAAGGATCTTTACTCATGTGTGGCCTAGCCGCATGGGCACCTTGGCCAGTGATGCGAATCACAAAATTATCCTCACTGCCCATAATGCCCCCAACACGGGTTGCAATATGCCCAGCGGGCAAGCCTGGCATATTGTGCAGGCCATAAATCTCATCCATAGGGAAACGGGTCAGCAAGCCATCGGCAATCATGGCCAAAGCGCCTTTACCCGGTTCTTCTGCAGGCTGAAATAAAAACCGAGCCGTACCGTCAAAGTCAGGCTGCTCACTCAGTAGCTTGGCCGTGCCCAACACCATGGCCATATGCCCATCGTGACCACATGCATGCATACAGCCATGATTTTTCGAAGCGTAGGCAACCGCGCCTTGCTCCGTCAAAGGCAAGGCATCCATGTCGGCTCGAATGCCGATGACCTTCTGCCCCGTCCCCACTTTAAGATCGGCAATCAGGCCCGTTCCCCCAATGCCCCGATGAACGGTTAAACCCATCTCGGTTAAAACCTTGGCTACATAATCTGAGGTATTCACCTCCTCAAAAGCCCCTTCTGGGTGAGCGTGTAAATGATGCCGCCAGGCGGCCAGTTGCGTGTGCAATGCATCCATAATGTTCTTCCTCTGTATTTTATTTAGCGACAACCCCGTGCCCTATTGGCTTCAAACCATGATCACAGGGTGGTCAATCAATCTTGACGGCCTCGCCACACGATGTCTTGATAGACGTCAGGAGAGGTATCCCCCTCGGTGCTGATGAGCAGAACATGGGCATCAGCCTGTAAGCCCAAGCGCGCGCACAAATCTTGATGTTGAGGATCGTGCTTGAGCTCATGCACCAAGCCCATTCCCACCGCGCCAGACTCTCCTGAGACGATGGCCGGATCACCCGCCAGCGGTGCGGCCAAAATACGCATGCCATTGGCCGCCACCGCGTCTGCTACAGAGAAAAAGTAGTCGGTGTGATCGCGCACAATCGGCCAGCTTTGAGTATTGGGCTCGCCACACGCCAAGCCTGCCATCAGCGTGTCTAGATCGCCCTTCACTGCGTGAGGATGGCCATCATTGTGTACGGCAGACTGATATAGGCAATTGGCCTTATTCGGCTCAACCACCCATACTTTAGGTGCCGCCGCGCCTAAAGTGGCGACTAAATGGCCCATAATGGCGCCCGCAAACGACCCGACCCCGGCTTGCAGCACCACATGCGTAGGCAGCGGCGCCTGGCTGGCGCGCAGCTGCGCCAAGGCTTCCACCACGAGCGTCATATAGCCTTGCATAATCCATTCTGGAATCGCCTCATAGCCAGGCCACGCGGTGTCTTGCACCAGAGCCCACTGATGGCGTTCTGCCTGTTCGCTGGCAAACCGAACGGTATCATCATAATTAAGCTCGGTGATCTGACACTCAGCACCGTGCTGGCGAATGTTTTCGGCACGGATCGGCGAAGCACCTTTAGGCATGTAGACTATGGCGCGATGCCCAAGCTGTTGTGCCGCCCAAGCCACACCCCGACCATGGTTACCATCGGTTGCGGTGACAAACGTCATCTCACCTAAACGCGCCCGATTCTCAGACTGCATCAGCACATCAAAGCTTAAGGCTTCTTCAGTCAAGCCCAATTGTTGGCCTAAATATTTGGCCACCGCATACGAACCACCTAGGCCTTTAAAGGCATTCAAGCCAAACCGTTGGCTTTCATCCTTCACGTGTAACGAGCCCAGCCCCAAGTGTGCGCTGAGCGCAGGTAAAGACCGCAGCGGCGTGGGTGCATAAATAGGCAGCTTCTGATGAAACGCCAAAACACGCTGCCCCACGATGGCGCTTAAGGCACTTAAATCCGCGCCTTCGCCGAATGATTTTTTACGGCCATTCGCCACATAATGAAATCCTGTGTGCATCGACACTTCTCCTCATGATTAAAGATTAAAATCAGCCATCTAAAACAAGCCTAGGCCCATAACGGCATTCACAATGCCGTTTTTTATCTATATACTTCTTCGGCTTAAGCTCATTCTTTGCTACGACAGCCACACCATTCATCTTAGCCTAGGGATGGCCTTAAAAAACGCTTAACTCAGCCCCAAGAATGCAACAAATCGGTGCTTTAGCCAGCAGAAATGCATGATTGATTCATTCCTTCTCACCGCAACCTAAAAGGCGTCAGCATGACCCTCGATCGCTATGATAAAAAACTCTTAACGCTGTTACAGGAAAATAATCGACTATCACAGCGAGACCTTGCCGAAGCGGTCAATCTGTCCGCATCCGCGGTCAATCGCCGCATTGCTGCACTAGAAGCAGCAGGCGTCATTACGCACAACGTCAGCATTGTGGATCCGAGTAAATGCGGTCGGCCGTTAACCATTTTGGTGAAGGTGAGGTTAGAAAATGAACGTTTAGATTTATTGACGGCCCACAAACAGGCTTTTAATGCCTGCCCACAGGTTCAGCAAGCTTATTATGTGACCGGAGACCATGATTTTTTTCTCATTCTTAATGTTAAAGACATGGCTGAGTACGAAGCGTTAACGCAAACATTGTTTTTTGCTTCAGACAATATTAAAGGCTTTGAAACCGTTGTCGCCATGAGCAACACCAAACAAAGCCTCAAAGTCCTAATCGACTAAATGACAGACACAAAAAAAACACGCTTGTGTCGGCACAAAGCGTGTTTTTTTATGTTAAAAGACCAAAACAATTTGTTTTGATCATTAACGAATTGGGCTTATTTCAAAGCGTCTTTAAAGCCTTTACCAGCAGAGAAGCTAGGTACTTTAGCGGCTTTAATGGTCAATGGCTCACCAGTTTTAGGGTTGCGGCCTTGACGTTCAGCACGGTTGCTTACTTTAAAAGTACCGAAACCGATCAAAGATACGCTGTCACCTTTTTTCAAAGTATCAGTAACAGTTTGGGTCAAAGCGTCCAATGCTTTACCAGCATCGGCTTTGGTCAAACCAGATTCAGCCGCGATGGCTTCAATTAATTCAGACTTGTTCATGCATTTTACTCCTTCAAAAGGTTAGGCGTCGATGATAAGCACTTTTTTAGCTTACCGCAACAAAAAACACGCTCTGTTTGCTTTTTCTTAAACAATAATACCGCCGAAACGGCCGTAAACTGGGCTTTTCACGGTTGTTAGACCCTATTATTACGCAATCATTCAAAAAAAATCAATCATCAAATCAACATCATTGATTAGGACTGAAGAATATACCCACTATGCTTGACGCAATTCATGACTTTTGTGTCAATAATCCAATAAAGCACTGTCTTTCAAGCCAGTTATTGGTCATACTAAGCATAGCGTCTATCCATACTTCACGTAACCATGGCCACAATCTGAGGCGGTTGCGTTGAGTATAAAGGAGTTTTAAGGAATTTGTCATATTATTTCTATTGTCTTGACCATAAATGATAAATAAATCTCTTTAAAGGAGAAATAATGAGTGCACTGTGTACCGTATTGATTGTCTCAAAAGAAGGCAAAAGCCCTATTTCTAACCAAATGCAGGTGGCGGCCCCATTAATGGTGGCCTTTGAAAACTGCGCCGTCGAGCAATTCGCCGAATACGTACAAGATGCCGGCATTCACGCAGTCATCTTTGACGGCGCACGCCTAAACAAGCAACACTTAAAAACCCTACACGCCCTCATCGAAGGCGATTGGCGCCTCGAGCTCAATGCCTACTGGTGGCATAAGGCCAGCGCGCCCAATCCCTTTGGCCCACGCGTTTACGGCACCGACAGCGAAACCTATTCCATGGCCTCGCTGTTGGCCTTAGTGTGTCAGAATTTACAACACAAAGCGTCAACTCCTTTCTTTAGCGCTTTAAAAAACTACGTCAACACTCAACCTGATTCATGGCACACCCCTGGCCATTCTGGCGGCTATTCGCTGCGCTACAGCGCTTGGGGCTCTGACTTCTATCATTTTGTCGGCCAAAATATCTGGCAAGCCGACCTATCCGTATCGGTGCAAAGCTTAGATTCGCTGCTGCATCCCGAAGGCGTCATCGCCGACGCACAATGGCTTGCAGCAGAAGCATTTGGCGCCAAAACCACTTATTTCGCCACCAACGGTTCGTCTACGGCCAACAAGGTCATTTTGCAAAGCGTGCTGGTACCGGGCGACACCCTCTTGCTCGACCGCAACTGCCATAAATCGGTGCATCACGGCGTGATTCTTTCCGGCGCACGGCCGGTGTATTTAAACAGCAGCGTCAATGAGGCCTTAGGCATCTTTGCCTCGGTGCCGCTGGCCACCATTTTGGCCACCATCGAAGCCCAGCCTCACGCCAAAGCCATCATCCTTACCAGCAGCACCTACGATGGCCTATGCTATGACCTGAAACCTGTGATTGAAGCGGCTCACAAACACGGCATGAAGGTCATCATCGACGAAGCCTGGTATGGCTTTGCCCGCTTCCATCCGCGCTTTAGGCCCACCGCCTTAGAGCTCGGCGCCGACTATGTCACCCAAAGCACCCACAAAACCATGTCGGCGTTTTCTCAGGCCAGCATGGTCCACGTCAACGACCCTGAACACAATCCGCACATTCTGCGCGAAACCTTTAATATGCATGCGTCGACTAGCCCGCAGTACAGCATCATCGCCAGCCTCGACGTGGCCCGCCAGCAAATGGTGATGGAGGGCTACGGCCTATTAGAAAAAGCGCTGAGCCTGGCTGAAACCCTGCGCCAAAAAATCAATGAAACGCGCCTATTCAGCGTGTTAACGCTGGCAGAGCTGCTGCCCGAAGCCTTAAAGCATGACCAAATTCGGCTCGACCCCACCAAAATCACCATCGACGTGCGCGCGAGCGGCCTGTCAGGCGATCAGGTACAGCAGCTGTTGTTTGAACGCTTTAACATTCAGGTCGAAAAATCCACCTTCGCCACCATCACCGCCATCGTCACCATTGGCGCCACGGCCAATAAAATGATGCGGCTGGTCCACGCCTTAACCACCCTTTCCGCCGAGGCACCTAAACGCCGCCTCAACGTCAAAAAACCGCTCTTAAAAGTCCCCAGCTTCACCAAGCTAGCGGGCCTGCCACGCGATGCATTTTACTTTGCCGGCGACTACATCCCCTTAATCAAGGCCGGCAAGCCCAATAAAACCCTGATTGGTAAAGTCTGCTGCGACCAAATCGTGCCCTATCCTCCGGGCATCCCCGTTTTGGTACCGGCGCAGGTCATTGACGAAGCCGTATTGAAGTTTTTGACCAATTTGATTTTGGCCGACGCCCCCCATGAGATCCACGGCCTAGTGCATCGGCCCAACGGCTACGCCATTCGGGTGTTGAGCAAAAAAGAACAGGCCAAGCTGGTGCCGCTAGAATAAGCCTGGCTAACCGATGGCCACAAAAAAGCCCCCATCTACAGATGGGGGCTTTTCTCATGCCTTGGCGCTTAGGCCCAAATCAATAAGGCGTGGTTGCGTTTGCCGCGACGAATGATGGTGTAGCGACCAAAACGCTTGTCGGCATCGGCCAGTACATAGTCTTGATCGGTTACTTTTTGACCATTAATCACCGCTGCACCTTGGCTGATAAAACCACGTGCTTCGTTGTTAGACTTAGCCAATTGAGCCGTCACCAAAGCCGCCACCACGTTGACCTCTCCACTCACTTCAAAGCTTGGCAAGCCGTCTAAGGCCAGCTGCTCAAAGTCGTCTTCGGTCAAAGCGCTTTGGTCTTCCGCAAACAGGCTTTGGCTAATGCGCTGAGCGGCTTCTAAAGCTGCCTCACCGTGCACCAAGCGCGTCATTTGCTCAGCCAAAATACGCTGCGCTTGAGGCGCTTTGCCGCTGGCCTGATCGTCGGCTTCAATTTGACGAATCTCGTCCATAGACAAGAAGGTAAAGAAGGCCAAGAAACGGTACACGTCGGCGTCGGCAACTTTTAACCAGAACTGGTAGAACTGATACGGAGACGTTTTCTTCGCATCTAGCCAAATCGCGCCGCCTTCAGTCTTACCAAACTTGGTGCCGTCTGACTTGGTCACCAACTGCAAGGTCAAGCCATAAACCGTTTCGCGGTTTAAGCGACGGGTTAAGTCGATGCCGGCGGTGATGTTGCCCCACTGATCAGAACCGCCAATTTGCAGCTGGCAGCCTTGAGTCTTGTTCAACTCAGCAAAGTCATAGGCCTGCAATAGGCTGTAGGCAAATTCGGTAAACGAAATGCCAACGTCGTCACGGTCTAGGCGCTGCTTCACCGACTCTTTATTGATCATCGCGTTCACCGAAAAATGCTTGCCGATGTCGCGTAAGAAGCTGAGGGTGTCCATGTGGCCGAACCAATCGTGATTGTTCGCCATGCGTGCTGGATTCACGCCGTCAAACGAAAGGAAAGGCTTTAATTGATTGCGGATTTTTTCTACCCAGCCGGCCACCACGTCAGGGGTGTTCAGGCTGCGTTCAGTCGCTTTAAAGCTTGGGTCGCCAATCATGCCGGTTGCACCGCCGACCAATGCGATCGGGTGGTGACCATAATCCTGAAAGCGCTTAAGCGTCAATACAGGCAACAAATGACCAATATGCAAACTGTCTGCGGTTGGGTCGAAGCCACAATACAATGACACTTTTTGTTCCGCCAGTAAGCTTTCTAATGCCTCAGCATCGGTTACCTGCGCCAAAAGGCCACGTTCTTGTAGTTGCTCGATTAAACCCATCGTCATCGTTGTGTCTCCAATTAAACATTAAATAAGAAGTTAATTACATCGCCGTCGGCAACCACATACTCTTTGCCTTCTGCGCGCATTTTACCGGCTTCTTTCGCCTTGGCTTCACCGCCTAAGGCCACGAAGTCTTCAAATGCAATCACCTGAGCGCGAATAAAGCCACGCTCAAAGTCGGTGTGGATCACGCCTGCGGCTTTAGGGGCGGTGTCGCCTTTTTTAATCGTCCAAGCGCGTACTTCTTTCACCCCTGCGGTGAAATAGGTTTGCAAGCCTAACAGTTCGTAACCGGCACGAATCAAGCGATTCAAACCAGGTTCCTCTAGGCCCATTTCGCCTAAGAATTCTTGCTTATCCGCATCGTCCAAATCGGCAATTTCGGCTTCCATAGAGGCACACAAAGCCACTACGGGCGCGCCTTCTTTAGCGGCCAATTCCTGCAAACGAACCAGGTGTTCGTTGTTTTCAAAACCATCTTCTGACACGTTAGCCACATACATAGCGGGCTTAACGGTCAACAAGCACAAAGGCTTAATCACGACCAAGTCGTCTTCATCTAGGCCCATAGAGCGTACAGGCAAACCTTGATCAAGGTGGGCTTTGACTTTTTCTAATAGGCTCACCAATACCATCGCGTCTTTATCACCGCTTTTGGCGCGCTTGCCTTCTTTCAAAATGGTGCGTTCAACCGCCGTTAAGTCGGCCAAGCACAGTTCCGTGCCAATGGTTTCAATGTCAGAGATCGGGTCAACCTTACCCGCCACGTGCACAATATTGCCGTCTTCAAAGCAGCGCACCACGTTCACGATGGCGTCGGTTTCACGAATATTGGCCAAGAACTGGTTGCCCAAGCCCTCGCCCTTACTCGCACCAGCCACCAAGCCTGCGATGTCGACGAATTCGACGATGGCCGGCTGCATTTTTTGTGGATTCACAATTTTCGCCAACGCATCCATGCGCGCATCAGGCACTTCGACAATGCCGACGTTCGGTTCGATGGTGCAAAAAGGGTAGTTTGCTGCTTCAATACCAGCCTTAGTTAAGGCGTTGAATAAAGTTGATTTTCCGACGTTGGGCAAGCCAACAATGCCGCATTTTAAACTCATGGTTAGTCCTGAAGAATTGCTTTAAAAAAATAGGCCATTGTACCACACAACAGCCGTCAAAATGACGCCCTTCTGCTATAGAAAAGCCGCTTTTTAGCCAGGCCAGTGCAACACGCCCTCGCCAACTGGCAGCACCGCTCCGCCGACCCAAATTTCAGCCGCGCTCGGCGCTGCGTCTAACGGGCCTGGCTTCACCGCCAAATGCAGTACGTTTAAACGCTGTACGCATTCGCCCTGCTCTAGCCGCCAAGCAAAATCCGTGTCGCCACGCAACACCTGTAGGCCGCCTAAATTGGCACAGGCCGAGCCCGTACCGGGGTCTTCCACCACGGCTCCGTTTTGGCCCGTAAACATGCGCACCGTCGCCAAGGCTTCGGCCTCATACCAAATATAGGCCACGGTACGGCCGGGGCGTAGATAAGCGCCGGTCTCAAACAAAATCGGATCGGGCTTAGCGCGCAGCACCGCTTCTTTCGAGGCCAACTGAATCAACAGCTGCTCCGAGCCGGTGCTCACCCACAGCGGCTGCGCTGCAATGTCCGACACTTCTAGGCCCAGCATCGCTGCTGCCTCAGCCATGCTGAGGTCGGCCACGCGGCTGGTGGGCGGCTGCGGCGTTTTCAACCACACGCACTCAGGCGTAAGGTTCACTTCAACCGGGCCAGCCTCTGCTTGCAATACCAGCGTTTCTCTGGCATCGCCCTGCTGCTGTAGCACAAATGCCGCACCCAAAATCGGATAGCCCGCGAAAGGCAGGCACACGCTGGGCGTGTAAATGTGCAGCTTAGGATCAGCCTCGGGCTGGCTAGGATCTCGTTCGATGAACACCGTTTCCGATAGGTTCATCTGTTTGGCCAAAGCCTGCATGCTGGGCGCAGACAGCGGCGCATCCAAGCACACCACGGCCAACGGATTGCCTGCGGTAATGGTTTCGGCAAACACGTTGACCAAATAAAACGGCAACGCCCTTAATTCATGTTGCGATGATGTCATGATTCATCCCCTGATGTCGGCGGTTCCGACAGTCGCTATAGCTATGGTTGCCTCTCGGCCCATTCACGGGCCAAAATAGCGTAATAATACTCGTCCCACCACTCATCGCCCTTGGGAATACAGGCAATAAAATGGCCTTCACGGCGCATGCCCAGCTTTTCCATGACCTGATACGAAGCAGGATTATCCGGCTGACAAGTAGCAATCACACGGTGTAGCCCCATGTGTTCAAAGCCATGAGCCAGCATTAAAGTCGCCGCTTCCGTCACATAACCACGGCCTTGATGATCCGGATGGCACACCCAGCCTATTTCGTAGCTGTGCTGGCCAAAATAAGGCTCAAAACATAAGTGCCCGATCAGCCGTTCGCCCTCATTCAACACCATCGCCCAATAATGCGCATCCGCATGAGCATGCTGAGTCACAAAGGCCAAAGCGGCCGCCTCATCAAACACCCCCTCAGGCAAATAGTGCATGACTTGGGGGTCGCAGGTGTAGGCATGCACCGCCGCCGCATCGGCGACGGCAAAGGCCCGCAGATGAAGGCGCTGACCGCGCAGCGTCATGCCCTCGCCCACTTAAGCCAGGCTTACTTCAATATTGTCAATCAAGCGCGTGGCGCCTAAGCGCGCGGCGCCCAGTATCACCACGTGCTTCGCGCCTGCCGCTGCAACCTCTAGCGTCTCAGCATCGCGCACTTCCACGTAATCTACATCCCAGCCGGTAGCGGCTAAGCGTGATTTAGCGGTTACCTCTAGGCCAGCATAATTCTTAGAGCCGGCCTCAATGGCTTCTTTCATCTCGCTTAAGACGGCGTACAGCTCTGGTGCCTGCGCCCGCTCAGCTTCAGTCAAATACCCATTACGGCTAGACAAGGCCAAACCGTTGGCCGCACGGCCAGTATCCACCGGCACAATCTCTATCGGCATGTTTAAATCGGCCACCATGGCGCGAATCACGTGCAGCTGTTGATAGTCTTTTTTACCGAAGCAGGCCACGTCGGGCTGGACAATATTAAACAGCTTACTCACCACCGTGGCGACGCCGCGAAAGTGTCCGGGACGAAACGCCCCACACAGTTCATTTTGAATGTGCGGCGGCTCCACGTTAAAATCTTGCTTCACCCGTGGGTACAGCTCATGCTCGTCGGGGGCAAAAATCACCGCCACATCTAATGCTTCTAGCTTAGCCGCATCATCGGCCAAGGTGCGAGGATAGGTTTGAAAGTCTTCGCCTTGACCAAACTGGAGGCGATTCACAAAAATACTCACCACCACCGCATCAGCGCGCTTTTTGGCTTCGCCCACTAAGGCTAAATGGCCTTCATGCAGGTTGCCCATAGTGGGCACAAACGCCACGACGCCGGCGGTTTTTCGCCATTCGCGCAACTCTTTAACCGTATGGATAATACGCATTCGTTTTCTCTCTTCAATGTATGGACGACCTGGACGCCGTGTGAGTACAAAGCCCAACAATGGCGACGAAAGACTTTTCAGATACGCCTGCATCCGTAGATAAAGCATGTTTGAAAAGCCCTGACACAGGTTCAGCCCGCAAAAAAATAAAAAGGGTTCAGCAAGACCTTTGTCTTCCTGAACCCCAATGTTATACACCCTTTAGAACGAGTGTTCCACGGCCGGGAAGCTTTGATTTTTAACCGCTGCCACATAGGCTTCAAAAGCGCCCTGAATGCTGTCGCTCTCGGGCATAAA
>JAGNTR010000114.1 GCA_017987415.1 Neisseriaceae bacterium
TTCTGCTCATCTATGACCGTGGTCACATTGAGGGTGTGGTGATTCATGGTTGATTCCTCCTAAGGGTTCTCTCTTTGTCGATGTTTCGTGCCCCGTTTTGACTATGATTATGGGGTGGCACGTTTTGGTTTTGTATTCTTATGATTATGGGTGATGCTTTGACGCTCCTTCGCCGAATAAGGTGAGGCGCATGCCTAGGCGCCTAGGCATGCGGGTAACCAATGCTGCGGCTTAATGGCTGCCGTCTAGTTCACTGGCGTGTAAAAAGTGTGTGTGTTTGGGTGCGCGTTTGGTTTGTGACCATTCTTCGAGCATTTCTTGCTTTAGTTCTTCGGTGATGCGGCTGATTTTTTCCGGCGCGGCTTCGTCGTCATAGGTTAATTCTAGACGATGGCCGTTCGGGTCAAAAAAGTAAATCGAGTGGAAAATACCATGATTGGTGACACCCAGTACTTTAACGCCGTTGGCTTCCAAATGGTTTTTGGCTTTAATCAGCTCTTCGCGGTCGGCCACTAATAGGGCCAAATGCTGTACCCATGATGGCGTGTTTTCATCGCGGCCCATGTCTGGCTGGGTGGGTAGCTCAAAAAAGGCCAAGACGTTGCCCATGCCGGCATCGAGGAAGACGTGCATGTAAGGATCGAAGGCTTTAGTCGACGGTACATGGTCTTCGGCAAAGGCCAAAATGAAGTCCATATTAAGCATCTTTTTATACCATTCGACGGTTTCTTTGGCGTCTTTGCAACGGTAGGCGACGTGGTGAATTTGTTTAATTTTAAAGCTCATTTTAGTTCTCCTTGTTAGACCGCATCGGGTTGATGTTCTGGTGCAGCTTGTTGGAATGCGTCTAGGGTGTGGCAATGCTGATCAATGCGCATCAGGGTGGGATAGGCGCTCAGATCAAGGTTAAAACGTTTGGCGTTGTAAAGCTGCGGTATTAAGCAGCAGTCGGCAAAGCTGGGCGTATCGCCAAAGCAAAACGGGCTGTCGCTACCGCTCAACTGGGCTTCAAGGGCGCTGAAGCCTTGTTGTACCCAATGGGCGTACCAGGCTGACTTCTGTTCGGCGCTAACGGCCAGCTGTTGGCTTAAATAGCCCAGCACGCGCAGATTGTTTAAAGGGTGGAGGTCGCAGGCAATGCTGGCGGCAAAGGCCCGTACCCTTGCTCGATCAGCCACTGACTGCGGCAGCAGGGCAAGCGTGTGTGGATAGGCCTCCTCTAAATATTCGAGGATGGCCAGCGACTGGCCCAAGGCCAAGTCGCCATCCACCAGCGTCGGCACCAAGGCGCTGGGGTTTAGCGCCTTATAGGCATCGCTGCGTTGCTCGCCGCCGTTATTGAGTAAATGCACGCCCACGTGTTCATAGGCCAAACCTTTTAGGTTTAAGGCAATGCGCACGCGATAGGCGGCCGAGCTGCGAAAATAGCCATAGAGCTTCATGCGAGATTAGGCCTGAAAAGGAAAGCTTAAGGCGGGTAAAATCTTGCCGCTGACTTCGCCAAAGCCCACTCTTAAACCTTCTTTTTGACAATGGCCACGCATGATTAACGTGTCGCCATCGGCAATAAAGGTACGCTCTTCACCGTTGTGTAGGGTGATGGGTTCGGTGCCGTTCCAGGTTAATTCTAAGAGGCTGCCGCGTGAATCCTTAGTGGGGCCAGAAATGGTGCCTGAGCCCATGACGTCACCGACGCGGACGTTACAGCCAGCGATGGTGTGGTGGGTTAGCTGTTGGGCCATGCTCCAATACATGTATTTGTAGTTGGTGTTGGCGATCACGGTTTCGCCGCCGTCTACCGCAATGGCGACCTGTAGGTTGATGTCGTAATTGCCTTCGCCGCTGGTTTGTAAATAGGCCAAAGGCTTGGGGTCTTGCTCAGGGCCAGCGCAGCGAAACGGCTCTAAGGCGGCCATGGTGACGATCCAAGGAGAAATGGATGTGCCAAAGGTTTTGGCGTTAAACGGGCCTAGGGGCACGTATTCCCACTGCTGTAAATCACGTGCCGACCAGTCGTTTAACAACACCATGCCAAAAATATGGGCTTCGGCATCATCGATGCTGATGGTTTCGCCTAGCTGGGTGGTTTTACCCACAATGAAGCCGGTTTCCAGCTCGATGTCTAGTTTACGACAGGCGCTGAATACGGGGCGCTCTTGATCCGGCAGCTTGATCTGGCCGCTGGGGCGCACGATGTCGGTGCCGCTAACCACTACCGAGCTGGCGCGACCGTTGTAGCCTACTGGTAATTCGCTCCAGTTGGCGAGTAAAGCATTTTTTGGGTCGCGGAACATGCAGCCCACGTTGTAGGCGTGTTCTTTAGACGAATAAAAGTCAGTGTAGCCCGGTACGTCAACCGGTAAATGCATGATGACATCGGCTTGCGGAATCAGCGCCTGAGCGCGCAAGTCGGCATCGTCGCGCAAAGTGGCCGTGTCGGCCGCCAATAGCTGCTGTAGCTCGGCGCGGATGCGTTGCCACGTGTCGCGACCAAGGTCGATGAAGGCATTGAGCGTGGGTTGGTTAAACACGGGGGTGCTGCTGGGCTGTAACAGGCCACGCGCTTCTAACAGAGCCAAGTCTAAGACGTAATCACCGATGGCTACGCCGGCTCTAGGGGCAGAGTCCTGTTGGCTGAAGATGCCGTAGGGCAGGTTCTGGATCGGAAAGTCGCAGTCAGGGGCGACGGCCACAAAAGAAGATTTTGGGGACATTGAGTGGTTCTCCTCTGTCAAAAATATTCGAAGTATGAATTTTTATTATTGTGGGTTGATTGTTTGTCAAACCGCTAGATCAAACAATGGCGTTTGTGTGCCCATTATATTCACACTATTTTGAATTACGCAAACAGTAATTTGATTACGAATAGCGTAATTTATTGTTATAATGGATTCAGAGCCGCAGCTGTCGTGGATCGCTTTCATTTGTGGCGGGTGTGGATAAGTTGGTACAATTCCGAAAGAATAATCTGGAAAGGTCGTATGCAAAAAGAAATCAAACAGCCGACGGGCGTGCAGTCGTTAGAGGTGGGCCTATCGGTATTTGACGTGTTGGCGACCGAGAGTCGGCCCATGATGTTGAAAGACATTGCCGAACAAATCGACATGCACCCGGCGAAAGTGCACCGCTATTTGGTTAGCCTGGTGCGCAGTGGCTATGCTCAGCAGTTCAGTAATGGCCGTTATGGCGTGGGTGATAAGGCTTTGGTCTTGGGCTTGGCCACGGTACGGCGCACCGAACATTTACAGCAGGCGCAAAAAGATTTACTGGCGCTGCAGCAAGAGATCAATGAGTGTGTGCAGGTGGCGAAATGGACGTCGCTGGGGCCGCTCGTGGTTCAGTTTTTGGAGCCGAATCATCCTGTGGTGATCACCGCTCGGGTGGGGTCGCTGATGCCGGTTTTGCGTTCGGCCACGGGCAATGTGTTTGCCAGCTATTTGCCTGAACACATGGTCAAACCGCTGATGCAGCAAGAGTGGGCAGAAAGCGCCGCTGGTGGCGTGGTGATTCGGCCGCGTGACTGGGCTGATTTTGAGCGGATGAAAGCACAGATTTTGCAAGAAGGTGTGGGCGCGATTGAGGGCAATCTGATCAGCGGCGTGAACGCCTTGAGTGCGCCTATTTTTGACGCCAACGGGGAAATGGTGTTCGCCATTACCTGCATGGGCAACGCCGAACACATACAGCTAGACCCTGAAGGCGCTCACGCCCAGGCGATTAAGGCCACGGCCGCCAAAATTTCCCGTCAACTCGGCCATCAGGCCTAAATCAACCGTTTGGCTGCCTCTTGCAATAGGGGCAGTACAGCGTCTACGTCCAAAGCCGACATCGTCACTAAGCCAATGGCCATGTGACGATGCGCCAGCGGCACAAATAGGCCGATGGCCCCAGGCTGTAACACATTTTCAGAGTGGGCATAGCCTAAACGCCTAGCTTCAACAACTTCAATCGGATCATCAGCTTGCGGTGCAAACGTGCTCATGACGGCCACGCCGGCCGCAGCTAAGCCCATGGGGTGGCGCGTGCCTAAACGATAGGTCACCTGTAATACGGCGGTATTCTGGGCAGCCGTTTTAACCACCACGCATTCTGCTTGATCGGCCATGACTAGCGCCGTACTGGCATTGGTTTGTAACGACAGCTGATCCAGCAAGGCCTGGCTATTGTGGGGCAGCTTTTGTTCAAACTGCTCATACAGATGCAGTATTTTGGCGCCGACTGAGAGGCCATCACGACCGTCTTGTTCGACATAGCCTTGCGCCTGCAAGGTTTTGACGATGCGATAGGCGATGGTGCGGTTTAAATCCAAGGCCAGCGCCAGCTTGGCGACCGTCAACTGTCCCTGCTGTTGGGCAATCACTTCCAAAGCCTGTAGGCCTCTTTCCAACGTTTGTAATGTTTTCATTCCCCACCTTTAACGTGTGTTTCTGCTTCTATGGCCTTTATGAGCCGCCAAGGGCATTTGGTTCAGCCCAGATGGTACCTGTTTTACCCTTGGATAAACAGATGGCTCGGGCGTCCTGAAGCCAATTTAATCTGATTCAGCCATCCGGCGCCAGCCAAGCTGACGATGGCTGAGACTATTTTGCTGCTTGACAAAGCGATTGATATGGTTAATATTTCGTCCTGTGGTGCTAATATAGAAAATAATGTTCGATAATAGAACAGCCATAGAGAATAATCAACATCAAGAGGAGACACACATGAACCACGTTGACGCTGGGGCCAAAGGGTGCCCATTTCACGCAGCCCATGCTGCATCGACTTCAACTCAAGCACGTGATTTTGACATGTTTGACGCTGCCTACCAGGCCAATCCAGCCGAATCTCTGCGCTTTTCACGCGAAGGCGAACCGGTTTTTTACGCCGAGAAAATGGGCTATTGGATCGTCAGCCGCTACGAAGACGTGAAGGCTATTTTTCGCGATCCGATTACATTTTCACCGTGTAATGTTTTGGAAAAACTCGCGCCGGCCACGCCTGAAGCGAGTGAGGTTTTGAAATCCTATAATTACGCCATGAACCGCACCTTGGTGAATGAAGACGAGCCTGTGCACATGGCCAGACGCCGTGCGCTGATGGCTGCTTTTGAGCCGGCTAAGTTAGAGGTGAAGCGCGACATGGTGCGGCAGATGGTGGCCAAGCTGGTCGATGGTTTTGTGCATCAAGGTAAGGCCAACCTGATGCAGGAAATGCTGTGGGAAGTGCCGTTGGTGGTGGCGCTACAGTTTTTGGGCGTGCCCGACGACGACGTGGAAGAACTGAAAAAATTCTCAGTGGCGCACACGGTGAATACCTGGGGTCGACCCAGCGTGGCAGAACAAGTGCATGTGGCCACCGGCGTGGGGCAGTTTTGGGATTACTCAGGCAAGCTCTTGCAAAGAATGCGCGCCAACCCCAACGGTGAGGGTTGGATGTACGACATGATTGCGCAAAACCGCACCATGCCGGACATCGTGACCGATAACTATCTTCATTCTATGATGATGGCCATTATGGTGGCGGCGCATGAAACCACCTCTTTGGCTTCGGCCAACGCCATTAAAGAGTTGCTGTCACAGCCGAACTTATGGCGTCGCCTTAGCGAGCAGCCTGAGCTGATTCCTGCGGCGGTGGAAGAATGTTTACGCCATTCTGGCTCAGTGGTGGCGTGGCGCCGTCAAGCCACTGTTGATACTGAGGTCGGTGGCGTGCGCATCCCAGCGGGGGCTAAAATTTTCATCGCTTCAGCGTCGGCCAACCACGATGGCCGTCACTTTGAAAATCCGGATGAACTAGACATCTATCGCGATAATGCGGTAGAGCATCTGACGTTTGGCTACGGTGCACACCAGTGCATGGGTAAGAACATTGGCCGTATGGAAATGTGCGTTTTCATTGAAGAGCTGAGCCGTCGTTTGCCCAATCTGCGCTTGGCCGAACAAACCTTCACCTATTTGCCCAATACGTCATTCCGTGGGCCGCAGGCATTGTGGGTGGAGTGGGACGTGGCCGAGGTTGTATCAGACGCAGCGCCAACGGTCTTCCCTGTGGGCGCGCCAGACACCAAAAACCTCACTCGTTCGGTGTTGGTGAGCGACACGTTTGCCATGGCTAAAAACGTGATGGGCGTGCGCCTACGCGCCTTATCGGCTGAAGGGTTGCCTAAATGGACGCCTGGCGCCCACGTGGAGCTGATGCTGCCTAATGGCGACAGCCGTAAATATTCCCTATGTGGCCTGCCTGAAGAGGATGAATACCTCATTGCGATTCAAAAAGAGGTGGATGGGCGCGGCGGCTCTGTGTGGCTGCACGAGCATCTGCATACCGGCATGACGCTGGCGATTAAGGGACCGAAAAACTTCTTTAAATTAGATGATGATGCCCCTAACCATCTGCTTGTGGCCGGCGGGATCGGCATCACCCCCATCATCACCATGGCCAATCAGCTGCGGGCGCAAAATAAACCTTATCAACTGGTGTATTGTGGCAGCGAACGTGCCCGTATGGCTTTTTACCAAGAGGTAGAGGCGCATGGTCATACGGCGTCTATTTATGTGGCTGAGGAAGGTTGCCGTGCAGATTTGGCGGCTCTATTGGCGGCCTTGCCGGATCGCAGTCAAGTGTGTGCCTGTGGTCCCGAACGCTTGTTGGATGGTTTGAGTGCGCTGTTGGCCGATCAGTTGCGGTTGCGTCTGACGATTGAGCATTTCACCCCTGTGAATACGCTCTTGGATCCTGAGAATGAAACCGAGTTTTCGGTGGCGCTGTTGGACAGCGGCATTACTTTGACGGTACCGAAAGACCGAACCTTGCTGGAAGTACTGCAAGAAAAAGGCATTGATGTAGCCAGCGATTGCTGTGAAGGCCTCTGCGGCAGCTGTGAAGTCAGCGTGGAAGAAGGCGAGCTAGACCACCGCGATCGGGTGCTGTCGGCGGCTGAAAAAGCCGATGGCCGCATGATGATGAGCTGCTGCTCTCGTGGTAAGGGCACGCTGCGCCTGCGCCTCTAAGCCTTACAGAACGGCATGGAGCCTTAGCCACTCTTGGCTAAGGCTTTTTTTATGGAGCATAGGCTGATTAAACTTTAAGCCCTAATCCGTGTCTATACATCATGGCCACGTCAACTTGACTAGCCGGTATCCTGAATGAGGAGGGGCAGAGCATGACATCAACGCATCAATCGTATGATGACGAGCGTTTTTGGCGTAAAGTGCAGCGCTACGCGGTCAAAATGGGTGAAGTTGTTTTAGACCCAGCGCTGCGGCTGTATTATGCGGCTAAGGATCAAGACACGCCTAAATGGGCGCGCGCCACCATTTATGGGGCTTTAGCCTATTTTATTTTACCCGTAGACGCCATTCCTGACGTGTTGCCGGGCGTGGGCTATAGCGATGATTTAAGCGTGTTGATGGCGGCTTTGGCAACCACGGCGGCCTACGTTAAAGCCGAGCACATAGCAGAAGCGCAACGGCAGCTGCAAAAATGGTTTCATGGCGGCGCTGTTGACTAGCGCTTCGACGGCGTTGCTGAAACCAAAGTAAAGACAGGTAATAATCTCCCCCCAGCTTATTCAAAAGCCAGTATCATTGCATGCTGGCTTTTTTACTGCTGATTTTAAAGATAGGTTTGAATAACCAATGTATGCCGTTTCTCCCAAGAATGTAACCCGCTTATGCCGAGGTTTAGTCGTATTTTTATGCCTGTTGGTGGTGGGCTGGTGTGTGTTTGCGGCGGTGCGCTTTTTTCATTTAGATTACCAAATTAAATGCGCTTTTTCTCGATGTGACCCCCAGGAGCTGTCTACTTTAGAGAGGGGCCCGGCATCTGGCTTGAGCCTGAATGATTTGGTTTTTTACGTTTATGATCAGCCGATTCCAGAAATCGACAAAAACCTATCAGGCTTGGCCTATATGCCTGAGCATGATCAGCTGGTGGCGGTGGTGAATCGCCCCGGTACGCTGTTGGTGTTAAGTACTGAAGGTAAACTACTGCGACGCCATCCGCTAACGGGGGTGTCGGACACCGAAGGCGTGGCCTATTTAGGCCAAAATAAAGTGGCAGTGATGCAAGAAAAAAAACGCACGATTGCGGTTTTAACTTTGCCGAGCCAGGATGGTGTAGGCATTGTTGCGGATAAGGCACAAATGTATCCATTACCCATGCCCAAGCAAAGAAACAGCGGTCCAGAAGGCATTGGCTATGATGCTGAGACTGACACGCTGTATGTGGTTAAAGAAAAAGACCCGACCGGCCTATACGCGGTTCAAGGCGTTGGGCGAGGTGGCCCGATTGTGCACACTGATTTAAGCCATCTGCTGGCGCAAGCCGGGTTTGCCACCGACTTATCCAGCGTTGAATTCGATCCAGTGGGCCAGCGCTTGCTGTTGCTCAGTGACGAAGCTCAGGCCTTATTTACCTTATCTTTAGACGGTAAGGTTTTACAAAGAAAAAGCCTGTGGCCTAGTAAGGGCAGTGGCTTTGAGCTGCCCATGCCACAGCCTGAGGGCGTGGCCATTGGGGCCAATGGTTTTGTGTATGTGGTCAGCGAGCCGAATTTATTTTCGGTGTTGGGGCCAGCAAAGCACTGATGGTCTGGCTAGGC
>JAGNTR010000115.1 GCA_017987415.1 Neisseriaceae bacterium
GCGTTGAGTATTCGGGCTTACCTGCACCTAATTTAATTTTCCCATACTTACTAAAAGCCAAAACCAAAACAAATAGAATAGCCAAGAAAGCAAACAACAAAACGGGGGCGGTAAACACTGAAGTAGCCCAAAACATCATTTTATCGGCCATGACAATAGATTGATCAGGGTAAGCTGCGAGCGCCCAAACCGATATAAACACAAAAAATAAGCTTAAGCCTGCGAGCAAGGTATCTCGCTGGCCATACTTGACCTCTTTCATCTCTTATCTCCTTTACGGCGCTTCTTCGATTATGTAATTCAAAGTAAGCGCCCACTCCATCACTAATGATTAAGCAACGGTTTGCGTCTCAGCCACCTGTACCTGAGCTTCCGCCCAAACGCGCACATGCTCTGCAATCGCTGCCCCAATTTCCTGAGTACTCGCCTGCCCGCCCATGTCCGGCGTTCTTGGCCCTTCAACCAACACGGTTTCGATCGCCTTCATGATGAGATCGTGCGCCTTTTGGAAGGCCGCATCGCCATTACCAATAAATTCCAGCAACATGGCGCCTGACCAAATCATGGCGATCGGGTTGGCGATGTTCTGGCCATAAATGTCTGGCGCAGAGCCATGCACCGGCTCAAACAAGGAAGGAAAGGTTCGCTCGGGGTTTAAGTTGGCTGAGGCGGCCAAGCCAATGGTGCCGGTACAGGCCGGGCCCAAATCAGACAAAATATCCCCAAACAAATTAGACGCCACCACCACATCAAAGCGATCCGGCTGCAGCACAAAACGTGCGGTTAAGATGTCGATGTGCTGCTTGTCCCACTTCACGTCGGGATAGCGAGCGGCCATGGCTTCTAAGCGCTCATCCCAGTAAGGCATACTGACAGCAATGCCGTTAGACTTGGTCGCAGCGGTTAGGGTTTTACGAGGACGGTTTTGGGCCATGTCGAAGGCGTATTTCAGAATGCGGTCGGTACCGTGGCGGGTAAAAACGGCCTCTTGCAGCACAAATTCACGCTCAGTGCCTTCAAACATTTTGCCGCCCACTGAGGTATATTCCCCTTCGGTGTTTTCCCGCACCACGTAATAGTCAATGTCGCCAGGCTGACGATTGGCGAGCGGGCAAGGCACCCCAGGCAATAGCCGTACTGGCCGTAAATTGACATATTGATCAAACTGGCGGCGAAACTTCAGTAAAGAACCCCATAAAGAAATATGATCTGGCACCTTATCTGGCCAACCCACGGCACCAAAGAAAATAGCGTCATAGTCCTTTAGAATCTCAAACCAGTTGTCCGGCATCATCTGGCCGTGGGCCAAATAATAGTCACAGCTAGCCCAGTCGAAATGATCGATCTGCACCGGCAAATTCAACGCTGTGGTCGCGGCTTCCACAACACGCACGCCCTGCGGCAAAACCTCTTGACCAATACCATCACCCGCAATAGCGGCCACTTTATATACTTTAGACATCCATACTCCTCTGTGTGCAATTGGACACACACCGATTTTTAATGGTGGTGTCGACCCGTTTTTGGTAGCATACGTCAAAACAAATAATGAATAATGAAGTAAAATACAAACACAAAGGACACGATTCGTGAATAATATGCCGCAGGTTGTGGATTTAACCGTGTTCACCCTAGTGGTGAAGAATAAGAGCTTTGTGAAGGCCGCCGATGAACTAGGCGCCTCACCCGCCTACGTCAGCAAACGCATTCAAGTCTTAGAGCAAACGTTAAACTGCAAGCTATTACACCGCAGCACGCGCTCGCTTAGCCTTACTGAAGACGGAGAAGTAGTGTATGACTGGGCCAGCAATATCTTGCTGGACTTAAAGGACATGACGGAAACCGTGGCCAGCCATCCCAACAACCCCATTGGCACGCTGTCGATCACCAGCAGCCTGGGCTTTGGCCGCCGCCACGTGGCGCCGCTACTGTCTGACTTTGTGACCCTCTATCCGAAACTCAAGATTCGCTTTGATGCGGTCGATAAGGTGCAAGACTTAATCGCCCACCACATTGATTTAGACATTCGCATTGGCAACGACATTGCCCCCCACCTCATCGCCAAAAAGCTCCATCCGAATAAGCGCATCCTATGCGCCGCACCAGCGTATTTGGCCGACCATGGCACGCCAAAAACCTTGAAAGATTTGCTTCAGCATGAATGTTTGGTGATTAAGGAACGTGACCACCCCTTTGGCCTATGGGAGCTGAACTCGACTAAGGGCGGACAAGACATCAAGGTGTCTGGCACCTTAGCGTCCAATAATGGCGAGATGGTGCGGCTATGGGCGCTGGCCGGCCACGGCATCATGCTGCGCTCGGTCTGGGACGTGGGCGCCGAAATTGAACGCGGCACGCTGGTGCAGGTATTACCGGACTATTGGCAGGATGCCGATATTTGGGCCGTCTACCCTTCACGCCTCAATGCTTCAGCCAAGCTCAGAGTCTGCGTTGAATTCTTTGAACAGCAATTGGCCGCCCGTTTATTAAAGGTAGGCGCCGCCTGAAAATAAAAAAAGCTGCCCTTTGGGGCAGCTTTTGATTAAATAAAACCGATAATAGTCTTATAGTGCAGCTTTAACTTCTTCAACCATTTCTTTAGTAGAGCCTAGGCCGCCACCAGACAAGTACCAGGTGTTTGGATCTAGGTATACGATGTGGCCGTTTTTAAACGCATTGGTTTTTTGTACCAGTTCGTTTTCAATCACTTGCTTCGCGGCGGTTTCGCTATTACCCACCACAGCGCTACGATCGATCACAAAGATGTAGTCAGGGTTGGTTTTAACGATGTATTCAAACGCCACGCTTTGGCCGTGGGTAGACACGCTAATCGCTTCATCAGCTTGTTTCACGCCCAATACGTCATGAATGAAACCAAAACGTGATTTAGAACCGTAGGCGCTGATTTTGCCGTCGTTCACCAACACGATCAGGCCTTTTTCAGGCATGGCGTTGGTTTTTTCGTTCACGCTGGCAATGTCGGCTTTCAATGTTGCCAAGGCTTCATCAGCTTGGGCTTCTTTGCCAAACAATGACGCTAAGGTTTTCACGTTTTTCTCTAGAGAAGGCACGTAATCGTTATAGTCAACGTTGGTGTACACGGTTGGCGCAATTTCGTTTAGCTGATCAAATAGCTTGGCTTGGCGATCAGAAATAATGATCAAATCAGGCTTAGCGGCATGGATCGCTTCGAAATTAGGTTCTTTCAAACCGCCCATATCGGCGTATTTGTCGTCTTTATACTTGCTTAGGTAGGCTGGGATATTGGCTTTAGGTAGGCCGATTACATCTACGCCCAAGGCTTCCAAGGTATCCAAAGCGCCAAAGTCAAATGCCACTACGCGCTCAGGGTTTTGTTTGACTTCAACCGTACCCAGTTTGTGCTCGACTGATACCGTTGCGGCAGGCGCAGCCGCGCCATCAGTGGCTGCTTCTTTGGTTTCACCACAGGCGCCAAGCGCCAACGCCAATACGGCAATCAAACCTAACTGTTTAAACTGTTTCATTTAGTAGACCTTTATTTAGCTTATTAAAAAATACGCGGCCTTGTTTCCATGCGCAGCCGCGTCGGTTACGTTCGACTTAAGAAAAATACACGCAAATCTTGTTGTTGCTGATCTCTTGCACCGGCATGTCCATGTCGTAGATATCCTTCAACACGGCTGGGGCAATGATGTCGCTGGTTTTGCCTTCATGCACTAAGCGCCCATCGCGTAGCGCAACAATATAGTCTGAGTAGCAAGACGCAAAGTTAATGTCGTGGATCACGATCACGATGGTTTTACCCAAGTCTGTAACTAAGCGACGTAGGGTTTTCATGATTTGCACCGAGTGCTTCATGTCCAAGTTATTCAGAGGCTCATCCAAAAAAATATAGTCGGTGTCTTGCGCGATCACCATGGCAATGTGGGCACACTGCTTTTGGCCGCCGCTGAGCTGATCCAGGTATTTATGCTGCATATGGGTTAAGTCCATATACATTAAGGCTTCGTCAATGAGGCGCTCATCTTCGGCGTTGAGACGCCCTTTACTGTAGGGGAAGCGCCCAAAGGCCACCAGCTCCCGCACGGTAATGCGCAGGTTGATGTTGTTGGCCTGCTTCAAGATAGACATCTTTTGGGCCAGATCGTCTAAGCGCCAATCGCTGACTTCTTTGTCTTCAATAAACACTTCACCGCTGTCTTTTTTACCCAAGCGGCTCATCATCGCCAACAGCGTGCTTTTACCGGCACCGTTTGGCCCAATCAAAGAGGTGACCTGACGTGTGGGAATCGTCACCGACACGTCGTCCAAAACGTATTTATTACCGTACTTTTTAGATACATTTTTTACCGTTACCACGATCGATTCTCCCTTAACAGCAAGTAGATAAAATACAGCCCACCCACAAAGTTCACAATCACGCTCAATGTGGTCGAGAAGGTGAATACTCGTTCAACCAGCATTTGCCCACCGGCCAGCGCAATCATGCTGATCAAGATGGCGCCCAGCAATAAATAGCGATGGCGATAGGTTTTTAAAATTTCATACGACAGGTTGGCCACCAACAAACCCAAGAAGGTAATGGGGCCGACTAAAGCCGTTGCCAACGAGGTCAGGATCGCCACCAATACTAGCGAATTGCGCACCACTTTCTCATACGACACGCCTAAATTCACCGACTGTTCCCGCCCTAAAGACAGCACGTCAAGATACTTGATGTAATACATATAGCCGCCCATGGTCACTACCATCAAGGCGATCGACCACCACACTAGGCTGACCTGAACGTTGTTAAAGCTGGCAAACATTTTGTCTTGCACGATCAAAAACTCATTGGGGTCGATCAATACCTGCATAAACGAAGACAGGCTTTGGAACAACGTTCCCAAAATAATGCCGACCAAGAGCAAGAAATAAATCGGCTTGCCTTCACCGCGGAACATCAGCTGATACAGTAAAATCGAGAAGCACACCATGATGCCGATCGACATAAAAAACTGTACTTCGCTGCTTAAATTCACCACTGTTTGGGTGCCAAAAAAGAACACCAGCACGGTTTGTACCAGCAAATACAGCGAATCCAATCCCATCACGCTAGGGGTTAAGATACGGTTATGGGTGACGGTTTGGAAAATCACCGTTGAGAACGCAATCGCCGTGCCGGCAATTGCCATCGCCACCAGTACCATGGCGCGGCGCGGCAGCGCGTAATCCCACGACGTCAATTCATAAAACAAATAACCTGCCATGGTGATCACGGCTAGGAGGGCCAGCAGGCCTAGTTTACGCTTAGGCCCCATGTGCACTTTGCCTTCTGAAAATCAACCAAATAAAGATGATGCTGCCGATCACACCCACGGTCACGCTGATGGAGATTTCGTAGGGATAGATGATGATGCGGCCTAAAATGTCACAGGCCAGCACGAACACCGCGCCTAATAAAGCGGTATGCGACAGGCTATTTTTAAGGTGGTCGCCCTGATACATGGCGACAATATTTGGCACAATCAGGCCCAAGAACGGGATCATGCCTACGGTCAATACCACTGAGGCGGTGATCATGGCCACAATAGCCAAGCCGATATTGACCACTTGACGGTATTTCAAGCCTAGGTTCTTGGCAAAGTCTTCGCCCATCCCTGCCACCGCAAATTTATTGGCGTACAGATAGGCAAAGATCATCAGCGGTACGCTGATGTACATTAATTCGTAGCGCCCTTTCAAAACCATGGAGAAATCGCCCAACAGCCACGACGCCATGTTTTGAATCAAATCATATTTATAGGCAAAGAAGGTCGAGATCGAGCCAATGATGCCGCCAAACATTAACCCCACCAAAGGCACAAAAATCACGTCTTTGTACTTGATGTGGTCAAGAATCTTCATGAATAAGAAGGTGCCAGCCAGAGAAAAAGCAAACGCCACGCCCATTTTTTGCAGGGGGGTCGCATTGGCAAACAGCAATAAAGAAATCAATATGCCCAACCGTGCAGACTCCATGGTACCGGCGGTGGTGGGTGATACAAACTTATTCTGACTCAGCTTTTGCATGATCAGACCGCCGATACTCATGCTGGCACCGGCAATCAGGATGCTCAACAAGCGTGGTAGACGACTGACTAAGATGATCTGTTTTTGGTCTTCCGTTAAATTGAATAAATCTTTTAGAGAAATATCAATGACACCAACAAACAACGATACAACCGACAAAATGCACAATAAGAGAAAAAAATACCTTTTTCTCATGCCCTGTAGTTCCTTACCATAAAATGCTTTGTTAATGAGAGTAATTATTATTACATTTTACCTTCTTTTGATCTTTTTGGCATCGTTATCTCTCTTTTTCCTGCTTTAATTTCTTAACATCCTGAAATAATTAAATATTAATCAACACAATCTTGTTGACTCACGCCGACAACATAGGTGATTGAAAGCCGCAATCGATTGATTTATTTGCCTATTGATCTAGATCAGTCTTTGCCTTTTTAGGCTCAAAGCACGTATCATGGCGGTTTTAACGCAGCTTGCCGTATTGATTGATGATGATGACGCCCAAACTATGGTTATTTGACCTCGACAACACCTTACACAATGCCGACGCCGGTATTTTTGACTGCATCAATCACGCCATGACGGCCTATATGGCACAACGTCTGGCTCTGTCCTCTACTGCGGCCTCAGCGCTTCGCGCCGACTACTGGCAACGCTATGGGGCAACCCTTTACGGCCTCCAGCACCACCACCCTGACATCAGCGTGCAGGAGTTTCTCGACCATACCCACCCCCTAGACGACATCTTGCCCTTATTGGCCTATGAGCCCAACTTAGCCCAATCACTCCAGGCCATTCCTGGGCGCAAAGTCATCTTTTCTAACGCGCCCACGTTTTACATCGATGCGCTGTGCCAAAAAATGGCCATCGACCACCTCTTTGCCAAACGCTTCGGCACCGACAGCCTCAACTACGCCATCAAGCCTTCCGCTCACGCCTATCAACAGGTTTATCACGACCAAGGCTATGCTCCTGAACACTGCATCATGGTCGATGACAGCCTGCCCAACTTAGAAGCGGCAAAAGCCTTGGGCCTCACAACGGTATGGCACACGCCCCAGCCGGCCACTCACCTACCCAGCTATGTCGACACCAAGGTTGAATCCATCGCCCAGCTAAGCGCCTTAGCCTCGGCGCTCAATCAACGCCATAGCTAAACCTAAGTACGCACAATCACCACTGGACAAACCCGGCCAATCGTCGCACAGTAATCATTAAGAGGATGTGATTTCTCTATTTAATGACGATAAGGCTTATTATGACCCTGAATAAAAAAAACAGTCTGTGGTTGTTGTGCGCTGTGGTGGCATTAATCTTGCTGTTCCTCTCTGCTCGTGCGCTCTGGTTTCAAGCACTAAACAATCAACACAGCGTTTTCAACGCTTTAATTGGTGGCCTTGTGGCTGCTGCTGCAACCGCTCTGGGCACCCTACCCATTTTATTTTCTAAATCGTTGAGCGACCGCCTCACCGACAGCATGCTCGGCTTTGGCGCCGGCGTGATGCTGGCCGCCAGCGTGTTTTCCCTCATCCTTCCTGGCATGGATGCCCTTGCCGAAGCGGGTGCCGGCCCTTGGCATGCCGGCCTCGTCATTGCTGCGGCCATTTTGCTCGGCGCCGGCCTCTTGATGTTGATGGAATGCACCATCCCCCATGAGCACTTATTCATTGGCGACAGCCACCATACGCCTTCCGATGCCATGTTGCTCAAGCGCACCTGGCTGTTCGTGTTTGCCATCACCTTACACAACTTCCCCGAAGGTCTGGCCATTGGGGTTGGGTTTGCCGGCGTGGGCAACATCGCTGGCAGCACCTTAGCGACCGGTATTGCCATCCAAGACATTCCAGAAGGTTTGGTGGTCGCGCTAGCGCTCTTAAACGCCGGCTATAAGCGCAGTACTTGCGTGGGCATCGGCATTTTATCTGGCCTAATCGAACCCATTGGCGCCGTCTTGGGCGCCACCGTGGTGTATTTATTTCCGTCCATCCTGCCGTGGAGTTTAGGCTTTGCCGCAGGCGCCATGCTGTTTGTGATCAGCCACGAAGTCATCCCTGAGTCTCACCGTAAAGGCCACGAACGTTTTGCCACCACAGGCTTAATGATCGGCTTTGTGGTGATGATGCTGTTGGATACGGCCTTGGGCTAAGTAAACCAAACCGCTTACTCAACACAGCCCAAACGCCTATACCTTATGCAGCCAGCAGGAACCATAAAGGCCATAAAAAACCCCTGTTGGACATGACCATGCAGGGGTTCACGATGAGCGTCAAACACGTGCTAGAGTAGATCACGCCCCTGAGCCAAATAAGCCTGCATTTCTGCCGCTGGCACCATACTGCCGCCGGTCACCCAGGCAATGTGGGTGGCATGAGCCAGCTGCTGCTGACCATAGCCTAAACGGGCTATATAATCAGCATCACCCAATACTCGAGCCATGCCCGCCAGCCCTGCTGCGGCTGAAGGCTCCATCCCCACGCCTTCGGTCTGATTAGCCAAGGCAATCAAGCGGAACAGCTCGTCGTCGGCAATGGTGTAATAG
>JAGNTR010000116.1 GCA_017987415.1 Neisseriaceae bacterium
CAACGGGCGCATGTGTTGATTTTGGCGACGGCCGACGGCGTGGACATTCTACGTTAAGCCTATTCGCTCGGTGTGAGTGAGTGAGCCATAAAAAAGCGCTTCCCGAAGGAGGCGCTTTTTATTTGGCTGGCTGATGAGGTTTAAGCCAAGAATTCAATTGTGCCGTTTTCGATGGGGCCCAATACGGCTAATGATTCAAGCTGTACGCCAGCATCACGGATGGCTTTGCCGCCGTCTTGGAAGCCTTTCTCGATCACGATGCCCACGCCCACTGGCGTCGCGCCTGCTTGTTTAACCAAGTCGATGAGGCCTAGGCTGGCGTTGCCGTGCGCTAGGAAATCATCCATGATCAAAACGCGTTCGCCCTGATGCAGGTAGCGATGCGACACACGAACTTTATAGCCTTGTTGCTTGGTGTAGGAAAACACTTCGCTCTCATAAGCTTCTTGATCCATGTTCAGGCTTTGGGTTTTTTTGGCAAACACCACAGGCACGTTGTTAAAATGACGTGCGGCCATGCAGGCAACGGCGATGCCAGAAGCTTCAATGGTCAAAATTTTGTCAATTTCAACACCGGCAAAGCGCTCAGCAAAGGCTTTACCCATATTGTCTAAAAGCTGTACATCTAGCTGATGATTTAAAAAATTATCGACTTTTAAAATATAGCCATCAAGTAGGCGGCCGTCGTTTAAAATGCGTTGTTTGAGTTCTTCCATTGCGTGGTGGGCCAAATCAGTTAAGTGAAGTCGGAGATTATAGCGTTTTTTTGCCCTGGTTTACAGGGTTAAAGCTTAATAATTCATTTACGCGGGGTTTTCTCAATCAAAATCTGACGAGTGCCCGCTAATTTATCATGTAAAAACTGTTTGTCACGATTACAAAAAGCGTAGCCCCAGGTGAGAATCCACCAAAAGCTGGCTAAATAAAATGAAGTCTGGCTGGGTAAACCTTTGTTGCGGGCGGCCAGATAAGCAATGGCGGGAATGCCGGCCATAAAGGTCAGCATCCAGGCCAGACGAATCACAATGTGTGGGCGGCTTAACAGCTGGTCGCGCTGGTCGACGAGGCGAATACGCCAAACCTTCATCGGCAAGGTTTGGCCGCTCTTGGCCCAAGATAGGCCAAAGTATAGGCCCCAGGCGAGACATAAGATCAAGCCGGAAATTACCTGAGGCACCATGCTGGTGGTGGGGAATACATAGGTAAAGGGCACTGAAATCAATAGGGCGACGAGGGAGACGGCGGTCACCAGCAGCGATTCATACACAATGGCAAACAGGCGGCGGATAATGGGGGCGGGAGGGGTGGTCAAACTCATGCAAGATTCTTTCGCGCTAAGAGCGCCAAGGTTGGCGCCAGTAAATCGGTTTCGGTATAGGGGTCTAGAGCCAGCTCATAGTCTAGGCTGCGTAGCCAGGTCAGCTGGCGCTTAGCCAGCTGACGGGTGGCGATGATGCTTTTTTCTGTCATGCCAGCTAGATCGTCTTCACCGGCTAAATAAGCCCAAGCTTGACGATAGCCCACGCAGCGAATCGACGGCAAGTCAGGATTCAGGCTTGGATATTTGGCCTGTAGCTGACGAACTTCGTCAAGAAAGCCGCCTGCCATCATGGCGTCAAACCGTTTTTTGATTTGCGCATGCAGCAGGCTGCGGGTTTCTGGGATTAAGGCCAGCGTGGTTAAATTCAGCGCCGGCTTTTGCGCCTCTTGCTCTTGAAAATGCTGGCTCATTGGTTTGCCGGTGAGCATGAATACTTCCAAGGCACGCTCGATGCGTTGGCTGTCGCCTGCCTTGAGTCGCTCAGCGGTGAGGGGATCAACCGTCTGTAGGCGTTGGTATAGGGCCAAGAGCCCTAGGGTGGTTTTGTCGGCTTGGAGCTGAGCACGTATTGCAGGGTCGGCCGCTGGTAAGTCGTTTAAACCTTCGGTGAGGGCTTTGTAATACATCATGGTGCCACCCACGATAACGGGTAGCTTGCCGCGCGCCTGGATGTCTTGAATCAAGGCCAGGGCATCGCGACAAAAATCAGCGGCACTGTAGCTGTCTAACGGCGAAATGATGTCGATCAAATGGTGGGGCACTTGAGCCAGTTCAGCCGCATTGGGCTTGGCAGTGCCAATGTTCATGTCGCGATAGATGAGGGCCGAGTCAAGACTGATGATTTCAATGGCGTGTACTTGAGCCAGGTCTAAGGCCAGCTGAGTTTTGCCCGAGGCGGTCGGGCCCAAAATAGCTAAGGCGGAAGGGTGCATCACTATTGCCCCCTCATGAATAGACCATCCAGCTCATTGATGGTTAATTTAACCCAGGTCGGGCGGCCATGATTGCACTGGTTTGAGCGCGGGGTTTGCTCCATATCGCGTAACAGCGCATTCATTTCTGGCAGCGTCAGCTGTCGACCTGCGCGAATCGAGCCGTGGCAGGCCATGGTGGCCAGCAGTTCATTGCGTTTCTCAGTGAGTACGTGGCTGGCGCCATAGCTTTGAATGTCGGCCAAAATAGATTGGGCCAAGCCTACGTAATCGCCCTTGGCCAGCATTAATGGCACAGAACGCACGGCAATGGTGTGTTCGCCCAGTAGAGACAGTGATAGGCCAAGCTGTTGTAAGGTGTCTTGGTGTTCGGCGGCGGTGGCGGCTTCGAGTGCGGTGGCTTCAAACGAGGCCGGAATCAGCAGCGTTTGGGTGGCAATATCGCCTTCGTCTAGCTGGGTTTTTAGGCGCTCATAGGTCACGCGTTCGTGGGCGGCATGCATGTCGACCAAGATCAAGCTGTTGTCCGCCTGGGCCAAGATGTAGATGCCGCATAGCTGGGCGATGGCGTAGCCAAGTGGATGTTCATGTGCGGCTTCATCCCCAGGCTGGGGCTCGGCCAAAGCGGCTTGAGCCGCGCTGATTTGATCCAGCTCAGCAGGGCGTTGATACAGAGATTCGTAGGCGTTTAAAGCTTCTTTTGACTGCGCCAAGCTCAGCGGGCGCTGATAGCTGGCGCCGCCGCTTTGGGGGCGAAACGGTGCTGGGCTCACGCCGCCGCTTGCGGCAGAGCCGCTACTGGGGCGAGTGTTCATGCTGGTAGGCAGGGTGGGCTCTGGGCTGGCATCGACGCCCAGACCAAGCGCCGGCTGGCTAATCGAGGGGCGTACGTCGGCGCGGGTGTCGGCTAAAACGCGGTTGAGGGCGTGAAACACCAGTTGGTGAATGGCCTGGCCTTCACGAAAACGTACCTCAGTCTTGGTGGGGTGCACGTTCACGTCGACCATCTCTGGCGGCATGCTTAAAAACAAGGCAAAAGCAGGCGTGAGCTCATGGTGTAAGACGTCTCGATAGGCTTGCTTGGCGGCGTGGAATAACACCTTATCGCGCACAAAGCGACCGTTGACGTAAAAATATTGTTTGTCCGTCTTGCCCTTGCTGTAGGTGGGGCTAGAAATATAGCCGCTTAAAGACAAGACGCCTTCTTGTGCCGGAACCGTCAGTGCGGCGGCTTTAAAGTCTTCCCCTAAGATGGCGGCAGCGCGGTCTAGCCCAGACTGTAGTGGCAGGCTTAAGGTTTGCTTGCCGTTGTGGCGTACGCTGAAGGCGATCTGAGGATTAGCCAAAGCAATGCGCTCAATGGCGCTGAGGCAGTGGGCGTATTCGGTGTTGTCAGACTTTAAAAACTTGCGCCGCGCAGGGGTGTTGAAATAGATGTCGACGATTTCGACCGTGGTGCCCAGATTGTGAGCGGTGGCGGTCACGGGGTGGAGCTTGCCGTCGATGGCCACGATTTGGTGGCCGTGTTCACTATCGGCGTGTTTGCTGCTGAGGGTAAGGCGGCTGACCGCAGCAATACTGGCCAAGCCTTCGCCGCGAAAACCCATGGATTGAACGTGTTCTAGATCGTGTAGGCTTTTAATTTTGCTGGTGGCGTGGCGATGTAGGGCTAAAGACAGGTCTGCCTCTAACATGCCGCTGCCGTTGTCGCTGACGCGCATTAACTTCGTGCCGCCGTTGACCAGTTCGATTTGTATGTCGGTGGCGCCGGCGTCAATGCTGTTCTCTAAGATTTCTTTGAGGGCATTGGCTGGCCGCTCCACCACTTCACCCGCCGCAATCTGGTTGATGAGGTGGTCGGGTAATTGAATGATGTGACTCATTGTTTTTGGCTACCTTTACGATGGCGTAGGTATTCCACCACGCCTGGCATAATGGATAAAATAATGATGCCCAGCATGATGACTGAGAGGTTTTTCTTCACGATTTCTAGATTACCAAATAAATAACCCGCCGTGGCGAACAGCAAGACCCAAATGATGGCGCCGCTGACGTTATAGGTAATGAATTTACGATAAGACATACTGCCCATGCCCGCCACAAACGGTGCAAACGTACGCACAATGGGCACGAATCGGGCAATGATGATGGTTTTGCCGCCGTGTTTTTCATAAAAAGCATGGGTTTTGGCCAGATGGCTTTGCTTGAAAAACTTGGAATGGGGGGTGCTGAAGAGCTTGGCGCCGATGGCCTTGCCGATGCTGTAGTTGACGGTGTCGCCCAAAATGGCGGCCACGATCAATAAGGCCATCATTACATAAATGTTCATTTCGCCAAGGGCGGCGATGCTGCCTGCCATAAACAGCAGTGAATCACCCGGTAAAAATGGGGTGACGATGAGGCCGGTTTCGCAAAAAATGATGAGGAATAAAATCAGGTAGATGTAGGTGCCGTAGTTTTGGCTGAGTTCTAATAGATGAACGTCAAGGTGTAAGAAATAATCCATTAAGGTGGTGATTAATTCCATGGGAGCCTCTAGGAAAAAGGTTGCCCGAAGGCAACCTTATGTGTGGGGTTAAACGACGGCTTCTTCTTTTTTCTTGATCGGCTTGATCAGGCTTTCGCGGCTGAGTCCGAAGAACATCAGCATCGGGCTGGCCACCAAGACCGATGAGTACACGCCAAAGACAATGCCGATGGTCAGCGCCATGGCAAAGCCGTGTAGGGCGTCGCCACCAAAAACCAGCATCGAGATCACCATCGCTTCGGTTGAGGCGTGGGTGATGATGGTACGGCTCATGGTGGAGGTAATGGCGTTGTCGATGACTTCAGGCACGGTGTGGCCACGCATGCCGGGTTTGCGGAAGTTTTCGCGAATCCGGTCAAACACCACCACCGATTCGTTCACCGAGTAGCCCAGTACTGCGAGAATACCCGCCAATACGGTCAGCGAGAATTCCCATTGGAACAAGGCGAAACAGCCCAAAATAATCACCACGTCGTGCATATTGGCAATAATGGCCGATACGGCAAAGCGCCACTCAAAACGTACCGATAGGTAGATGATGATGCCGATACACACAAAGCTGATCGCCCATAGGCCGCTGCGCACCAGCTCATCGCCCACCTGCGGGCCAATGAACTCTACTTTACGCAGCTGTACATTGGCGTCTTGGGTTTTCAATAGCTGCATGACTTGCTCAGACAGCTGCGCTGAGTTCATGCCTTCTTTGTTCGGCAGACGAATCATCACGTCTTTAGTGGTGCCTAGGGCCTGTACCGAAGCCGTGCCTAAATTTAAGGTGTTGACCTCATCACGGATCTTATTGAGGTCACTGCCTTGGCTATACTGCACTTCCATTACCGTACCGCCGGTAAACTCCACCGAAAAGTTAAGGCCTTTGGTGAATAAAAACACCACGGCCAAAATAAAGGTGGCCAGCGAGATAAAGGTAGTGAGCTTGCCATAGCTCATAAACGGAATGTCGCGTTTAATCTTAAAGAATTCCATTGTGCTTATTCCTTATTGCTGCCAGCGCGAAGGCTGTCATTTTCTGGACGCCACACTGAGCCAATCGATACTTCTTTGAGGCGATGACGGCGACCGTACCAAATGTTGACGAATGAGCGGGACACCATTACAGAGGTGAACATCGAGGTCATGATGCCGATACAGTGCACAACGGCAAAGCCACGAACGGGGCCTGAGCCGAATACCAAAAGTGCGATACCGGCAATGAGCGAGGTCACGTTGGAGTCCACGATCGTTGCCCAAGCGTGTTTGTAACCTGCGCTGATGGCCATTTGAGGGGCCATGCCGGCGCGCAGCTCTTCACGAATCCGCTCGTTAATCAGAACGTTGGCGTCAATGGCCATGCCTAAGGTTAGGGCGATGGCGGCAATCCCTGGTAGGGTTAGGGTGGCCTGTAACATGGATAAAATGGCAATCAGCAGCACTAAGTTATAGGTTAATGACAGCACTGAGAACACGCCAAACGTGCGGTAGTACAAAATCATGAACCCGCCCACGGCGATAAAGCCCCATAGGGTTGAGTGGAAGCCCTTAGTGATGTTTTCTTGGCCTAGGCTTGGGCCAATGGTGCGTTCTTCCGCGATGTTCATCGGTGCGGCTAGCGAGCCTGAGCGCAACAGCAGTGACACATCGTTGGCTTCGGCGGTGCTCATGCTGCCCGAAATCTGTACGCGACCGTTAGGGATTTCGGTACGAATCACCGGGGCAGTCACTACTTCTGATTTCTTTTCAAACACCACAGGTGCGGCTGGATCGTCATTCTTTTGAGGAATTTGTTCGATCAATACCATGGCCATACGCTTGCCACGATTTTCGCGGGTTAGGTCACGGAAGATGCTGGCGCCAGTTGAGTCTAGGTTAATCGCTACGGCAGCGGCGCCGTTTTCGTCAAAAGACGGCTGGGCATCATTGATGTTGTCGCCGGTTAGCTCAACCTGGCGATTGATCAAGATGGGGCTGTTGCCCATTTGGCTTGGTTGATACAAGAGCTCATAGCCCATTGGCACGTTGCCATCCAAGGCTTGCTGCATCAGAGCGGCGTCGTCTTCGACCATGCGCACTTCTAAGGTGGCGGTACGGCCTAAGATGTCCTTGGCCTTGGCGGTGTCTTGAATGCCAGGCAGTTGCACCACGATGCGATCAGGGCCAGCTTGTTGGATCACGGGCTCAGCCACGCCTAATTCGTTGACACGGTTGTGCAAGGTGCCCATGTTTTGCTTCACGGCATCGTCTTGAATTTTGGTAATCAAGGCCGGGGTCAGCGCGATTTTAATTGAGCGGTCGCCTTCGGCCTGAACGCCTAGTTCAGGTAAATCTTTGGCCAATACGCGTAAGGCCTGAGTTTGGCTGGCAGCGTCTTGCAACGGCACAATCAGGTTGTTCTCGGTTTGGCGAATGTTGCCATAGCGAATTTTTTGGGTTTTAAGGCTACGGCGAATGTCGCCAGCGTAGCGTTCCAGCTTTTTCTCAACCGCGGCCTTTTTGTCTACTTGCAGCAAGAAATGCACGCCGCCACGTAGGTCTAAGCCCAAGAACATAGGATTGGCTCTGATTTTGGCCATCCATGTTGGGCTGTCAGGCAATAGGTTCAAGGCAGTGATGTAGCCTTCACCCAGGTTATTCTCGATGATGTCGCGGGCTTTAAGCTGTGCCTCGGCATCGTGTAGGCGCACTTTAAGGCTGTTGCCGTCTAGGTAAATGCCGTTGGTACGGATGTTGTTTTGCTGCAGTTCATTTTCGATCTGCGCCATAGTGTCTTCGTTGATGACGATTGACTGGCGGTTGGTGGATACTTGTACGGCAGGCGTCTCGCCAAATAAATTGGGTACGGCGTAGACGCAGCTCACCACAAATACCACGAGGATAATGAGGTATTTCCAAATGGGATATCGGTTCATTGTCAACCTTACAAAAAGCAATAAGCCGCAACGAGTGCGGCCATAAAACGAGGGTTTTTTTAGTTTTCCACTACGCTGGCGATGGCAGAACGTTCGATTTGAACTTCAACACCAGAAGCAATTTCAATGGTAAAGAAACGTTCGTCTACCTTGGTGATTTTACCCACGATGCCTGAGCTGGTGATCACTTTGGTGCCGCGGCTTAGTTCTGAAATCATTTTTTGATGATTTTTAAATTTCTTTTGCTGAGGGCGCATGATTAAGAAGTAAAACACCACCAAAATCAATACTAATGGGGCGAACTGGGCAATCAAGCTGCTAGAGCTAGCGGCGTCGGCGGCGTATGCAAAATCGATCATCTTTTTTCCTGTACGTCAAAATTATAAACAATGGGCTATTTTATAGGGGGCAGCCCAATTTTCCAAGTCATTTTGTCAATATTCCGCGGCTGTTTTCGAAAATACAAAAAAACCGCTGGAATAAACGCCATAATCTCGTGATGCCTCAATGTTTAAGGGTTTTTGGGACTGTTCACGCCCATGGTTCGCTCTTCGGCAAACTGTAGGCGGAAGGTTTCAAAACGACCTTCATCTAAGGCATCACGCACATCTTGCATCAGCTGCTGGTAATAATGCAAGTTGTGAATGGTGTTTAGCTGGGCGCCCAAGATTTCTTGAGTGCGGTGTAAGTGGTGCAAATAGGCACGACTGAAGTTTTGACAAGCATAGCAGCCACAGGTTTCATCAATCGGACGATGGTCCATCTTATAAGTTGCGTTTTTGATTTTTAAATCGCCAAAGCGAGTGAATAGCCAGCCGTTACG
>JAGNTR010000117.1 GCA_017987415.1 Neisseriaceae bacterium
TTACATCGGTACCGCGGGCTAAAGCCGTGTGGTAAGACAGCAGCTGCACCGGCACCACGTGCACGATGGGCGACAAAACGCCGACGTGGCGTGGGGTACGAATCACGTGTACGCGGTCTGATTCTTGGAAGTGACTGTCGAGGTCGGCAAACACAAACAGCTCGCCTTCGCGCGCCGACACTTCTTGCATATTGCCCTTCACTTTTTCCAACAGGCTGTCATTAGGCGCAATCACCACCACCGGCATGGTGTTGTCCACCAAGGCCAAAGGCCCGTGTTTTAGCTCGCCAGAAGGATAGGCTTCGGCATGAATATAGGTGATCTCTTTCAGCTTCAGCGCGCCTTCTAGGGCAATCGGATAGTGAATGCCGCGGCCCAGGAATAAGGCGTTGTTGCGGGTGGCGAACACGCTGGCCCAAGCGGCAATTTGTGGCTCGAGGTTTAACGCGTGTTGGACGCTGCCCGGCAAATGACGTAACTCTTCCAAATAGGCGCTGGCCTGCTCTGGATTCACCACGCCTTTTAATTGGCCAACGGTCACCGCCAAGGTAAATAAAGCCGTCAGCTGAGTGCTGAATGCCTTGGTTGAGGCCACGCCAATTTCGGCACCGGCACGGGTATAAAACACCAGCTCACTCTCACGCGGCAAGGCGCTTTCCATCACGTTACAAATCGCCAAGGTGTGCTCATGGCCCAAAGACTTGGCGTATTTTAGCGCTTCCATGGTGTCTAGGGTTTCGCCCGACTGAGAGATGGTGATCACCAATTGCTTCGGATCGGCCAACACGTCGCGGTAGCGATACTCGCTGGCGATTTCCACGTCGGTGGCGATGCGGGCAATGCTTTCCAGCCAGTATTTAGCGGTAAGGCCGGCGTAATAAGACGTGCCGCAGGCCAAAATTTTCACGCTGGTGATGTCGTTTAACACTTCAGCGCCTTTGGCGCCGAATAGCTCGGGTACAAAACCTTCGTCCAAAACCTGCTCAATGGTGTCGGCGATGGCCTTAGGCTGCTCGGCGATTTCTTTTTGCATGTAATGATTGTAAGGACCAAGGTCTAGCGAAGCCAAAGACAGCTCAGACACGTGCACCGGGCGTTCAACCGCTTCACCTTGGGCGTTAACAAACACATCAATGCCGCTGGCCGACAGCTGCGCCACGTCGCCGTCTTCCATGAACAACACGCGGCGAGTTTGGGCGATCACGGCAGACACGTCGGAGGCCACAAACGTGGCGTCTTCGCCAAAAGCGATCAATAAAGGGCAACCCATGCGCGCCACAATCAATTTATTGGGCTGATCTTGGGCAATCACGCCAATGGCGTAAGCACCATGAAAGCGTTTGCTGGCCTGCTGTACGGCTTTAAGCAGGTCGCGATGGGCTTGATATTCATGGTGTACGGCGTGGGCAATGACTTCGGTGTCGGTTTGGGATTCAAACACATAGCCTAGGGCCGCCAAACGCTCACGCTCGGCTTCAAAGTTTTCGATGATGCCGTTGTGCACCACAGAAATCAATGCGTTAGAAATGTGCGGATGAGCATTGGGCTCGGTCACGCCGCCGTGGGTGGCCCAACGGGTGTGGCCAATGCCGACATGGCTGACCAAGCCTTGTGCCTGAACGGCGGCTTCCATTTCGCCCACGCGGCCAACGCGGCGCACACGGGTGATTTTATCGCCGTCCAACACCGCAATACCGGATGAATCGTAGCCGCGGTATTCTAATCTTTTTAGGCCATCAACTAAAAATGGCACCACGTTTTGTGTTTGACTCACTGCCCCAACAATACCGCACATCGGTTAATCCTTTTTCTGTTTAGTGGGTCGCGCCCAGCTTGGAATAGACACCTGTTTCACGCGAGCCAGCGTTAACTGGTCGGCTGGGCAGGCCTTGGTGATCACGCTGCCGGCGCCAATGGTGGCACCATTATTCACCACCACAGGGGCTACTAAAAGGCTGCCTGAGCCCACAAACACGTCATCGCCAATCTGGGTTTGATACTTGTTTACGCCGTCGTAGTTGCAGGTCACAGCGCCTGCACCCACGTTGGTGCGCTCGCCAATGGTGGTGTCGCCAATATAGGTTAAATGATTCACCTTACTGCCCACGCCGACCTGGCTTTTTTTAATTTCAACAAAGTTTCCGACTTTGTTTTGACCCAATAGTTTCGCGCCTGGGCGCAATCGAGCATATGGGCCGACTTCACTGTTTGGCCCTACCTGGCAGTCGGCCAAATGGCTGAAAGCACGAATCTGAGCGCCATCGGCCACCACCACATCTTTGAGCACGCAGTTTGGGCCGATGTCGACGTTGTCGCCCAGCACGCAATGGCCTTCAAACACCACGTTCACGTCGATCACCACGTCTTTGCCGTGCTGTAAGCTGCCGCGAATGTCTAAGCGTGCAGGGTCTCTTAAGGTCACGCCTGCCAACAGAAGCTCATGCGCTTGATTGCGTTGCAAGATGCGCTCCAGCTCAACCAGCTGCACCTTATTGTTTACGCCCGCGGCTTCGTAGCTGTGTGCCACCACCACGCCGTGTACCGGCACTTTGGCCGTGGCCGCTAGGGCAATGACGTCGGTTAAGTAATATTCGCCTTGCGCATTGCTGGTTTGCAAGGCGCCCAACCAGTTCGCCACGTGGGCATTGGGCAATACCATCATGCCGGTGTTGAATTCGGTGATGGCTTTTTGCTCAGCGTTACAGTCTTTTTCTTCCACAATCGCCAACACTTGACCATCGGCACTGCGAATGATGCGGCCGTAGCCAGTGGCATCGTCAATGACGTCGGTCAATAAGCCCACGCCCGTACCCGCCGCTTCAACTAAAGCTTTTAGCGTCTCGGTGCCGATCAGCGGCGTGTCGCCGGTGAGCACCAGCGTTTTGCCATTTTCAGCTAGGTTAGGTAAAGCCATTTTTAATGCATGGCCGGTGCCTAGCTGCTCGGCCTGCTCCACCCACTGCACGCCTTCGGGCAAGCTAGCGATGACGGCTTCTTTACCATGGCCGACCACAACGGTGATCTGTTTGGGGTTTAAAGCCTGTACGGCTTTGATGATGCGGTTCAACATGGTCATACCGCCGATGGTGTGTAACACCTTCGGCAGCGCGGAATACATACGGGTGCCTTTGCCTGCGGCCAGAATCACCACGTCTAAATCTGCAAACATTGTTTATCCTTGCTTATGCCTTCTACATGAGGCTATTTAAAGGGAGAAAAAGCAGCTGCGCGAATGGGCACAAAGCTGCTTTGACTCATACTGGTTAACCGCGCTTAGTGGGTTAACAGCTGTTTTAAGAACTGCTTGGTGCGTTCATGCTTAGGATTGGCGAAGAACGCTTCTGGTGGAGCCTCTTCCAAGATTTGGCCTTGGTCGATGAACACCACACGGTCGGCCACTTCACGGGCAAAGCCCATTTCATGCGTCACCACCATCATGGTCATCCCGCTGAGCGCCAAGTCTTTCATCACCTTCAACACTTCACCAATCATCTCTGGGTCCAGCGCACTGGTAGGCTCATCAAACAGCATTACGCGAGGGTTCATGGCTAAGCCACGAGCAATCGCCACACGCTGCTGTTGACCACCCGACAACTCAGTTGGGAAGGCGTCTTTCTTATGTGATAGACCCACCCGCTCCAGCAACTCCAAAGCCAGCTTTTCCGCCGCGGCCTTGTTCATTTTTTTCACTTTAATCGGTGACAAAGTGATGTTTTCAATCACCGACAGGTGTGGGTAGAGGTTAAAGTGTTGGAACACAAACCCTACTTCGGTACGCACCTGGTTTAAATCGGTTTCTTTGGCGGCCACGTTCACGCCATCCACCCAAATAGCACCCTCTTGGATGCTTTCCAACTGGTTTACCGAACGAATCAGCGTGGATTTTCCGCTGCCTGAAGGCCCACAAATCACCACCACTTCACCCGGTTTGATTTCCAGATTCACACCGTTAATCACATGTAAATCTTTAAACCATTTATGCACGTTTTCAAAGCGAATCATAATGCGTCTTTCTATTTTTCGTTAGGGGCATTTTAACTGGGATTAACCCGCGCATGCAAAAAATTACTCAGAGCCACATAGTGCGCCACGGAAATGTTTTCCGCCCGCAGCGAAGGCTCGATCTCGACCGCCAATAAATCCTCATCGGTGGCCACACCTTTAAGGTTATTGCGGATGGTTTTACGGCGCTGTGAAAACGCCAGCTGCACCAAGTGGCTAAAGTGAGCGAAGTCCGTCGCCACGCCAAAGCGGCCCAGCTGCGGGATCATTCTCACCACGGCAGACTCTACTTTAGGTGCGGGTGAAAACGCTTCAGGCGGCACGGTAAACAAGTACTCCATATAGAAGAAATACTGCAACACCACGGTTAAACGACCATAGTCGGTGTTGTTCGGTTCCGCCACCATGCGCTCGACCACCTCTTTTTGCAGCATAAAGTGCATGTCGACCACTTCATCGGCCACTTCGGCCAGCTTAAACAACAGCGGCGTCGAAATATTATAGGGCAGGTTGCCCACAATTTTCTTTTTGCCCACAACCGAGCGAAAATCAAAGTTCAAAACGTCGCCGTCGTGAATGGTGAGCTTGTCGGCAAACGACAGCTTTTTCAAACGCTTAATGATGTCTTTGTCGATTTCCACCACGTGTAGATGGTTTAAAGCGGCGGCCAAAGGCTCGGTGATGGCGGCCAAACCAGGACCGATCTCAATCACCACGTCGTCTGGCTGCGGGCGAACGGCGCTGACGATGTCAAAAATCACCCGACTGTCTTGTAAAAAGTTTTGCCCAAAACGTTTACGGGCAACGTGCTGACTCATAATCTACTTTCTTTATTCTTTAGGTTTTGGGCCATTTTACCCTAGCTGCCCTTGTTTTTCTTGTTTTTATTGCCCCTCTGGCCGAATCAACTGCCCTAAGGCCCTAAATCCACCTTACCTACCACCAGGCAAAAAAGCCCAGCAGCAAAAAACCATAGCGCATGACCTTGCCCAGCGCGATAAAAAATAAGCAGCTCAATACGTTTAGACGCAGCCAGCCAGCCGCAATCGGCAAAGCATCGCCTACCAGCGGCACCCACGAAAACCACAGCACCACGGCACCATAGCGCGACAGCCAGTGAAGGGCGCGGGCGGTTTTGGCATTTTCTTGCTGTGGTTTTTTCGGCAGCAGCCGGCCCATGCCGTAGCCAATCATGCTGCCCAGCACGTTGCCGATGCTGACAAACAGCCAAGCCCAGCCCCATGCCTGCGGCGATTGGGTTAAAAACCACACAAAAGCCACTTCTGAATTTCCGGGTAAAATCGTCGCCGACACCAGGCCAGACGCCAACAAACCCCATAAGGCCCACATCATCGCTGGCTCTCGTCAACATAAAAACGCACTTTAACACACTCGTCGCGTGCCGATACATGCTGCACAGCACATTGGCAAAGCAGGCAAATTGCTTTATAAACACCTATTCGTTTTTATTTGACTGCACGCCCCATGAGCACTCCCTTTATTTATTTGGCGTCTGGCAGCCCCAGACGGCATGAACTGATACAACAGCTTGGCCTAGCCACCCAAAAACTGCCGTCTGACATCGACGAAACGCCCCTGCCACTCGAAGCAGCGCAGGCCTATACCGAACGCATGGCGTATGAAAAATCGCTGCATGCACAGGCCTACCTCAGCGCCCAAAATTTGGCCAGCGCGCCCATTCTCACCGCCGACACTTCGGTGGCTTTGAACGGACAAATTTTTGGTAAGCCCACCGATGCTGCTCATGCCGCAGCCATGCTCAGCGCCTTAGCCGGCCAAACCCACCAAGTCATCACCGTAGTGGGCGTGTTTCATCAAGGTCAGTATCAGCACGTCACCCAAATCAGCGAGGTGACGTTTGCGCCCTTAAGCGCCAGCCAGATTGAGCGCTACATCGCCACCGGCGAGCCAATGGATAAGGCCGGCGCCTACGGCATCCAGGGCATTGGCGGCGTGCTGGTCAGCCATCTTTCCGGCAGCTTTACCGGCGTCATGGGCCTACCCTTATTTGAAACCGCGCAACTCCTTAAGCGCTGTGGCTTAGACCTACTTTAAGCCTAATCCTGATTGAGTTTGTGGGTGACGCCTCCAACGGCTTGGCTTATACTAAGCCAACGTTCACCCAGGTGACCAATTCAATAAAGAACTTTGCTAAATGCATGGGCACGCTCTGTTTCGTGTGCTTAGCAAAGTCAATTTTATAGAGAGTCTTTATGTTTCAACCCGGCATTCCTTTGGCGAAAGACTTAGTTCGCCCAGACGAGACCATTCTGGTCAACATCACTCCGCAAGAAACCCGCGTCGCCATGATTGAAGAAGGCTCGGTGCAGGAATTACACATTGAGCGTACCGTTGGCCGCGGTCTGGTGGGCAATATTTATTTGGGGGTGGTCAAGCGCGTCTTACCGGGTATGCAAAGTGCCTTTATCGACATTGGCTTAGAGCGCGCCGCGTTCTTACACATCGTCGACTTATTAGAGCAGCGCCAGCACCCCACCGAAACCCAGCGCATCGAACACATGCTGTTCGAAGGCCAAACGGTGTTGGTGCAAGTGATTAAAGACCCGATCGGCACCAAAGGCGCACGCCTGTCGACGCAAATTTCACTGGCGGGCCGATTTTTGGTACATCTGCCTCAAGACGAACACATCGGCATCTCGCAACGCATTGAAAACGAAACCGAGCGCGCCCACTTAAAAGGCCGCCTCGAAGCGCTGTTGCCAGCCGACTATTGCCACGGCTACATCATCCGTACCAGTGCCGAAACCGCCAGCGACCAAGAGCTACAGGCCGACATCCATTATTTAACCAAGGTGTGGGCCCACATTCAGCAACAGGCCAAGCTGTGCCCGCCTGAAAGCCTGCTCTACCAAGACTTACCATTGAGCCTACGCGTCTTGCGTGACATGGTGGGCGAAAGCACCCAACACATTTTGGTCGACTCGACCGAAAACTATCACCGCATGATCGGCTTTGCCCAAGCCTATGTGAACAATGCAGTGGAAAAAATCAGCCGTTTCAGCGGTGAGAAACCGCTGTTTGAATATCACGGCGTCGAAGTCGAAATCGACAAGTCTTTGCAACGTCGCGTTAACCTCAAGTTTGGCGGCTATTTAATCATCGACCAAACCGAGGCCATGACCACCATCGACGTCAACACCGGCGGCTTTGTCGGCACCCGTAACTTTGATGAAACCATCTACAAAACCAACCTAGAAGCCACCCACGCGATTGCGCGCCAGCTGCGCCTACGCAATTTGGGCGGCATCATCATCGTCGACTTCATCGACATGGAGCAAGAAAACCACCGCGCCTCGGTGCTCAATGAATTGGCCAAGGCGCTTAGCTTTGACCGAACCCGCGTCACCCTCAACGGCTTCACCAGCTTAGGGCTGATTGAAATCACCCGCAAACGCACGCGTGAAAACCTCAACCATATTTTGTGTGAGACCTGCCCCACCTGCTCTGGCCGCGGCCACATCAAAACCGCGCAAACCGTGTGCTACGAAATTCAGCGCGAAATCGTGCGCGAAGCGCGCCGTTACGATGCCAAGAGCTTCCGCATTCTGGCCTCGCCCACCGTCATCGAAATGCTGGTCGACGAAGAATCACAATCCTTAGCGATGCTGATCGACTTTATTGGCAAGCCCATCTCATTGGCGGTAGAATCAACCTATACCCAAGAACAATTCGACGTGGTGCTGCTGTAAACCACGCCTAACCACTGCACGGAAAGTCTGTTTCAATGAGTTGCTCTGCCCCCACCGCGGCCGCCTCAGCGGCCACGCCAGACCTTTGGCTCACCATTTGCCAAGAGGCTGAAGAAGCGGCCCAAAATGAACCCCTATTGGCCAGCTTTTTACATTTAACCGTCTTACGCCACCCCAGCCTCGAGCATGTGGTGGCGTTTCACCTATCCAGCAAGCTGGCCAGCCCAGTCATGGACGCGCGCGCGCTGTACGAAGTATTTTGCGAGGCCTTCGAGCAAGATCCAGACATCAGCTTGAGCATGCGCACCGACATCCACGCCTATTACGACCGCGACCCTGCCTGTGAGCAATACACGCTGCCGCTCTTGTATTTCAAAGGTTTTCACGCCACGCAAGCCCACCGCATCAACCACTGGCTGTGGCAGCAAGGCCGCCATACTCTGGCTTATTCCTTACAGAATCGCGCCTCTGAAGTCTTCGGCATCGACATTCACCCAGGCGCCCAAATCGGCAAAGGTCTGATGTTCGACCACGGCACCGGCATCGTCATCGGCGAAACCGCCGTTTTGGGCGACGACATTTCTATTTTGCACGGCGTCACCCTCGGTGGCTCTGGCAAAGAATCCGGCATTCGCCACCCTAACATCGGCAACGGCGTGATGATTGGCGCCAACGCGGCCATTTTGGGCCACATTCACATTGGCCATTGTGCCAAAATTGGCGCTGGCAGCGTGGTCACCGAGGCCGTCGCCCCCTGCACCACCGTGGTC
>JAGNTR010000118.1 GCA_017987415.1 Neisseriaceae bacterium
CTTACCGTTAGAACCCGTAATGGCGATGACTTTGGCGTCGGTTTTTTGCACCAGCGCCGACCAAATCGCCACGTCGCCTACTACCAAGCCCCCTTGGGCCTGAAAGGCCACAATCTCAGGGCTGCGCGAGGCCACGCCCGGGCTCAGCGCCAAACAATCAAAATCATGAGCCGCCAATACGGCGCTTAATTCACCCGTAAACCAGGCGTCCGTACCGTAGGCCTCAGTTAAGGCCTGCACGCGCTCGTCGCTCAATTGCGCATCAAACCCCGCAACAGTCGCACCAGCTTCTTTTAAATAGGTCAGCAAGGATCGGCCTGTCTGGCCTAAACCCAACACCAACACCCGTTGATTCTGAAAGTTCATGTCGCTCTTCTATCGAATTTTTAAGGTAGCCAAACCAATCAACACCAAAATCATGGTGATGATCCAGAACCGAACCACCACTTGAGTTTCTTTCCAACCGGCTTCTTCAAAGTGATGGTGCAACGGCGCCATCAAGAAAATACGCTTGCGGCGCATCTTATATGAGCCCACCTGTAGCATCACCGATACGGCTTCCACCACAAATAAACCGCCCATGATGAACAGCACAATTTCTTGGCGCACGATCACTGCCACCGTGCCTAAGGCTGCGCCCAAGGCCAAAGCCCCAACGTCGCCCATAAACACCTGCGCCGGATAGGCATTCCACCACAAGAAGCCCAGACAAGCGCCACAAATGGCGGCGCAAAAAATCACCACCTCGTTGGCGCCGGGAATGTGCGGCAGCTGTAGGTAATGCGCAAACTCTGAGTGGCCGCTGGCGTAGGCAAAAATCGCCAGGCCAGCCGACACCAACACCACCGGCAAGGCCGCTAGGCCGTCTAGGCCGTCGGTTAGGTTCACCGCATTAGAGGTGCCCACGATCACCAAATAGGTCAGCACTAAAAAGCCTACGGCGCCCATGGGGTACACGATGCTTTTAAAGAACGGCACGATGAATTCGGTTGATGCAGGCAAATTAGCAGAATAGAACAAATACAGGCCGGCGCCCAAAGCGATGCTGGATTGCCACACTAATTTAAAACGAGCCGACACGCCGTTCGGGTCTTTATAAACCACTTTACGCCAGTCATCGTAAAAGCCCAGAGCGCCCACGCCTAAGGTCACCAACAGCAGCAACCAAATGTAGCCATTGGTTAAATTAGCCCACAGCAAAGTGCTGACGGCAATGGCGGTTAAAATCAGGGAGCCGCCCATGGTCGGCGTGCCCACTTTCACCAAGTGGGTTTGCGGGCCATCTTGACGAATGGCTTGGCCTACTTTTAACTGAGTAAGCTTTCTAATGGTCCAAGGGCCTAAAAATAGGCTGAAAATCAAGGCCGTAAGGGCAGCAGCCACCGCTCTAAACGTGGTATAGCTCACCACCCCAACACCGCTGACCCAACCATCAAAAAACTGGGCAATCCAAATTAACATGACGTTCCTTAACGTTACTGGTTATCCACAAGGGCTTTCACCACTCGTTCCATCTTCATAAATCGTGACCCCTTCACCAACACCGTGGCATCGGCAGGAGTCGTCTGTTGCACGGCCTCGATCAAGGCGGCCACATCGTCAAAGTGCTCAGCACCTAGACCAAAGGCATTCACGGCGGCTTGGCTCAAAGGGCCTAAAGCGTATAGGCGCTCAATGCCCACTTCTTTGGCAAACAGGCCCACTTCAACGTGTAATGCTTCGGCGCCGTCACCCAACTCACCCATGTCGCCCATCACAAACACACGAGGTGCCTCAAACTGAGCCAAAACCTGCAACGCCGCCTTCATAGAATCAGGATTGGCATTGTAAGTGTCATCAAGTACGCAGGCGCCGCTGGGGGCAGATTTTACTTGTAATCGGCCAGAAATGTTACTGAATTGTGTCAATCCTTGTGCAATATTTTGCAAGGACCAGCCTAAGGCCAAGCCGAGGCTGGCAGCCGCCACCGCATTGTAGACATTGTGGGCACCAGCCGTAGGCAGCTCAATCACGTAACGCCCTTCGGCACACACCAATTCAAAGCGGCTAGACAGTGGGGAAAGCGCCACATTGTCGGCATGCACATCGCCTTGATTGAGCCCAAAGGTCTGGGTCCGCATGCCCTTCGTGGCCTCAATAAAGGTGGCCACATTGGCGTCTTCACACGGAATCAGCGCCAAACCATCGGCCTTAAGGCCGGCATAAATTTCACTCTTGGCGCGCGCAATGTCGCCCACGCCATCAAAACCACAGCCCACGTGGGCGCGCAGCGCATTGTTCACCAAAGCCACATCAGGGCGCGCCAAATGGGTTAAGTAGGTTAACTCGCCAAAATGGTTCATGCCCATTTCGATCACTGCGACCTTATGTGCCGCCGTCAACTGCAACAACGTTAATGGCAGGCCGATGTCGTTGTTGAGATTGCCTTGAGTGGCCAAGACCGCTGCTGAACCCAATTCGGCGCGGGCCATGCTGGCCACCATTTCTTTAACCGTGGTTTTACCGCTAGAGCCAGTAATGCCGATGATTTTAATATCCAAACGATCGCGCCAAGCTTTAGCCAATTGGCCCAAGGCAGCCAAAGGGTCAGGCACGCGAATCAGGCGTGGATCGGTCGATTGAAAGTCTTCGCGCACAATCGCCAAGCTGGCGCCTTTATTTAAGGCATCCAAAACAAAATCATGGGCGTCAAAGCGCTCGCCTTTAAGCGCCACGAACACATCGCCCTCGCCCACGGTTTGGCTATTGGTCGACACCTGGCGTACCTTTTGGTTGGCCTGGTCTAACGGGGTCGCAAACGTTTGGTAAACAAAGTTCAGGTCTAGAATCATGATGTTTATTTTTGCTCCAGTGCGTTTAAAGCCACTTCAAAGTCGGAAAAATGATGCTTCTGCCCGCCTACGTCTTGATAGGTCTCATGGCCCTTACCCGCGATCAGCACAATGTCGTTGGGCCGAGCCAAGGCAATGGTTTGCTCAATGGCACGAGCACGATCCACTTCAACCAAGGCAGGATGTGGAACAGCCGGCAAAATATCGTCAATAATGCTTTGGGGGTCTTCCAAGCGAGGATTATCACTGGTCACCACCGCACGGTCGGCAAACTGCTGGGCAACGGCGCCCATTAACGGACGCTTGCCCTTATCGCGATTGCCACCACAGCCAAACACACACCACAGCTCACTGTCGTGCGCCTTCACTTCATGCAGCGTGGTCAAAGCCTTTTCTAAGGCATCTGGCGTGTGGGCATAGTCCACCACGACCAAAGGCTTATTCGGCAGTTTGACGCAGTCCATGCGCCCGGTGGCTGGCTTAATCTTAGCCAACACCGCCAGCACCTGAGCCAAGTCATGCCCCTGGGCGCATAAAACGCCCACGCAAGCGGCTAAGTTCTGCGCATTAAACCGACCCAATAAAGCCGTGTTTAGTTCGCCATTTCCCCACGGGGTTTCAAAACCAATGCGCATGCCATCCAAAGATGGCTCAAAAGAGGCAATCTTAACAATGGCTTCGTCTAAAAAGCCGTAGGTCACGACTTCGGCTTTATTTTGAGCCTCTTGCCCCAACGTCGCTGCTAATTGGGCACCATAATCATCATCCACATTGATCACGGCGTGCTGTAAACCCTGCCAATAAAATAAGCGGCTTTTCATGGCGCCATAGCTGGCCATGTCGCCGTGGTAGTCCAAATGGTCGCGGGTCAGATTGGTGAATACGGCCGTCTTAAACGCCACCCCATTAACACGTCCCTGCGCCAAACCGTGGCTAGACACTTCCATAGCCAAGGCCTGAGCCCCTGCCGCCACAACGTCGCGAATCACCGCCTGAATCGACACTGGGTCGGGCGTGGTGTGGGTGGCTTCGACCAGCTCGCCCCAAAAACCATTGCCCACCGTTCCCATCACGGCACAGCGTTGGCCCAGCAAATCCAAGGCCTGCGCCAGCCATTGGCTGATTGAGGTTTTCCCATTGGTGCCGGTAATGCCGATGCAGTTTAGTTTTTGTGAAGGATGGTCCATCAAATAAGCGGCCACCCGACCAGCCTGTTCGGCCAGCTGGGAAACCGCTAGATTAGGTACTTGCCAGGCGTCTTGCCAGACAAAGCCATCGGCATCATCCCAAAGCACAAAAGCCGCACCCTGTTTTAAGGCTGCGGCAATATAATCTCGTCCGTCAACGCTGCCCCCTGGGCAGGCCAAAAATAGGTCGCCAGGGGTCACCTTGCGGCTGTCCATCACAGGGCGAGCATTGTTTAGCTTATAGGGCGACAACACCGTTAAATCTAATGATTTTAAGGGGGTAAGTTGGCTAATCATGTGTGCTCTTTATTAGTTAGTGTTTGTTACAAAGACTCCTTGGTCGTCGCTTTGGTTGGCGCCACCCCTAGAATTCTTAAGCTGTTACTTAAAATTTCCTTGAAGGGAGGGCCTGCCACCACACCGCCGTAGTAGCCATTATCGGACGGCTCGTCGATCAGCACCGCCACAATGACTCTAGGATTTTGAGCGGGCGCAAAACCAATAAACATCCCCGTGTGCTTGGTGGCAGAATAGCGACCATCCACCAGCTTACGGGCCGTGCCTGATTTAGCCGCCACGTCAAATCCATCAATCGAACCACGCGTACCGGTACCGCCTTTTTCCGTAACCGAAATCATCATCTCACGAATCGCTGCAGCGGTTTCGGGCTTGATGACTTGCGTGCCTGCGGGGGCTTTATCCTGTTTAATGAAGGTCGCTGGCAACAGCTTACCGTCGTTGGTAAAGATGGTATAGGCCTGAGCCAACTGCAATAAGTTCACCTGAATGCCGTAGCCAAACGACATGGTGGCTTGCTCAAACGGCCGCCAGCCTTGCCAATGGCGCACCATACCAGGGCTTTCGCCGGGGAAGGTAGAGCCCGTCTTGCTGCCAAAGCCTACCGATTTATAAAACTGATACATCTGCTCAGGGGTGAACATCGCCGACATTTTGCTCGAGCCCACGTTAGACGATTTTTGCAGCACGCCCCGCACGGTCAAGCTTGGGTAATCGTGGGTGTCGCGCACGCGGTTCGGCCCAATATTGTAAGGCAGGGTATTCATCAGGGTATTGGGCGTCACTTTGCCCTCATCCAAGGCAAAGGCCACCGGGAAGGGCTTCATGGTCGAACCTGGTTCAATCATGTCGGTCACGGCACGGTTACGACGCATGTCGGCATTCGACAGCCCAGGCTGGCTTGGGTCAAACGTCGGTGCATTCACCAAGGCCAACACTTCGCCCGTTTGCGCATCCAGCACCACGGCGCTGCCAGACTTCGCTTTATGCTTGTCGACCGCTTTATTCAGCTCATCATAGGCCAAAAGCTGGATTTGCTGATCCAACGACAACACCATGTCCTGACCGTTAACCGGCTGCTTATTATTTGGCGAATCAATGTTGTCCACGATGTTACCGCGGTTGTCGCGCAGCACCATACGGGCGCCATCAGTACCGGTCAGCAGCTTGTCGCGCGCCAGCTCTAAGCCTTCTTGGCCGTGGCCATCGATGCCGGCAAAGCCAATGACGTGGGCAAACAGATCACCCGTAGGGTAAAAACGCTTGGATTCAGGCTGAAACGCAATGCCTTTAATCCCTAACGCTTTAATTTGATCGGCCGCTTCCATAGACATCTGGCGTTTTAAATACACGAAACCACGGTCTTTACGGCCCAGCTTTTCTGACAGTTCAGCCACCGACAGGCCCAATAAACTAGCCAGCTGGCTCATTTCGGCGCTGGTTGGCTCAGGCATGCTCGAAGGCGTGGCAAAAATTGATTTGGTGGGGGCACTCAAGGCTATAGGGCGACCGCTGCGGTCGTAGATGGCCCCACGTACCGCCATCATAGGAATGGTGCGCACAAAGCGCTGATTGCCTTGCTTTAATAGAAAGTCTTGCTTAGACGTTTGTAAGTACACGCCGCGCCCAATGAGGGCGGTAAAGCCGACAGCCAGCAAAAACAAAACGAGCAGCATCCGCCCATTGCCAGAAGTGGGCTTCTTGGCTGGAGTGGCGGTCACCATCTGCGGCTTGTATTCGTTTTTAATCAACATGATTGGCTACTCTTGTCTTAGGTCAATCTCTTTAACATCTTGAATGGGCGGCACATGCAGCCCTTGTTGCTGCGCCAGCACCTGCACATTCGCGTGGCTGGCCAGCTTCGCTTGCTCTAACTGCATACTGGCAAACTGCTCGTCTAATAGCTGGGCGGTTTTTTGGGCCCGCTCAATCTCACTGGTATAGCTGCGCGACTTGTCCTGCACCGTCACCACCGCCACGCCCGAAGCAATCACCAACACAAACAAGAACACGTTCAGCTTATTCATCAAACGTACCCTGAGTTCGTTCTGCCACCCGCAGTACGGCAGAGCGTGAGCGCGGATTACCGGCCACTTCAGCCTTACTTGGCTTTTGCGCCTTACCGATTAAGGTTAGGGGCGGCTGCGGCAAATCAGCCTCTTTCACCATTGCCCATTTAGGCAAGGGCGCATGGGTGGCGTGTTTTTTCATAAACTGCTTCACCATGCGGTCTTCCAAAGAGTGGAAGCTAATCACCGCCAAGCGACCGTTTACGGCTAAGTGCTGTACGGCCTGAGGCAGCATCGCCGCCACCTCGTCTAATTCGCGGTTAATAAAAATTCTTATCGCTTGAAACGTGCGCGTCGCTGGATCTTGTTTGTAGTCACGAGTGTGGACGACTTGTGCCACCAGCTTGGCAAGCTCACCCGTTGTTGTGATGGGGCTCTCTTCACGCCGCGCAACAATGGCTGCTGCAACCTGGCGATTAAACCGCTCTTCACCATATGTTTTCACTACCTCTCTAATGTCTTCTTCTGGCGCCTCAGCCAACCACTGAGCGGCTGTGATGCCTCGGGTCGTGTCCATGCGCATGTCTAAAGGCGCATCAAAGCGAAAGCTAAAGCCACGGCTGCCATCGTCAATCTGCGGCGAGGAAATGCCTAAATCAAACAACGCGCCGTCAATGTGCTCAATGCCCAGATCTGCTAACGCCGTCGACAAAGTGGCAAATCCCTGATGCACCACCAGTACGCGCGGATCTTCCGCCGCCAACGCCTCTGCCACCGCAATCGCCTGAGGGTCTTTATCAAACACCACCAAACGACCTTTAGGGCCTAAACTCTTTAAAATGAGGCGGCTGTGCCCTCCCCTACCGAAGGTGCCATCAATATAGGTGCCTTCCGGCTGGATGTTTAAGCCAGCAACTGCCTCATGCAGCAATACGGTTACGTGTTGGAATTGACTCACAACGAAAAATCTCCCAAATTCTGAGCCAACTCTTCACGACTAACTGACAATGCTGCTGTGGTTTGCTCGTCCCAACGACTCACGTCCCACAGCTCAAATCGATTACCCATTCCGACTAAAGCCACTTCTTTTGTTAAGGACACCCGCTCTCGTAAGCGATTTGGTAATAGAATACGTCCGGCGCTGTCCATGTCTTGGTTTTCGGCGTGGCCCAAAACCAAGCGCTGATAAGCCTTTAAAACCGGATTACCGGTAGGCAACTTCAACAGCTTGGCCTCTACCTCACGCCAATTGTCTTCTGGATAGATCAACAGGTGATCATCCGCCTCTAACGTCACCACCAGACTTTGTGAGTACAAGCGCAACAAGACTTCCCGGTGCTTGGCAGGAATCGCCAAACGACCTTTGCCGTCTAGATTGAGTACGCTCACACCACCAAACATGGTCATCCTTTATGTGGTCAAGTCAAAAGGCTGGGTGGATCTGAGTGAATTATGGCTATTTTACCCCACAATCCCCCACTTTTCCCCACTTACCTGCACTATATTAAATAAATCAAGTAGCGTCAACCTAATAGGCATAAAATTCACTTACCACACAATCACTTAAATAGATTTACGCTCAGCAACCACCTGTTTTGGGTTTCGTTTCTTCAACCCAAAACTTAAAAAATCACAATATATTGTGACAAGCAATAAAAAAACCCCTTTATTTAGGGGTTACTTTCAAATTAACGGGTTTAAGCGAAATAAACGTCCCACATCAGCAACAAATGGTCAGAAAATAAGTGGGCGGCTATAATAGGCCATCAAAAACGACGCAGTGAAGACAACTCAGCATGGACCAGCACGCCCAACTCCCCGTTCCCAGCCCTGAAGCGGCCGCCGCCAGCCAAGCATTAGTGGCCTATATTAAAGAGCGCCTCGCCCAACAGGAGGGCTGGCTGTCTTTCGCTCAATACATGGATTTAGCGCTGTACGCCCCCCAATACGGCTATTACACGGGCGGCAGCGCCAAAATAGGCGCCGCCGGCGATTTCATCACCGCACCGACGCTGTCACCGCTCTTTGGCCAAGCCGTGGCGCAAGAGCTGGCTCTGCTGCTGCCCCAAACCGCTGGCCACATTTATGAGTTCGGCGCTGGCACGGGCGATTTGGCCGTCAGCATCCTCAC
>JAGNTR010000213.1 GCA_017987415.1 Neisseriaceae bacterium
CCTAAACCCAAACACTTAGCCAGCTTTTTATTGGCTCGGACACAGGAGCAGCAGGCATGAGTCAGGCAAAAGAGCGTATTTTAACCAAGCTGCGCCAAGCGCAGGCGCAGAGCGTGGCTCACCCTGACGTGGGCGCGTATTACCAAGACATGGGTGCCCAGTGGGGCAGCGACCTTGAGCGACTACGCCATTGGGCCGACGCCATGCGCGCGGTCAATACCCAGATTGTGTGGGTGACCGAGGCCAATTGGCTGGCGCAACTGACCCAAATCGTGGCCGATCACGAAATCAAAACCTTGGCCGTACCCAACCAAACGAAGGCTAGCCAGAAGATTCAGGCCGCGCTAGCCGTTGACGCGCCCAAGACCCAATGCGTGGTGGCCAACCAAGCGCTAGAAGCGTGTAAAACCGAATGGTTTAATGACGTCGATGCAGGCTTTACCGAAGTGCGCTGCGGCATTGCCCATACCGGCACTTTGCTGCTGTGGACCAGTGCTCAAGAGCCGCGGGCGCTCAGCCTGATTCCACCGCTACACATTGCGCTTTTCGATACCCAAACGCTCTACAACGATTTTTACAGCGCCATGCAGGCCTTGGCCATGCCGGCCGGTATGCCCAGTAACGTGGTGCTGGTGTCGGGGCCGTCGAAAACCGCCGACATTCAATTAACCTTGGCCTACGGCGCCCACGGACCTAAAGACTTAATCGTGTTGGCGCTTGTGCCCGACGACATTGATCCGACCTTACTGGGAGCGCAGCCATGAAGCCTACTGAAGCGGCCAGCCGCTACTTTAAAATTGAAGCCGTCAAAGCACTAGACGACAGCCATCTTCGTCACAGCCTACGCGGCGCCATGGATGGTTTAATGAGTAAGCGTCGTGCCACTTTGGCCAATGAAGAGGAATTACAGCGCTTACGCACCGTATGTGAAGGCATTCGCCAACATGCGCTGTCGCGCCTGCCTGAGCTATTGGTGCAGCTAGAAGACAAGCTCACCGAGCTAGGCGTACACGTGCATTACGCCGAAGATAAGCAAGAGGCTTGCACCATCATTCACCAAATCGCCCAAGCTCATGAGGCTAAGCTGATGGTGAAGGGCAAGTCTATGGTGAGTGAAGAAATCCATCTGAATGAATTCTTGGCTGAGCAGGGCGTAGAAGCCGTAGAAAGCGACATGGGCGAGTATATTTTGCAGCTGGCCCATGAAAAGCCGACCCACATCGTGATGCCGGCAATTCACAAAACCAAGGATCAAGTCAGCGAGCTGTTTCATGAACATCTAGGCTCGCCGCTTACCGACGACGTGGATGAGCTCATTCGCGTGGGCCGCAGCGCTTTACGCGACGTGTATCGACAGGCCGATCTTGGCCTGTCTGGGGTGAACTTCGCTGTAGCCGAAACCGGCACGCTGTGTCTGGTGGAAAATGAAGGCAACGGCCGCCTATCGACTACGGTGCCGCCGGTGCACATCGCCATTACGGGGATTGAAAAAGTGGTCGCCCAGCTCAGCGACGTGGTGCCGCTGTATAGCCTGCTGACCCGTAGCGCCATTGGCCAAAACATCACCACGTATTTCAATATGATCACCGGCCCCCGTCGTCACCAAGAATTAGATGGCCCGCAGGAAATGCATTTGGTGCTGTTGGACAACGGTCGTACCCAAGCCTATGCCGACGAACAAATGCGCCAAACCTTGCAGTGTATTCGCTGTGGTGCCTGCATGAATCATTGCCCGGTGTACACCCGCGTAGGCGGTGCGGCTTATGGAACGACTTACCCAGGCCCCATTGGCGAAATCATTTCGCCGCATTTGATGGGCTTGGACGACACTCATGATTTGCCGACTGCGTCGAGCCTATGTGGCGCCTGCGCCGAAGTGTGTCCGGTGCGCATTCCCATTCCCGATCTGTTGATTCGGCTGCGCACCGAAGCGCAACGTTCGCCCAATGAAGTGGTGCCACACCCGATTCGGGGGCAGGGCGCGGCTCATTCGGTGAGTGAGCAAATGGCCTGGCGTTTATTTGCCGGCGTCAGTAGCCATGCTTTTGGCTATCGCTTGGCCACGCAAATGGCCACGCGCCTGCGTGCGCTCACGCCCAAACGCCAGCTTGGCTGGACTCAAAACCATGTGCCGCTGCGCCCTGCCGCCAAAACGCTGCACCAAATGGTCAAAGAAAAAAACAATACCTAAAGCTTTAATTTATAACACGCCGACGCTGAAGTTCAGGCGTTGGCTGATTTTTTACGTCTAAATAAGAAACACAGGAGAAACACATGATTGATACATGGCAACAAATTTATGACCCGCTGGGGAATATTTGGCTATCCAGCCTGGTGGCGTTAATCCCCATCATCTTTTTCTTTTTGGCTTTAACCGTGCTGCGCTTAAAGGGCAGCGTTGCTGGCTCCATTACCGTGCTGTTGGCATTTTTGGTGGCCATTGTCGCCTATAAAATGCCGGTGCTTTTGGCTTTATCATCGATTGTTTATGGCTTTTTCTATGGGCTGTGGCCGATTGCCTGGATCATCATTGGCGCCGTATTCTTATATAAAATCTCGGTAAAAACCGGGCATTTTGACATCATCCGCGCCAGTATTTTGTCGATTACGGAAGACCAGCGCTTACAAATGCTGTTGGTGGGCTTTGCTTTTGGTACCTTCTTAGAGGGCGCTGCGGGCTTTGGTGCACCGGTGGC
>JAGNTR010000119.1 GCA_017987415.1 Neisseriaceae bacterium
AGGCTGGCCATATAGGACAGATTGTCAACGAGGGAGCCCTTCCATGTGGGCGTGCGTTGGGCGATGTAGATTAGCTTGCTGCGGCGCTCATAGGCATTGGTGGGCGCAATGTGGTGGGTGAGCTCGCCGGAGCTTAGCCGCAGCTCGCCGCACAGGACACGCAACAGCGTGGTCTTGCCGTTGCCATTTTCGCCCACTAGGCCAGCTACTTGGCCAGCCTGGAGCTGGAAGCTGATCGGGCCGAGCCGAAAAGGCCTTTGTTGGCTGCCATAAATATGGGTTAAGGCATGGGCGCTGATCAGAACGGGTGCTGTGGCTGGTGTAGGCCGTGCCGACAAGACGTCGATGAGCTGAGTCAGGCGTGCGCTGAGGCGGGTTTTGACGTCGGGATGCTGGGCATCGACGGTGTCTAGCCAATCGAGCAGGGCGACGGTCTGTTGGTATTGAGCGGCATCATCGGTGTCTAAGGTGAGGTCGATGAGGCGTTTGCTGAGCTTGGGCCAGTCTGCAAATTCAAGCAGGCTGAGAATGGGAGCAAAATAAGCTGGGCGTGGGTCCATAGGGTCTCAAATGGGGCAACAAGGATAAATAACGACAGCATAGCATGCGCTGGCGGTGTGCATGGCGCTTTATGCTGGTGTGTGATCATAGAGGCGCTTAGCGCCAAAATGTTCCGCAGCCGTGGGGTTAAGACACCCGCCTTAATTCATAAAAATGCACGGCGTTGATGTCTAAGGCGCTGATGATGCGCCAATCGGTTTCGATGTGCTCATCATAGACGCTCAGGGAGGGCATGGCTTGACTAAGGTGGGTCATGATTTCTTCATCTTTACCGTATTGGGTTGGGAAACGCTCAAATTGGCGATACAGGGCACCGTGCTGTTGGTCAAAAATAAACTGTTTGATTTGATAAATGCCGGGCTGCATGCCTTGGAACACAAAGGTTTTTTCTTTTCTGAAGTTATTCATCAAATGTTCTTTAACCGAAATATAGGGGTTAAAGGCGGTGGCGTTGGTTAAGACGACTTGATAGCCTTGTTGGGTTTGGGTCACGAAGTAATCGGGCCCAGCAGCCACCACGTGGCCGTGCAAGCGAGACCGAAAAGAGAGGGCATGAAAGGCGGGGCGCTTAGTATTGTAGATGTGAAACAGGGCCAGGCTGCTGATGTTGATGCGTTCGGGCAGGGCCTCTTGTTGATATTCGGTGTTGAGCCAAAAGCCGATGCTGCTGACGTGGCGTGACAGGTCGATCAGGGTTTTGAGAATTAAGGCACCCCTGAAAAAACGGCCGTTGGTGTAACGCGTGTCGCCGGTTAAGGTGTTCCAAGTGAGCAGGCATAAGGGCAGGTTCAAGTCATGATATTTCAAACTGTTTCGTATATTTTGGGTTTTCTCTTGGACGTAGCGTTCGCTATGGGCCAAGGACTGGCTGCCGACCTGGGCCAAATTGATCTGTTCGTTGGGATTGGCACAATAGCCTAAAAAATCGGCGGCCTGGATTAAGGCGCTGGTGAAAAAGGGGTCTTTGCGCGGCGACGATGGTTCTGGGAAATGGCCTAATACCCCTAATTGGGCGTGTGTCAGCCAGGCGTTTAGGCGTTGCTTGAGGTGTAAAAAGCAACGTTCAAACTCAGGGCTATGGGTGGTGTCTTGGTCGGATGCGGTGTAGATGAAACGCCAGCTCTGGAGATAGTCCAAGCCAAAAACGTTGATGTTGTGGGCAATGAATTGGGCTAGCTTGTGTTCATAAGCCTCTGGGTCGGCGCAAAGGGTGTGGTGACTCAAGTGGATGAATAAAGCCATGCGATTGCGTTTTAAAAAGGCAATGGCCTGATCGCTTAGGGTGTAAGGAGACAAGGAGGGGATCGGTTCGTCGGAGGGGTAGTCGGGCAAGATGGTGCTGCCGGAGATTAAATGGTAGATCGCGACGTAGTCGACCCGTGCCGACTGTTGCAGCAGTAAGAGCTGCTGTTGCGTGGTTTGTTTCAACACCTCATGCAGTTCACCTACATTGATGAGGCAGTCTGGCTGAGGCAGCGGCGTGTTTTTTTTATCGTGGTTGAGGGCAATGGTTTGTGCGTCTACGGGGTAGTAATGCTCGCTGCGCGTTGTGGGGACGTCATGACGCTGCGGCGTGTCGTGTATCAGCGCCAGCAGGTGTTGCGCATCAATGGGGTCGATGAGCGTGGGCGTCTCGGCGGCATGGATAGGGGGCTTTAAGGCTGGTAGAAGTGAATGAGCAGATTCCGGCGCATTGTTTTTATAGTGGGCTCGGAATTGATTCGGCGTTTGCTGATAAGTCTGTTTGAAGCGTTGGATGAATGGCTTGGTGCTGTGAAAGCCATGCTCTTGGGCGATTTGATAGAGTGGCTTGGCGGTATCAACCAGATCACGCACGGCGTGTTCAAACTTGAGGTTCAGCACGTATTGCCTAAAGCTCAGCCCGACTTCTTTTTTGAACAATCGCGACAGATAGGCTAGAGAAATATGTTCGGCCTGGGCAATTTCGGTTAAGGAAAGATTGAGAGGATAGCGACTGTCTAAGAGGGCCATGACTTTGTTGATGCGTTTGCTGAAGGCGCTGTTGCGGCGCTGAGCGGAAGGATTTTCGGTTTTAAAGTACAGCACCAGTATCAGCAAAATCTCGGACAGGCATTGATTGGCGGCCAAGAGAGCAAAGTCATCGTGGCCATGGCTATGGGTCAGCAACAGCTTGGTCAGCAGGTTCTTGAGGGTGTGTAGGTGTTTGCTTTGGGGCGAGGTAGCAGAAGGGCTGGGGAGGCAGAAGCTGTGTTGAAAATAGCGTTTGTAATAGCGCGAAAAATAATGGTTGGACACCGTTAAGCGAATCACCACGTTGTCGGTCAAGCTGTTGAGTCGATAGGGGTGGTTCTTATTGATCAGGGCAACGTCGCCCGTTTGTAGCGTTGCATTGAGCAGGTCGCTGTTGACGGTGAGCTGACCTTGGCAAACGTAGAGTAAGGTGACGCCAGGATAGCCGCCGTGAGAGAGGGATTTAATGCTGTGGGCGTCCACGCCGTATTCGGCGCGATGTGGTTCTGCCATGCTATTTTCCTTGTTTTGACTCTTAAATGGTCTTGAATTCAGTTTAGGGCGTTTAGGGAAGAAATGTCAAAAATAGACCCTTTATTTTTGATGTAAATGTATTTTTTCGAACGGTGATGACGAAAATCGGCCTGTTTTGGGCAAATGTAGTCCTTATTTGGTGGGTTTAATTGACCTAGAATGAATTTGTTCTTAAACCAAAAAACGAGGAGAAACCATCATGACACACCCCATTATCGAAGCGATTAAGGCCAACGAACAGCAGTTCATCGACATTCGCCGTGAGATTCACCGCCATCCAGAGCTGGGTTTTGAAGAGGTTAAAACCAGTGATCTAGTGGCTGAAAAACTAGCCTCTTGGGGCTATGAGGTCCATCGAGGCTTAGCCAAAACCGGCGTGGTGGGCACTTTGAAAGTTGGCAACGGCCCTAAGCGTTTGGGCATTCGCGCCGACATGGATGCCCTGCCCATTGTGGAAGACAGCGGCAAACCTTGGCACAGCACCATCCCGAAAAAGTTTCATGGCTGTGGCCACGATGGCCACACCACCATTTTATTAGCCGCCGCCGAATATCTGGCCAAAACGCGCCAGTTTGATGGCACGCTGCACGTGATTTTCCAGCCGGCAGAAGAATTGCTGTATGGCGGTAAAGTCATGCTGGAAGACGGCCTGTTTGATTTATTCCCTTGCGACATGATTTATGGCTTACACAATATGCCAGGATTGAAAGCAGGTGAGTTCCATTTTAAAACCGGTGCCCTGATGGCGTCTTCAGACACCATTCACGTTGAGATCAGCGGCGTTGGTGGTCATGGCGCCATTCCGCAGGGAACCGTGGACGCCACGCTGGTGGGGGCCCACATCGTGGTGGCCTTACAAAGCTTGGTGGCGCGTAATGTGAGCCCGTTTGAGCAGGCCGTGGTTACCGTGGGGGCCTTTCACGCAGGCGATGCCCCTAATGTGATCAACGGTAAGGCTCTGTTGAAATTGAGCGTGCGGGCGCTGAATCCTGATGTGAGCGCTCTGCTGACCCAGCGCATCCACGACATCATCACGGCTCAGGCGCAAAGCTTTGGCGCCACGGTAGACATTACCTATATTAATCGCTGCCCCGTGTTGATGAATGGCCCTGAAGCCACCGATTTTGGTATTGCCGTGGCGCAGGCGCTGGTGGGGGAAGACAAGGTTCATGCCAATGCAGCCCCGATCATGGCCAGTGAAGATTTTGCCTTCATGCTGGAGGCCAATCCCAATGGCGGCTATTTATTCCTAGGAAATGGCGATGGGCCTGGCACGTGCATGATTCACAATCCTGGCTATGATTTTAACGATGAGGTCATTGTGCCCGCTGCGGCCTACTGGGCCTCTTTGACCGAGACGTTCTTGAAATAATCATGCCGCCACCCACGGCGTCGGTGTAGCGTCGGCGTGTGGGTGGCCCCCAGTTTAGGCGGTTGGTTTGACCAACCGCCTTTCGTTCACTCAGAGAGTGAAAAAGGATGGATGATGCAAACGAATCATTATCAGGGCGGCGATCGGCTGCTGTTTGGGATGGTGTTGGGGGTGTTGACCTTTTGGTTGTTCGCCCAGTCTTTGGTGAATGTGGCGCCCGATGTACAGCGCGACCTCAGTATTCCCATGGGTTCTTTAAATTTGGCGATCAGCTTAACCGCCTTATTTTCAGGGTGTTTCATTGTGATGGCCGGCGGTTTGGCGGATAAGTTTGGTCGGGTTCGGCTCACTTATATTGGCTTTGGCTTAAGCATTACAGGCTCTTTGCTCTTGATTGTGGCGAACGGTGGGGTGCTGTTTACCATGGGCCGCATCGTGCAGGGCCTATCTGGCGCCTGCGTGATGCCGGCCACCTTGGCCTTGATCAAAAATTATTATGTCGGCGCGCAGCGGCAGCGGGCGCTGAGCTTTTGGGTCATCGGCTCTTGGGGCGGTTCTGGTATTTGCTCTTTGGCCGGTGGCGTCATTGCGACCTATCTGGGCTGGCGCTGGATTTTTATTTTCTCCATCATGTGTGCCTTACTGGGCATGCTGCTGATTCGCGGGACGCCGGAAAGTAAGGTGAACGAGGAGACGCCGAGCCCGTTCGACTATGCAGGCTTGATGATGTTTGTGCTGTCTTTGGTGTCGTTAAACTTAATCATCACCAAGGGGTCGGCTCTAGGCTGGACGAGCCTGGCGACGCTGGGACTAGGGCTGGTTTGTGTGCTGGCGTTGATTGCGTTTGTGCGGATTGAGTTAAAGAAAAAGCGTGCGGGCTTCATTGATTTTTCTTTATTTAACAATAAGCCTTATAGCGGAGCCGTTTTTTCTAATTTCATGCTGAATGCCGTATTGGGCACGCTCTTAGTGGCCAATATGTACATGCAAAATGGCCGCGGTTTGACGCCGTTTCAATCAGGCTTGATGTCGATTGGCTATGTGGTGGCGGTGTTGTCCATGATCCGCGTCGGTGAAAAGCTATTGCAGCGCGTGGGGGCCAAGAAGCCCATGCTGTGTGGGCCTTTAATCACGGGCAGCGGGGTGGCCTTGATGACGCTGACGTTCTTGCCAGATCGCGCTTATTTGGCGGCGGTGGTGGTGGGCTTTGTATTATTTGGTTTGGGTCTAGGGTTTTACGCTACGCCCTCGACCGATACCGCCATCGCGAATGCGCCTTTAGACAAAATTGGCGTGGCCTCGGGCATTTATAAAATGGCGAGTTCTTTAGGCGGTGCTTTTGGTGTGGCCATTTCTGCCACGGTGTACACGGCTTTTTTACCTGCGGGCGTGGACGTGGCGGCTACCGCTGGGTTATTGGTGAATGTGGGCTTTAGCCTGCTGGCTTTTTTAGTGATTTGCTTGATGGTGCCAGCGAACGCCGGCAGATAAGTCGACGGCGGTACGGTGACGACCCTTAAGGCCGATAGACGGGCCTTAAGGGTTTATTTTTGGCCGACGGGTTCAAAATGGGCGACGAAGAAGGGTAGGTTGGCCGTTGCTGCGTCACCGTCAAGATGAAAGGGGGCGCTGTGGTCGAAGTAGAAGGCGTCAAAGGGCGCCAAAACCCAGTGTTGCCCGCCACAGTGGAGGGTGAGGGGCTGGTCGTGTAGAGAAAACAGCAGGCTGTGAGCGCCCTGTGCTTGCTGTACTTGGCCAGGCGCATAGTTTTGATAGACAAAGCTATGGCGATAGGCCCCGCTTCGGCTCATCACGCCAATGTCGAGAATGGGTTCTTGATAGGCGCGGGTATGGGGCGGCTGGCCGCCGTCAAAGTCTACCACCGTGTGCTTGGGCGTGAAGCGGACGGTGTTGCCGTCGGCCATGGTTAAGGTGAGGCCTTGGCCGTTTAAAACGGCGAGGCTGCGGTTGATGCCAGGATAGTGTGAAAATGGGCCTAGGGCATTGATGTCGGCTGCGCTGATGCGAAAGGCAAAGTTGTCTAAGGTGGCGTCAGCAGGGTGGATCAGGATTTGGCGGGTGGTGCCGGCGCCGTTTTTCCACGGCGTCACGGCTAGGTCTTGAAAAGTAATTTTATGCATGGTGTTTTTGGGGTTAAACGCTTTGGTCCATATTTAAGGCGGGCACGCCATTGGGCTCGCTGGTGTGGGTGAGCTTGGCCGGTACGCCCACCACGGTGCTGTGGGCGGGCACGTCTTTGACCACCACGCTGCCGGCACCGACTTTGGCGCATTCACCAATATTGAGGTTGCCCAGAATAGAGGCATTGGCACCGATCATGACGCCATCGCTGACTTTAGGATGGCGATCGCCACTGTCTTTGCCTGAACCGCCGAGGGTGACGCCTTGGAGGATGGAAATATTGTTGCCCAAAACGGCGGTTTCGCCAATCACAATGCCGGTGCCATGGTCGAGCATGATGCCGTGGCCCATGCGGGCAGCGGGGTGAATGTCGACGGCAAATACTTCAGACACGCGATTTTGTAAAAAATAGGCCAGCGGCTTGCGGTCTTGGCGCCAGAGCCAGTGGTTGATGCGGTGGGCCTGAGTGGCGTGGAAGCCTTTAAACGATAAGAGCGGCAAGGTGTATTGCTCGCAGGCTGGGTCGCGCTGGTAATAGGCCTGAATATCGGCCTGCATGTCGAGGCTGATCTGCGGGTCTTTGGCCATGGCCTCTTGAAAGACTTCATACAGTGCGCGCGCATCCATGACCGGGCTGGCCAGTTTGCTGGACAGATGGAACGCCACTACCTGTTCCAGGCTTTGATGACGCAGCACGGTGAGGTGCAAAAAACTAGCCAATAGTGGCTCGGCCTGGGCGGCGGCTTCGGCTTCTTGGCAAATGGTGTGCCAAAGGTCGGTGGCGTTTAGGTTCATTGTCGGCTTCCTTACTTCTGAATGTACTGCATCCGGCGCAGCGAGGGCTTAGGGCTCATCATAGCACTGCTTGATGCGTGCTGCACAGTGAGGCGCTTAGCCAAAATGCTGGATGCCATAGGCGGCCAGTAAGTATTTGGGCACGCAAAAACGAGCCGTCATTAAGGGGTCGACGATTTGGCTGATTTCGGCATTGCCTGCGGCGCTCATCAACATGGTGGCTTCGGCGAGGCTGAGGCCGGTGGCTTCATGGACGTATTGCACGGCGGTTTCGGTCGCGGTTTTAATGGCTTCGTCGAGGGTGACTTTTGAAGCAATAAAGGCCAGCTGATCGGCAGTCTCTACTACGGGATGAAGGAGGGGGCGTTGCTTGATGACGTCGATGTGGACTACGGTATGTCCCGCGATTTCTACGCCCGAAACGCCGATCTCACCATCGCCCATGGCGGCGTGGAAGTCGCCTAAGGCCAAAAGGGCACCAGGCTGATAAACCGGTAGGTAAACCGTGGCACCGATGCCGATGAGTTTGGTGTCCATATTGCCGCCGTGGGTGTCGGGTACGCCGCAGGCAATGGCGTCGCCTGCGGGGGCGACGCCGATGACGCCGATCATTTTGTTCAAGGGCAGGCGCAGGCGGTCATTGAACACCAGGTGATCGTCTTGGATGGCGACGATTTTTTGGGTCATGCCGTCAAGGCGATGGCCCATGATGCCGAGGCCAGCGCCGACGACCATCACGCCGCTGTCGGCAACCTCAATAGATTCAATGTGTACTTTCAGAACATCGCCCGGCTGGGCGCCGTTAACGTAAATCGGGCCGGTGGCGGGATTGATGCGCGCCCAGTCCACGCCGGTGGCGGGATGGTGGGCATCGATTTGATTTTCGAAACAGTCATAGGTTTCGATGCGTACGCGTTCACCGGCTTCTATGGTCAAGGCGGGCTGAGCGTGTTGATCAAAAGCGTAAATCACAGCATTGTGACGGTGAAGCGTGTGCATGGCAGACCTGCTGGCAAGATTTAAAGAGACTAAAAGTATCGCAGCGATGCG
>JAGNTR010000214.1 GCA_017987415.1 Neisseriaceae bacterium
CTTGGCCGTATTTATCTGCCGGTAGCGGAGCTACAGCAGTTTAACGTGCCGGCACAAAGCATTACCGGCTGTAGCGGCGGCCCTGAGTTTGCCGAGCTGATGCGGTTTCAGGTCGACCGGGCTAAAGGCCTTTATCGAACGGCGCTGGCGGCGCTGCCTGCGGTCGATGCCAAGGCGCAAAAGCCAGGACTGATCATGGCGGCGGTGTATCATGCGCTGCTGCTGGAAATCGAGGCCGACGGCCCCGAAAATGTGTTAAAGCATAAGATTAAGCTGCCGCCGCTACGCAAGGCGCGCATTGCGTTGAAGGTGTGGCTGTCGGGCTTTAAGCCATGAGCGCGCGGCCCAAGATCGCCGTCATCGGTGCGGGCTGGGCTGGTTTAAGCGCCGCGTTGACGCTGTACCGACAGGCGGACGTGACCGTATTTGAGGCCAGTCGACAGGCTGGGGGCCGGGCGCGTGGCCTAGGTGCTTCGAGCAAACATGGTCATTTACGCGATTTAGACAACGGCCAGCATTTGTTAATCGGCGCTTACGACAGTATTTTACGCATTTTGGCTCAGGTGGGCGTGGCCGAGGCCGACGCCTTTATCCGCCAGCCGCTGACGTGGGTGATGCATGCGGGCATGCACATGAAGTGTCCTAAGCTGCCGGCGCCGCTGCATTTGATTGTGGGTATTTTACGCGCTAAAGGCTTAAGCAAAGGCGATAAAATTGCCTTGCTTAAAGGGGCTAGGCGCTTGCAGGCACTGGCTGCTCTGGCACCGCGGCAAGACGTGTCGGTGGCCGAATGGCTGCGGCAACAAGGCACGTCGCAGCACGTGATCCATCAGTTTTGGCAACCGCTGGTGTGGGCCACCTTGAACACGCCTTTGGCCGAAGCCAGCGTGAAAACCCTGGCCGCCGTAGTGCAAGAAGGGGTGATGTCGACGCGCGCCCACAGCGATTTTTTGATTCCTCGCATCAGCCTGCACGATCTGTTTGTGGCCCCTGTTTTAAAATATTTAGCCAAGCATCAAGTCATCATTAGCCTCGGGCAGCGCATTCAAACGCTAGAGGCCAAAGGCCCCGGCCAGGTATGGGTTGACGGCGAGCGTTTTGATCAAGTATTAGTGTGTACCGCGCCGTACCACGCCCGCTCCTTATTGGCTAATCTGGGTGCGCTTGATTTTGAACAGTATGTAGATGGCCTGTCTTATGGTTCAATTGCCACCGTGTATTTGCACTATGATCGGCCGGTGGTGTTGCCTGAATACATGATTGGCTTAGCCGATGGCACGGCGCAGTGGCTGGTGCAGCGAGGCGCTTTGGATTTTAATCAGCATGAAGTGGCGGCCGTGATCAGCTGCGCCCAGCAGTACGAAGGCTGGGACAAGCAGACCTGGATCGACAAAATTCATGCTGATGTGTTACAAGTGTGTCCTGATTTGTCGGCACCGCTTGAAGCACAGGTGATTATTGAAAAAAGAGGCACCATTTTAGCCAGCGTTGGGCGTGAGCCACAGGCGCATTGGCAGATGAATGAATTAGGGGTTTATGTTGCAGGGGATTACCTGCACCCCATCTATCCCGCTACCTTAGAAGGCGCCGTAGAATCGGCCCAAAGGGTGGCGGCACAATGTTTATTAGATTGGAGCGAAAGTGACTCAAAAACCATTACAAGATAAAGTCGTATTGATCACCGGTGCCTCCCAAGGGGTGGGCGAAGCCGTGTCGCTGGCGTATGCCGAGGCGGGCGCGACCGTGATTCTGGTGGGGCGTCATCAGCGCAAGCTGGAAGCCGTTTACGATAAAATCATGGCCGCTGGCGGCCCAGAGCCTTATGCGATTACGTTCGATCTATTGCCTGCGCAGGAAAAAGAATTTAATCAATTGGCCGAGGCCATTTTCCAAGCCACCCAGCGTTTAGATGGCGTGGTGCATTGCGCCAGCTATTTTTACGCCTTATCGCCCTTGTCTAATCAGACTATTGATGAGTGGATGAATCAATACCGCATTAATACCGTGGCACCGATGGCGCTTAGCCGTGCGGTCTTGCCATTATTGCAGCGCTCAGAAGACGCCTCCGTGATTTTCGTAGGGGAAAGCCATGGCGATGACCCTAAGGCGTACTGGGGCGGTTTTGGCGCTTCTAAAGCCGGGGTGAACTACTTGGGCATGGTAGCGGCCGACGAGTGGTCAGGCAAGGGCAATATTCGCGTGAACGTATTGGTGCCCGGCCAAATTAATTCTCCTCAACGTTTGAAAACCCATCCTGGTGAAGCGGCGCATGAACGTAAAGATCTGGCGGACATCACGCCGGCGTTTGTGTATTGGATGAGCAGTGAATCCAAGGGTAAAACCGGCGAAATTGTGAAGCTATAAAAAAGCCCGCAAACGCAGCATTCGTGACACAATGGTTTCAGAATAAGGCCTCAGGGGCCTATTCTGAAACCATTATTATTTGGTAAAACGAGCATATGGCAAAAGTTAAAACAGAATATACCTGTACCGCTTGTGGCGGTACCAGCCCCAAATGGCAGGGCAAGTGCGACCATTGCGGTGAGTGGAATACCTTGATTGAGCAGGCGGCCACTAGCGGCGCCAATCCGCGTTTCGCTACTTGGACGGCGCAAACCACTGGGGTGCAAAACCTAGCCGATGTGAAGGCACAAGAGGT
>JAGNTR010000120.1 GCA_017987415.1 Neisseriaceae bacterium
CCCTTAAGGTTGTGCAGCTTACGGCGGCTGCCCGCTGTGGCCTCTGCAGCCGACGCATGAAACGGTGGATTGCACACGCTGGCCGTGAAGCGCTCATCACGGCCCACCACGCCCAATAATGTGTGCTGAACGTTCTGCTGTAGGCGAGCCTCAATGTGGCCGTGCAAATGGGGGTTCCCCGCCACAATGCTGTTGACGTTGGCCACCGAAACGGGATCGATGTCGCTACCGACAAAATCCCAGCCATAGGCCGCCTGGCCCAGCAGCGGATAAATGGCGCTGGCCCCAACCCCGACATCAAGCACGCGAACCTTAGGCCCCTGCGGTGGGACGCCTTGGGGCTGATCCTCGGCCAATAAATCGGCCAGATAATGCAGGTAATCCACGCGCCCTGGAATGGGCGGGCATAAGTAATCGGCCGGTAAATGCCAATAGTTCACGCCATAATCACTGGCCAACAGCGCTTGATTCAGCGCCACCACGGCCAAGGGATTGTGAAAATCGATAGACAGATCGCCATAGGCGTTTGGCGCGACAAAAGGCGCTAAAGCAGGCGTGACCTTCATCAGCTCAGCCAAGTCGTAGCGCCCTTGATGGGGGTTACGCGGATGCAGCTGCGCCTTGGCGGGCGATTGCTGCTTGCTGCGGGTGCCGACCGAAGCGGCCGGTTTAGATTTGTGTGTGCGCGTAGGCTTGGTCATAGTCCTCATCCAGCAACCACACGGCACACCCTCAACAAGCGGTGTGCCGTGTGTGATTATTGTCTCTACCTGCTGCCTTTAAGCAGAAGCCGTTTTGTCTGCTTTCGCTTCGCAGCCCCAGCCATCAAACTGGCCGTCAGCGGCCAAGACCAAGGGCACAAGCTTCTGCACCCATTCCATCATGCTGGTTAAATCCGGCGTGGCGGTCGCGGCAAACTGCACGGCCCACCAAGCGTCAGGGCCATCGTCTTCGGCCTCCATGGCAGCCACCACGCAATCAGCCGGCAAGCTTTGGACAAAGCCTTTAACTGCGGCCTCACTCGGGAAGCTAGCATAGTAATCAATCGGCCGCGCCTGTAGCAGGGCATCGCCACTGCGGCGCAGCTGCTGACAGGTTTTTTGGGTGTAGTCGAGGGCTAGATCAATGGCGCTGGGGTAAAGGGTTTCAAAATAAAATGCCCATTGATCATCGGGGAAGGTCGCCGCCACATAGTCAACGTCTTCTTCACCGCTCAAGGCTGCTGCAATGCTTTGTGGCCAAGCCAAATCAGCATTACTGACGTAAACAAAGTCGGCCACGCCATGGCTGTAAATATGGCCGACGTAGCGAATGTGCTCGGCAGTCGCTGGCGTGTCTTGTAGGTATTGATGAATAATGGTCTGAATCTGTTTGAGGCGGCGCAGATCGGCTTTGCTGGGCAAGCCGACCTCATCGCCTTCATAGGCCACGCGAATAAAGCGCGTGTGTTGATGGTCACTGCCCAACTCAGGCGCGGTTAAATCCACGCCCACTAAGGCCGTATACCCTTCTAATTCCGTTTGATACTGCATCCAATCATTGGAAAATACCAATGCCTCTGGTGCTTTTTGTGTCTGTCCCATGGCCTAATCTCTGCGCCTTAGCGCTTTTTGCGTTGCTGATGGGCCTATTCTAAACGGTTTGTGAATAAGTTGCTTGAGCTTTTTTCTCACGCAGATGGCGATCAAACACCATCGCAATGTTGCGAATCAAGAAACGACCTTTAGGCGTCACCACCAAGAAGCCATGATCTTGTACCACCAAGCCAAGGCGCTCAAATTCGGCAATCTGGGCCAGCTCTTCGGCAAAATAATCGGCAAACTGAATGCCATAGGTTTCTTCATACACGTCAAACGCTAAGGCAAACCGACACATCAAGGCCTGAATGATGCTGCGGCGAAGCAGGTCGTCACGCGTCAACGTCATGCCACGCATCACCGGCAGGTGGCCTTGATCCAAGGCGGCATAATATTCATCGGCATCGCGGGTGTTCTGAATATAGCTCGCGCCCACCTTACCGATGCTGGACACCCCAATGCCGATCAAATCACAATCGGCGTGGGTAGAATAGCCCTGGAAGTTACGCTGTAAACGTCCTTGGCGCAGCGCTTTCACCAACTCATCATCTGGCTTAGCAAAGTGATCCATGCCAATAAACACATAGCCTTTTTCGGTGAGCGTGCTCACGCAGTCTTGCAAAATATCCAGCTTTTCTACGCTATTGGGCACGGCCGCTTGATCGATGCGCCGTTGTGGCTTAAATAAATGAGGCAAGTGAGCATAGTGATACAGCGCAATCCGATCGGGGCTCAACGCCAACACTTTTTCTAAGGTCACCGCCATGGTGGCCGTGGTTTGATGCGGCAAGCCATAAATCAAATCCACGCTGATGGATTTAAAGCCATTGGCGCGCGCAGCTTCAATCACCAGACGCGTCTCTGCCTCAGACTGAACTCGATTCACCGCTTCTTGAACTTTTAAGTCAAAATCCTGAATCCCCACGCTCATGCGGTTAAAGCCCAGCTGAGCCAAATGAGCGACGGTGTCGGCGCTCACCTTACGCGGGTCAATTTCAATCGAATACTCGCCCTCAGGGATCAGCTCAAAGGTGACGTTAATCATGTTCATCACCCGCGCTAGCTGTGCATCATTCAAGAAGGTAGGCGTACCGCCACCAAAATGCAGCTGGGCCAAACGTGGCCGCTGCGGCAGCGTTTTAGCCAATAGCTGGAGTTCTTTTTCTAAATAGTCTAAATACTTATCGGCGCGACTGGTGTCTTTGGTGATGATTTTGTTACAGCCACAGTAATAGCAGATGGTGTTGCAAAACGGCACATGCACATACAGCGACAAAGGCTTGAATAAAGCCCCTACCTGACGTTCTTGCAACACTTTGAGATAGTGCTGTTCAGTAAAGCCATCATGGAAGCGATCGGCGGTGGGATACGACGTATAGCGCGGGCCTGAGCCTGCCAGTTGTTCAATCAACGGTCGATCAAACACCACCTCTTGATTGGGATAAACGTCCAATAGCTGTTCCATCATAGTCATTCACTCTCAATATCTGTATTAATTAATTATTGTTCTCATAATAAAGCCGCCCTGCCCCGCCCCCGTTACTCACCGCGACATCAGGGTGGCGCATGCGAGCATAAGGATCGCCTTTTTTGCCTTTTTTTGCTTTGATGGAGGTCAAGCAGGCTAAAGTTGCCTGTAAAATCAAATAAGAAACGGTTTCATACCCACCTGACCCAAGCAACCGCTCACGCAATGGCGCTTAGCCCAAGCCCCCCTTTTGAGCGCCACAGCCAATCTTTACGCTTATTTACCTTCAATCTAGCCATGCCCATCAGGGTATTCGGCTAAACTATTCCCTCAAGCCTAATCAGCCGCGTACTTTAGTCAGCCGACACTGAAACACCCCCACCAAAAAGCGCGACCAAGCGATGGCCTAAATACCTTATTTCGCTCGTTGTTGCACCTATTTAGCATCAACAACATAGCAATTTTTCCTATAAGCTGTTAAAATCCTTTGGAAAACAGCCCCATAACTTGATCTATATCAAACAATGCCGCGGCTGTGCCTGAGCAGTTTGCGTTAAAATCAGCGACTGCCGTCGCCAGTTTAGATTTTTTTAAAATTGAGTACATAAATGACCGAAAAAATTAGATCTTTAAAAGTACTTTGTTCAAATTGTAACTTAAGAGAGTTGTGCTTACCGATCGGCCTCGATCGGACAGAAATGTCTCAATTAGATGCCGTCATCAAACAAAGTAAACGCCTGAAGCGCGGTGATTACCTGTTTAGAAGCAATGAGCCTTTCAAATCTTTGTATGCAATTCGCACTGGGTTCTTTAAAACCAGCATCGCCATTCAAGATGGCCGCGACCAAGTCACCGGTTTTCAAATGTCAGGGGAAATCATTGGCATGGACGGTATTTCTTCAGACACCCATACCTGTGATGCGGTGGCTTTAGAAGACAGCGAAGTGTGCGAGCTGCCGTTTGAATCCATGGAACACCTAGGCCGTGAAATCCCGAGCCTACAAAGCCATTTCTATCGTTTGATGAGTAAAGAAATCATCCGCGACCAAAACATCATGCTGCTCTTGGGCAATATGAAGGCGGACGAACGCATTGCTGCGTTTTTATTGAACCTGTCGGATCGCCTGTACGCACGTGGTTTTGCCGCCAATGATTTTATTTTACGCATGAGCCGTGAAGAAATTGGCAGCTATTTAGGCCTGAAGCTAGAAACGGTCAGCCGCACCCTGTCGAAATTCCAACAGCAAGGACTGATCAAGGTCGACCACAAGCATATTCAGCTACTGGAACCCGATACGCTAAAAGACTTGGTGTCAGGCTGCGCCCGCAACCACGAGTAGCCAACGCCCATATTAAAAGCCGCCTCTTCTAGGCGGCTTTTTTTTTGTCCTATACTCGCTGGCCCAAAAAAGCCCAGCGTCGGGCTGGGCGTGCGAAGAAAGCGCGGCAAATTTGGTTTAAACCAAAACCAACGTTTCTTCTACCCACTGCGGCAACCCTATGCTGGCTTTTTCAGCAATGCAGGTAAAGCCTTCTTGTGTCCAGCGTAAATCGGCATTCGGATCAATCAACACTTTTTGGGCATGGCTGGGCACTTCATAAATTAAATTGGCCGCGGGATAAACGCTTAAAGACGTGCCCACCACCAATAAGATATCGGCCTGCCGAGCCAAATGAATGGCCATGTCCATATTCGGTACGGCTTCACCAAAAAACACCACGTGTGGGCGCAACTGACTGCCCAGCGGACATTTCGCGCCCATCGCCAGCTCATGGCCATCAATCGGATAGGTTAGGCTAGCATCAATGCTGCTCTGAGCGTGACGCACTTGCCCATGTAAATGCAGCACGTGCTCACTGCCGGCGCGTTCATGCAAATCATCGATGTTTTGAGTGACAATCATGACCTCCATGGCCTCGCTGAGGCGCGCTAAAGCATGGTGAGCAGCATTAGGCTGAGCCTTGATGACGGCCTCGCGGCGAGCATTGTAAAACGCCTGCACCAGCTCCGGCTGGCGCACCCAAGCTTCTGGCGTACACACATCCTCAATATGGTGATTCTCCCACAGGCCATCACCGTCCCGAAAGGTTTGCAAGCCGCTTTCGGCACTGATGCCCGCGCCGGTAAACACCACCACTTTTTTCTGTTTCATGTCCTCTACTCCTACTGATTTATTTTTATACGAACCCTAATCCTTGGCTTAATCCGCCTTCTTTAAAGGTGCACTCCTGTTTTAACACCGTGAAAAATGCCGCCGCAGACGCAAACGGTACCACGCGATGGCGCTTCATGGCCACGGCAAAATCACCCGGCGTCAGCTGCTTCATGCTGCGTACCGAAACTTCTAAGGCTTTGGCCTCTTCGCCCTGTAACGGCAAGGCGAACAGCTGGGCGTATTGTTGGAACAAGCCCCACGCTTGGTCTGGTTTTAAGTACGTTAACTCAATTTTAAAATCAAATCGACGCAAAGCCGCTTGATCTAAATTTTTCATCAGGTTGGTGGTGGCAATGAACAAGCCTTTATAGTCTTCCATCTGGGTCAACAGCTCATTGACCTGGGTGACTTCCCACGAATGCTGGGTTTGGCGACGATCTTGCAGCATGCCATCCACTTCATCAAACAGCAGCACAGCCTGCTCACGCTCGGCCTCTTCAAAAGCGGCCGCAATCAGCTGCTCGCTCTCACCCACGTATTTAGACAATAAATCAGAGCCGCGCTTATACAGCAAAGGCATGTTCAATTCATCCGCCAACCATTTGGCGTAGGCACTCTTACCCGTCCCCGGTGGGCCATACAAGCATAAGGTGCCCCGTTTTTGCAGCGCAAGACCTTGGCTTAGGGCGCGCAAATCCTGATTGGCATTCAACCAAGTCAGGTCGTATAAGGGCGACAGACTGCTTTTAGCCAAGGTGCTTGGATAACCTTGGGCCTTGAGCGTACCCTTAACCAGCTGTTTAAACACCACGCCCTGCGCCACCTCATTAAAGTGTGGCGCCACAATTTTGGTGACCTTATGCGCGCGCTCAATTAAGGCTGGCACCACCGCTTCATGCTGAGCCAACTGCGCCACATCTTCCTGCGGTAAAAAGCCCTGAGTGACGGCCTCAATCATCCGCGTACGCTGCTGTCGGCCGGGCGATTTCATTTCCACCACCACGTCAAAGCGCCGCAGCACCGCCCTATCCATCACGTCGACCCGGTTGCTGATCCAAATCGTGGGCACGGCATTACGCTCTAGCATGCGGTTTAGCCAGGCCTTATTCAAGGCATAGTCTTTTTGTTCTTGATCGAACACGTCTTCGATCTCATCAAACAACAGTAAGACATTTTGCTCGGCAAAGATGTGCTGAGCCGCTCGAAGAGCACTCATTCTGGCCTCACGACCCGCTGGGCCGCCATCTTCGTCTGCCCACGACACTTCAAATAAATCCACCGCCAGCGCCTGCGACAGCGCTCGCGTAAACTCGGTCTTACCGGTTCCAGCCAAGCCGTAAATCAACACATTACAGCCCTTGCTGTGCGTCTCTAAGGCGTGGGCAATATGGTGTTGCACCACCCCGACCAGATCGCCCATGTGGTGAAAATCTGCCAAGGTTAACCGGGTTTGCGGCGCGTGGGTCACGTGCCGCTTCAGCAGCTCAATGGGGGCAATGTCTTGATGCAGCATCAAATCCACAAACTGGTTCGACAGGACGTCAATTTTGCTGCGTAGGCTATAGTCGTGATGTGGATCAATGCGCACGAGGCCAGTGTCAAATAGCTTGCCTTCGGCGCTTAAGGCCTGACGCACCTCCACTTCAGAGCAGCCAATAAGCAAGGCCAAAATCGACTGCGACTGCTTGGTGTTTAATTCGCCTAAGAAGCTACAGGCATCGTTGAGCACTGAATCGGCGTGCAGCAAAATGGCAAACGCCAACAGCCGCTCCTCATGCTGGGTTAAGCCCAGCAATTGCTGCCATTTCTGAACGTTTTTGGCTAAGATCGGCGGCAAATGCGTGGCCCAATAGTCGTGGCTGCCCTTTTGACGTTGCCAGGCTTCGTAATGCTGCTTCAATAAAACGCGCGCTTCGCTGGGCTGATAGCCATCACGCCCAAACGCCCACGCATCGGTTTGGAGCAGTTCGCTGATGCGCAGATGCTCAAAACCATGGTCGCCCACAAACTCACTTTGTCCCCCTAAGGGCAGCAAAATTTGCCAAATCCAATCGATCAGCAGCGGCTCACCCTCTTGACCCAAAGGCGTATGCAGCGCCAAAGGATTGAGCGACTCAGTGGCTTGGACTACCCTCACAGGCGCCGTCGGCAATACTTCAACCCTCTCAACCGAGGCGTCCACTGACGGTGGGCGACGCTTAAACCATCGTCGCGTGCCTCCTAGGACCAATACCAACAGCAACAATCCCAGCACAATCTTCATTTGTCGGTCCTTTTCTGATCACGATTAATCATGTTGACGGCAAGCATCAACGGCTTCTTGTAAGGAGTGTACCCCAATGATTTTCATCCCACCAAATTCATCGGTGTTTTGTTTGGGCATATTGGCCTTAGGCACAATGGCCTGAGTAAAGCCCAGTTTAGAGGCTTCTTTTAAGCGCTCTTGCCCGCGCGTCACCGGGCGCACTTCGCCCGACAGCCCCACTTCACCAAACACCACCAGCTTTTCTGGCAATGGCTTGTTTCTAAAGCTAGAGAACATGGCCAAAATCACCGCTAAGTCAGCGGCGGGCTCCATAATCTTCACCCCACCCACGGCATTCAAAAACACGTCTTGGTCAAAGCAGGCCACGCCGGCGTGACGATTAAACACCGCCAACAGCATGGCGAGGCGATTTTGTTCCAAGCCTACGGTCAAGCGCTTAGGGGTAAATCCATGAGCATCATCTACCAAGGCCTGAATTTCAACCAAGAGCGGACGCGAGCCTTCTTGGGTCACCAACACGCATGAGCCAGGCACGTCATCCCGATACGACGACAGGAAAATCGCTGAAGGATTGCTGACGCCTTTAAGGCCTTTATCGGTCATGGCAAATACGCCTAGCTCGTTGGCGGCGCCGAAACGGTTTTTAATCGCCCGAATCATGCGGTAATTAGAATGCGCATCGCCTTCAAAATACAAAACCGTGTCGACAATATGCTCCAACACCCGCGGCCCCGCAATCGCGCCATCTTTGGTGACGTGGCCCACCAATAAGATGGTGATGCCGGTTTGCTTGGCCAC
>JAGNTR010000011.1 GCA_017987415.1 Neisseriaceae bacterium
GAGGCGCTCTGGTTGATGTATTACTTAAGCTAATATTCATTATTAAATATTATCGTTTGGTTTATTAAATTTTATTGGTTAGTCTGAATACTCAAATGCCCACACCTATGAATGGGCGAATACAAAAGTAAGCTACATAACGAGATAATAGAGGATGATAAATCATGCAGAAATTTAGCAGCCTTAGCAAAGTCATGACGAATGCGGGCGTATACATTGGTGCGGTGATTGGTGCTGGCTACGCCAGTGGTCAAGAAGTCTTACAGTTTTTTGTGAGTTATGGCTACGTCGGGCTCTTAGGCGCCGTGGTGGTCATGCTGTTTTTAGCCTGGTATGGCACCGTCTTTATGGAGCTGGGTCATCGCCTTCAAACCAGTAGCCATAAGGTGGTGATGAATTATTTATGCGGCCCCAAAATTGGTTTTATTGCCGATTACGTGCTGTTGTTTTTCATGTTTGGTTTTGTCAGCATCATGATTTCGGGCGGTGGTGCCGCCATGCACCAATATTACGGCTGGTCGCCCATTGTTGGTAAGCTTTTAATTGCGGTAGCGACGTTTGCCACCGTGTATTTAGGCTTCTCATCTGCGCTACGTGCTTTAGGCGTGCTGTCGCCGATCATGATTGTGGGCGTGATTTTGGTGTCGGTGATCACCATTAGTAAAAATTATGATCAACTGGCCCAGGTCAGCACCGTCATCGAAACGGTTAAGCCTGAAAAAGCCACGTCATTCTGGTGGCTGTCGGCGATTATTTATGTGTCTTACAACGTCATTACCGGTACGTCTATCTTTGCCGCTATCGGTCACAAGGAAAAAAACGTTTGGATCGTGCGCCAAGGTGGCATTTGGGGCGGTATTGCCCTAGGCGTGTGCATCATATTCATTTCAATGGCGCTGTTTTCTGATTTGGCCCAAGTGGCCCAGTACGAAATTCCATTTTTAGAGTTGGCGCGCCAACTTAGCTATACCGCCGGTCTCTTGTTTAGCTTTATTTTATTGATCGCAGTGTACACCACTGCGGTGTCCAATCTTTATGGTTTGGCCGTGCGCTTTTACCCTTCTGGCACCGCTGGCTTTAAACGCATTGTCAGCGTGACCGTGGTTTTGGCTCTGTTTGCATCGATGGTGCCGTTTAGTCAACTAGTGGGCGTGCTGTATCCGATTCTAGGCGTCTTGGGCCTGTTTGTGATGATTTGCGCGCTGTATAAGACGTTTACCGGTCAGGTCTTTGGGCCTGCTGGCGCCGCGGGTGAGCCAAAGCCTGCTCTGACTAAGGGTCGTACCCATAAAAGTCGGGTTTAAGCAGTTGCGCGTGCAGGCGTTTCATGAAACAGTTTGAGCCTGTCAAACATCAATGAATAACAGAGAGGGATGTAATGGGTGAGCAAATCATCGTGATTGGGGCCGGTATGGTTGGGGTCGGTGTGGCGTGGCATTTACAGCAGCGAGGCCATCAAGTGACGCTCATCGATGCTAAAGGGCCGGGTCAAGAAACCTCTTACGGGAACGCTGGGCTGATTCAGCGCGAAGCCATCTGGCCGCATCCGTTTCCCCGTAAGCTGACCGAAGTCATGGCTGTTTTGCCGAATAAGCGTTTGGACATCCGCTATCGCTTAGCGGGCTTAAGCGCCTACGCTGGGCCTTTGCTACAGTATTGGCGGCATTCAACCCCAGCTAGGGTGGCGGCGATTGCCAAAGAGTGGGCGACCTTAATCGAACACTGTACCGAAGAGCATGGCCATATGATGGCCGCGGCGGGCGCATCGGCTGAAGGTTTGGTACGACAGGTGGGCTGGTTGCAGCTGCATCGAGATGCAGCGGGCCTAGAGGCGCAGATTGCCGTGGCCGAAGATCTAGCCTTGGCACATGGCGTACGCTATCAGGTTTTGGATCAGGCGCAGCTACAGGCGCTAGAGCCTGATTTGGCCGCCGAGCTGTTTTGCGGCGCCATTCACTGGCTGAATTCTTGGCAGGTGGTGAATCCCGGCGCCTTGGTGGCTGCCTATGCCGATCACTTTGTGGCCCAGCAAGGTCAGCTTAAAGTGGCGAAGGTAACCGCGATTGAACCCACAGCGTCTGGTTGGCAGGTAGGCACCGATGCGGGGGAGGTGAATGGTGCCAAAGTGGTGGTGGCAGCAGGGCCTTGGAGCGCGGCGTTATTAGCCCCCTTGGGCTATCGCTTTCCCTTATTCCCGATGCGTGGCTACCACATGCACTACGGCTTAGCGGCCGGTAAGTCTTTACGCCACAGCGTGGTGGACATGGATAAAGGGTTTGTGTTGAGCCCCATGCAGCAGGGGATCCGTATGACCACTGGAGCGGAAATGACCACCTTAACCGGGCCAGCTCGTTTTGAGCAGCTGGCCGCCAATGAGGCCGTCGCCAAAACCGTCTTGCCCCTAACCGATTGGCAGCAGGATGAGCCTTGGTTTGGCGCCCGCCCTTGTCTACCAGACATGAAGCCGATTATTGGCCCCGCACCGAATCATCAGGGCCTGTGGCTGGCTTTTGGACATGGCCATCAAGGCTTTACGCTGGGGCCTGCGACCGGGCGACTTTTGGGGCAAATGATGGCGGGCGAACCCACTATGGTGGACCCACAGCCGTTTCGCGCCACGCGCTTTTAATCTGAATCAATCACGCAGTATTCATACTTAATAAACAAAGGACGTACAATGAGCATTCAAAAAATTGACATCGGCCCACGCATGAGCCAAGCCGTCGTGCATCAAAACGTGGTGTATTTGTCAGGTCAAGTAGGCCACCCGGAATCTGACGTGGCCACCCAAACCCGTGAAACCTTAGCCAAAATTGAGACCTTATTGGCCGCCGCCGGCAGCGACAAAACACAGTTGCTCAGCGCCACTATTTGGCTACGTGACATGGCTGATTTTGCCGCCATGAATGAGGTTTGGGATGAATGGGTGGGCTCGATTAACCCGCCAGCGCGTGCGTGTGTACAAGGTGCTTTAGCTTTAGACACGCTGCTGGTGGAGATTATGGTGACCGCGGCCGTAACCCCCGCTTAAAGACAAAGACGCCCGCCCAGTAGAGGCTCCACCAGAGGGCATCAGTCGCGGACAGAGGCGGGACTGATGCGGGCATCGCCTAGCTTAGGTCTAGGCGTTTCAAGAGAACAGGAGAAAGACATGACGCAGTTACGACACGCAGGCAAAGCCATTGCCGACAGTTTGGCCCTACACGGTGTAGATCGGGCTTATGTAGTACCGGGTGAGAGCTATTTGGCCTTGCTGGATGGGCTGTATGACGTGCCCAGTATTGACGTGGTGGTGACCCGTCATGAAGCGGCAGCAGCCTATATGGCCGATGCCCACGGTAAGTTTACCGGCAAGCCGGGTGTGGCCATGGTCACGCGTGGCCCTGGGGCTGCACAAGCGTTTACAGGCATTCACACAGCTTGGCAAGATGGTGTGCCTCTGGTGCTGTTTGTGGGCCTCATTCCCATCGCCGACCGTGGCCGTGAGTCGTTTCAAGAATTTGATCCACACGCTTGGTTTGGTACCCAGTGCAAACGGGTGCTGGTGTTGGATGAACCCGAAAGAGCATCAGAAATCGTGGCCGAAGCCTTCTTTGCCGCCCAAGAGGGCCGCCCTGGCCCGGTCGTGGTGGGCCTACCTGAAGACGTGATCAAACTGCCGTTTACGGGTGCGCTACATCCGGTGATTCCCGTGGCTGAAGGCGGCGTATCGGCGGCTGATTTAGCTCAGATTGAAACTGCCTTAGCAGGTGCTGAAAAGCCGCTATTGTTTATAGGCGGCCAACGCTGGGATGAACGCGCTTGTGCGCAAATCACGGCCTTTGCCGAAACCAATCAGATTCCAGTCTTGCATGATTGGCGTGCGGCCGATAGGGTGCCGTTTCATTCGCCTAGCCATGCGGGTTATTTGGGCTATGGCCGCAGCGATGGCGCCGTGGCCATGTTTGAAGCCGCTGATGTAGTGGTGTCGATAGGGGCTGTGCCCACTGATGTGGCGACTGAAGGATTCCGTGCCCGCCAATCGTGGCAGCAGGTGAATTATTTGGTCAATATCGACACCAGTTTACGAGGCAGAAGCGGCGCCGTCACCCAGCATGTATTGGCCAGCCCTAAAGCCTTTGCCCAGGCCATCAGCAATGTCCGACTGGCGCCTTCTGCTGCGCGTGCTGCTTGGTGCGCCCAAGGGCATCAGATTCAGCAGGCAGACGCCCGTTTGCCTGCGGCGAATGCTCTGCCTGAAACGGCCGCTGGTACGGCCCACATGAGTGCCGTCTTGGCTGAGGTGCTCACGCGTTTGCCCAAGGATGCGGTGTACAGCTTTGGCGCCGGTAACCATTGCCTGTGGGCGCAGCGTTATTTACCCACGAATGTATTCCCTAGTCAGCTCAGCACCCGCAACGGCGCCATGGGCTACGCCTTGCCAGCCGGTATTGTCGCGGCATTGGCCGCGCCTAAGCGCCAGGCCGTGGTGGTGACAGGCGACGGTGAGTTCATGATGAACGATGCCGAACTCTCGACCGCAGTTCGTTACGGTGCGCCCGTATTGATCATTTTGATGGACAACCAGCAGTATGGCACCATTCGCGACCATCAAGAGCAGCATTTTCCTGATCGCGTATCGGGCACGCAATTGCACAATCCTGATTTTGCCGCTTTGATTAAGGCTCACGGTGGGTTTGGCGTAAAAATTGATTCGGACGATCAAATTGAAGAGGCCGTACGTTTGGCTTTTGACGCCATTGAAAAAGAAGGTAAGCCTGCGCTATTGCATGTACGTACCGATCAACGCTTGTCGGTTCCCTAGCCTGGCTCGATGATGAAAAAGCCTCGCGTTAAGCGAGGCTTTTTTGTGGCTGGATCGTGGCCTAATCCATTGTTTGGTAAGGCGCACAGCCGTAGCGCTCGGTCATTGCCGCTACCATGCCGAAGCCCTCAGGGCTTGGGTGCAGGCGCATAAAGGCATCGGTTTTGGCTGAGTACGCTTGCCATTGAGGTAGGCCTGCGCTATTGGGTGAGCCGGTTTTGGCAAAGTTACTGAAATAGGTCACCATCGCATGGGACAGCTGTTTTTGTGGAGTCGTGAGTGGGCGCAATAGGCCGCTGTCACCACGGAAATCTTTAAACACATATTGCAAGTCGTTGATGTGGGCAGCGCCATAGCGAAAGGTGGTGTCCGGAATCATGGTGGAGGATTGCTCGTCGGCAAACTCATAGCCGTAGACGGGTACGTGCTGCGCTAATAGGGCGTTGGTGGTGGGCATGGTGCAAATAAAGCGGGCGCGCCCAAAAACATCGGCAAAGTCCTGGCCCACATTGCCGCTGCTGGGGCGGGTTTTGAGGACATCTAAGACTTGGCGGGTTTTTGTCGCGCTTAAGTACATGGGGAGTTTTTGCGCAAAGCTGGCCATATTAATCGGTTGATCCATCTCCAGCGCCATCATGCCCACAAAAAAGCTGCCCTCGTCGGCATTAAAACCGTTAATGACGGGTACTTGGTTGTACTGACCGCTGCTAAATGCGGTTTTAAATGAGGCAGGTAAAATCGTGCCGTCGATGGTTGGGGTGTCTGAGTTTAGGCCCAAACTAGGCGTTAGAGCTAGGTTTTGATCTAACAGCGTGGTGGTGCTTTGGCTGCGTAAACAGGCGGCCACTTTACCCGGATTAGTGTCTTCGCAGCCTAAGTTTTTGGCCAGTTGCTCACCAGCTAAATTGTGCGCCGCCACCGTGCGCTGGGTGAGAGAATAGGCGCCACTAGAGACAATGCCTTGGTGAAATAGGCCGGCGGAGGCTGGCGCCGCAAGGTGGGTTAAAACCGATTGGCCACCGGCGGATTCGCCATAAAGGGTGACGTTATTCGGGTCGCCGCCAAACTGAGTGATATTGTCTTTCACCCAGCGTAGCGCGGCCTGTTGGTCTATGATGCCGTAGTTAATGGCGGGATGGCCTTCTGAATTGAGGGCGGGGTGGGAGAAAAAGCCGAACACCCCCACGCGATAGTTGAGCGACACCACGATCAAGTCTTGATCGATGAAATAGCTCGGATCATAGTCGTTGCCAGAGCCCGTCATCAAGCCACCGCCTGGGATCACCACCATCACTGGGCGTTTGTCGTTGGCCTTGCTGGTTTGAGGTGTGTACACATTAAGATAGAGGCAATCCTCACTTTCGCTGGTGGCGCTAAAGCCGCCGAGGCTAATGCGCGTGGCGCAGGTGGGCGCAAAGGCATCAGCACTTCGGGTGTCCGACCAAGACTTGGCCGGCAGTGGGGGCTGCCAACGTAAGTCGGCTAGCGGCGGCTGGGCATAGGGAATGCCTTTATACTGTTGCATTTCATCCTGCACAAGGCCTTGGATGGGCCCTTGTTGGATGTGTTTTACCGACGTTCTTTGGGCCGGGGCTGCATGGGTGAGCGACATCGCCATTAGGGCGCTCAAAGCCAATAAGTGGGTCATGGTGTATTTGTTTTTGATCATGTTCTGTTCCTATTTTAAGTTGATCAACCAACCGGTTTCCATCAGCCGCCATATTTTTAAACGTAAAACTAACTACCGTAAGGTAGGTTAATAAGCGCTAAAAAAATCTAAATCAGGCTATTTAGATTCATCTGGGCGACGACCAAGGCTTGTTTTAGGCTAAGCGCAGTGTGTGGTTCAAGCGCCATGGCTCAGTTGGTTAATGATTGGTCACCCATTTAGTATACCCATTATTTCGCTCAGATTGGGTGTTTTTCGATTTTTAGGCGAGGTTTAACCGTGTTTTAGGGGCGATTGTCAGGCGTGATTTTAATCAATAGACGTTTCTAATATAGGTCTTTAGGCCAATTAAAGCCTTGGATAACGGTATTTTAACGATATGTGACGGTACCAAAAGTGGATGCCTATGAGGGGGCTTCTGAATTGAATCATATTTGGTACATTTTAATCTCAGGCCGTTGATTTGTGCTGTCGACGCTGATTGATTTTTGTGATGTATGGGGCTTGTTTACTGTGGGTTATTAGACACCTGATTTGAGTGTAGTTGATTGGCTTGGTTTTGGGCCTAGGTATCTTGTTTCTTCTACCGTTACGGCTTGCTTAGGCAGCTTATTTTTGGGTTTTGAGCTGAGCTGTCCTAATGTGTTTTGAGGCCAGATAATGCGCTAAAAAGTTGTTGTGATGTTTTTATTGTTGGTTCAATAGTTATTTTTTAATTAGTATAAATTAACAATAGAAGTTTTTTATTAACACTGTGTTTGGTGATGTTCTGCTTGATGGCTTTTGTATTATATTATTTAAAATCAATCAGCTGGCTTGTATTCTCATGGGATTTTTAATTTATTATTATTTATGTTTATTTATTATTTTGCTAAAATTTTTATTAAATTAACTAAAAATAATGAAATTTTACATAAATTATTAGTTATTTAACATTACTTAACCATTATTGCGATTAGAATGCTCTACATCAATCACCATGTCATGGGGCGGTAGTCATAAAACGCTGATTGCCCGATGTTTGTGTGGTTTTCTTTATACGATTTATATATGACAAATGGGTTTACGTAAAATAATATAATATGATCTTAAGGTGTAAGTATGGATTGTTTTACGGGTAAATGGATACTCGTTTCTGGGAGTGGGTGGTGGCTAAAATTGTCTCTATTGTGGGGATTGATTCTTCAATCGTGGCTTTGCGTGAAGATGGCAGCGTGTGGCAAATGGCGCTTGAGGACCGTGAGTGGCAACCATTTCCCAAAATAGTTGAGCAAAAAGATCCAGGGGTTCAGGTTTTTTTACAGCAAAGCATTGGTGATTTGGCGATTTCCGGTCGTGCTAAATGTGCTTTGCGTCGCTCAAACATTTATCAGGTTCAAGAACTTGCTGCGCTGTCCGAGTCAGAATTAAGGGCTTTGCCTTCTATTGGGGATAAGTCGATTTACGAAATCAAGCAGGTGCTGGCGGCTAAAGGGATCTTTATTCAGGGCGTCTAGCCATTGAAAGCACGTGTGTTTAAGCATTAGTCTTATTTTTAATTAATTATTAAAATTTTTTTAAGTTTATATTGAAAATAGGATTAGAGAAATCTCAAAGTGGCTGCATTACAAAGTTATTGAGTGTCATTATTTTGAATGTTGTTGCTGGATGTTGTGTGTGAAAGCAGTATTTTTTTATTTGTTAAATTTAAGGAATGATTATGAAATTCAATAAGTTAGTTGCGCTTTTGTTGGCTTCAGGTTTTGCTACCGTAACGTTTGCTGCCGGTCAAGGTTCAGGCACCATTAATTTTAAAGGTGAAATCATTGATGCACCTTGTACTTTGGACTACCAAAATGCAAACCAAACCATCGAAATGGGCCAAGTAAGCAATAAAGAATTAAACAAAGGCAAAATTGCTAATACTCAAAACCCAATTAACATTGAGTTAAAAGAGTGCAGCACTGAAACCCTTAAAACCGTTGCCATCACTTTTGACGGCGCACCAGACACCAATACTGACTTGTTGGCCATCAATGGTTCTGCTAAAGGCGCCGGTATTCGTTTGACTAACTCTGCTAACCAATTGGTTAAATTGGGCCAAGCTGAAGCGTTCAAAACCCTACAAGAAGGTAACGGTAACGTATTGCGTTTCTTTGCTCAATTGCAAGGTTCTGATGCAGCAAGCGACGTAACCCCAGGTAACTTTACCGCCGTTTCTACTTTCTCTTTAGAGTACAAGTAACCATAGTGTTTATCAGGCGCGGTATGGCGTTGTCGTACCGCGCTTTTTGGGAGGGCTTCATGCGCACCAAAATAAGGGTTTTATTTGGCCTAGTCATAGCCGCGTCGATGTCTTTTACTTTCGCCCAAAATATGGGTAAAGGCAAAGTGGATTTTGGCGGTGAAATCGTGATTGTGCCGTGTGGTTTGGATACAAACAGTCGTAATCAGCTGATTGATTTAGGCACCATTAACCCCGCTCAGGGAGTACAGCCTAGACGATTGGTGCAAATTAAATTAGTAGATTGCGAGTTAAGCAATAAAAATAAACCAGCATTTTCGCGCGCACAAATTGCCTTTTATGGCGAACCTGATGCGCAATATGCTGATCAGCTAGGTTTAAAAGGAGATGCTCGAGGCATCAGACTGTTTATATTAAATAGTCAATTACAAAAAATCAGCTTAGGCAAAACATTGAGTGATTATGAAATCGTAGAAGGCGACAATACGCTGCGATTTTTTACCGAACTACAGGTTGATCAAAACCGTGTTCGCGCCGGTAGCTTTGCCACCACGCTACAGTTCGTTGTTTCATATTTCTAAAGCTTAGTTTTATTTTACTCACTTACAATTAACGATAGGTTTTTTGGACATGGCTTATTTTTCTCCTCGAATGAAAGTGCTTTCAGCCTGTGTGGCGATGGGCCTCGGTGTGCCCTATGCTCATGCCGTAGAGTTCAATACCGACATTCTGGATGTGGATGAGCGTAGCGACATCGACTTAACGCGCTTCTCTGAGGCGGGCTATGTGATGCCTGGCACTTATGTGCTGGATGTCTACATCAATAAACGGGTATTACCACAGCAAAATATTGAATATCGTGCGGTTGCTGGCGAAAAAAATAAGAGCCAAGCATGCTTACCTTTAAGCATCATTCCAAGGATGTTGCTTAAAGATGAGGTGCGCGCCAAAGTTAAAGTATCGGAAGATGGTCAATGTGCTGATTTGAGCGACATTGAAGGCATCACCATCACGGGCAACCTCAATGATGCGGCCATTCACATCAACGTGCCTCAGGCGTGGTTGAAGTATGACGACCCTGATTGGACGCCGCCAGAGCTTTGGGATGAAGGCATTCCCGGCGTGATGGTGGACTACAACTTTACTTCCCGCGTCAGCAAGATGGAGGGGAGTGATCATAATCGAGACTTCAGCGTCTATGGTACCGTGGGCGCTAATGCGGGCCCTTGGCGCTTACGGGCGGATTATCAGGCGCATGACTATCGCTACGATGGTAGCTCTGAGCGTGATTTTAACTGGAGCCAAGTCTATGCCTATCGTGCCCTACCTAAAATGGCGGCACGCCTGACGGTAGGTGAGCAGTATTTAGAATCAGACCTGTTTGATGGCTATCGCTATCTAGGGGCCAACATCCGGACCGATGAGCGAATGCTGCCGCCTTCTTTGCAAGGCTATGCTCCTCAGGTACAAGGGGTGGCCACCAGTAATTCGACCGTCACCGTCAGCCAAGATGGCCGTGTGATCTACAAAACGACAGTGCCCACTGGTCCGTTCTTGATTCAAGACTTAAACAGTTCGGTGCGCGGTAAGCTAGAGGTCACGATTGAGGGTGACGATGGTCGCATCGAAACCTTTGAAATTGGTACCGCCAGCGTGCCCTATCTGACTCGGCCTGGGCAGCTGCGCTATAACGTGTCGGTCGGTCGTCCTTCGAATATGGATCACCATATTGAAGGGCCGATGATCGCCACCGGTGATTTTTCTTGGGGGGTGAGCAACAGCTGGTCTTTGTTTGGCGGCGCTGTGGCCAGCCAGGACTACCAAGCTGTGGCCATGGGCATCGGGCGTGACCTAAAGGTTTTGGGGGCTTTATCTGCCGACGTGACGCGTTCGACAGCCAAGCTGCCAGGCGGTGAGTCGATCAGCGGCCATTCGTTTCGTTTGAACTATGCGAAGCGTTTTGACGAGCTGCATGGTCAGATTACGTTTGCCGGCTATCGCTTCTCGCAGCGTCAGTTTATGACGGTGTCGCAATTCTTGGATGCCTATAACAGTGAGCGTGATGCTTTTCGACGCGATAAAGAGCTGTATACCTTAACCGCCAGTAAAACCTTTTGGCCGATGGACCGTAAAAAAGCCATTACAGCTTACCTCAGCTTAACCAAGCAAACCTATTGGAACGATGACGACCGTGACCGCATCAGTCTGTCGGCCAGTAAGCTGTTTGACATCGGTGGGGTTAAAAACGTGTCGGTCAGCATGAATGCTTACCAAACCAAGCAATATGACGATACGTTTAAAGGCTTCATGCTCAATCTGTCGGTGCCATTAGACACGCCTCAGCGTATGAATGTGGGTTATAGCCTTCAGAGCAACGATGGTAAGTTAAACCACAGCGCCACGCTCAGCGGCGGTCGTGATCATAGCTCATGGCAGTTGGCTGCGGGCGTGAACTCAGACAACAATCCTAATGTACGTGCTTATTATAACCGTGACACCAGTTTGGCCACGATTGGTTTGAATGCCGATTGGCAAGATAAGGGTTACCAAAGCGTGGGCCTAGAAATTCGTGGCGGCATTACCGCTACTTTAAAAGGCGTTGCGCTGCACCCCAGTGGCGTCAACGGCGGTACCCGCGTTTTAGTCGATACAGGTAAGGTCAGCGGCGTGCCCATCAGTAACAGCAGCGTTCGAACCAATATGTTCGGCAAAGCGGTGATCCCAAACATCGTCAGCTACACCGACAGCGTCACCCAAGTGGACATTAACCGTCTGGCTGATGATGTGGATGCACCCGGCGCAGTAGTCGAAGGCACGTTGACCGAGGGCGCCATTGGCTATCGCAAAATGGCCGTCGTCAAAGGGCAAAAATTACTGGCCACGGTTCAGCTGAATGATGGGCAAACCGTTCCTCCATTTGGTGCCGTGGTGACGAATGAAGGCGGTCGAAACATTGCCATTGTGGGCGAGGCTGGGTTGGCTTATTTGTCTGGGGTGGAAGAGGGCGAGCAGCTTAATGTGGTGTGGGCTGGCGAGCAACAGTGTCAAATTACGGTGCCAGTGGCGTCTGTGACCTTTACTAACACTACCTTAACCTGTCAGTAACTGACCGAGGAATAAAAATGCAAAAAATTTGGCAATATTTAGGCGCTTCTGCGCTTCTGCTCTTAACCTTACCACAGTGGGCGCAAGCCGCCGTGACGATTGACCGTACCCGCGTGATTTACGAAGGCGACATGAAGTCGGTGAGCCTCAATTTAAGTAATGACAATAAAGAATTGCCGTTTCTGGCTCAGTCATGGCTTGAGAATGCTCAGGGCCAAAAAATCACGGCGCCTTTAGTGGCTTTACCGCCGCTACAGCGCTTAGAGCCAGGCAGTAAAAGCGTGGTGCGCGTGACCGCTACGCCTGAAGTGAATGCATTACCACAGGATCGTGAGAGCCTATTTTACTTTAACGTTCGGGAAATCCCGCCTAAAAGCGATCAGCCCAACGTGTTGCAATTGGCTTTACACACAAAGGTGAAGCTGTTTTACCGTCCTCAAAGCATTGTGCTGGATAAAAGCGTGGTTTGGCAGCAGCGAGTGACGTTTAAAAAGTCAGGCAATCAGCTGACGGTTGAAAACCCTACCGCTTTTCATATTGTCATGACCGGTTTGGCCAGCGATTATCGCGCTCGGGGCGGGAAAGAATTGGCAGGGTTCTCTGGCACGATGATGGCGCCGTTCTCTACTGAACAGATTCAGTTACGCAGTGCAGCACCAAGCTCATTTGTCCTCAGCTACATCAATGACTATGGCGGCCATCCTGAGCTTAAGTTCGTGTGCGATGGTAGCGAGCAGTGTGTGGCTAAGGTCGATGACGACCAAACCAATTAGACCGATTAATAAGGAATGACTATGCGTAAATTATGCTGTGTGTTCGCTGGTTTATTGTGGGCTGGTTTGACCAGTGCCGCCTCTCTACCCAATGATGTGATTGTGGGCACCATGGGTGAAATTCGCATCCAAGGCGTGCTGTTGGGCAGTACCTGTAGCATGCGCATGCAGACGCCCACTCAAAGCGTGGAGCTGGCCCCCGTCAGTGCGAAAGACATGATGAAAGTGGGTAAACGCAGCGCTAAGGTGCCGTTTCAATTACATTTCAGCGGCTGCCTGATTGGTGCTTACGACCAGATACCGGAAAAACAGCGCATCCAGGCGTTGGCCACTCAGGCTCAGGGCGTGAATACCGATTGGTATTTAAACGGGCAGTCGGCTGTGGTGCTGACGCTAGTCGGTGAGCCAGACGTGCATAATCAAAAGCTGTTGAAGGTTTACGGTGATGCAGCAGGCGTGGGCGTGCATTTTAGTGATGAGGCAGGCCGATCGTTGAATGTGAATGAGCCGAATAAAGCTTATGTACTGAACCCAGGCCAGAATACGCTGTCGTTCTATGCCGATCTTGAGTCGACCGCTGCGGGGCTTAAAGCAGGGGCGTACAGCGCGATTGTTAATGTTAGATTAAGTTATTTATAGGATGGCGTATGGTAAGGCTACAGATCAGCAGTCAGGCATGGGCATGAGTAAACTATTTTTGGTATTGGGCGCCTTGCTGGCGTGGCTAGCCATTTTGCCGGCCACCGCTTCGGTCAACTTAGACCGCACTCGCTTGATTCTTGAAGGCGATGAGCGCGGCGTGAGCATTATGGCCATCAACAGTCAAAATAAGCCTTATTTACTCCAGTCTTGGGTTGAAACTGAGGATGGAGAAAAAATGAATGGGCCATTATTGGCGCTACCGCCGCTACAGCGTATTGAACCCAATGCCAAAACGCTGCTGCAGGTGGCCATGGTGGGTCAAGCGCAGGATTTAGCTCAAGACAGAGAATCGCTATTTTATTTTAACGTGCTGGAAGTGCCGCCCAAGAGTGATAAAGACAATGTGTTGCAAATCGCGTTTCAATCGCGTTTAAAGCTGTTTTATCGTCCTAAAGGCATGCCTAAACCAGCCAAAATGCCTTGGCAAGCGCAAATGGTCATTCGGGCGGCAGGATCAACGCTGACGTTTGAGAACCCGACCGCTTATCACATTGTGATTGCGGCGCTGGGAGAAGCCGAAGACGATTCATTTACTGATTTTTCAGAGTTGGTGGTGAAACCTTATTCATCCGCAACCTATACCGCGCCCAGTATGAGCCTGAATCCAAATATTCATTTGCGCTATATGGATGATTTTGGTGGTGCGCGGCCGCTTACTTATGATTGTGGGCAAGCCCCCTGTCAATTGTTGATGCCTAAATAGGAAAGAACATGATGCATTATTTAAAACAATATGGCCTTCTGTTACTGGCGCTTTTATTCGGTTTTTCCCCTGCCGCTTGGGCGCTAGACTGTTATAAAAATGGGGCCACGTCAGGTGCCCAAAATGCGCTGGAACAAATTGCCATTACGCCTTTGGCGATTCCAGCTGATACGCCCATTGGCACAAAAGTGTGGGAATCTGAAGTGATTAATGTGACGGCTCACTGTGGTCGGGTGCAGAACAACGTGGTGTATGAAAACGTTTATTTTTACTTTAACCCACGCGGCCCTAACCTAGACCCTGCTTCTGGCTTGGCATTCGGTCTAGAGGTTATCAGCCCTGTGCAGCGGGATTTAGACAATCCATCGGCTCGCTTTGATACTGGCTATACCGTATATCGCATCGCGTCTCAGGGCCCGACCTGGATTAATGTACCGGTGGCTTTTCGGCTGTACTTAAAAACCACGATTCTGCCGAATAATATTGAGCGACCTATTTCAGGTAACTATACTGGGCCAAACGTGTTCCAAGTGTTTCAGTTTGACGGGGTATTGGGCGTGAACTCGGTACAGGGCACTAACTTGCGCTATGACTTAACCAATTTGCGTAATATTAAATTTTTGGCCTGTGGCGCCGACGTGTCGGTGCTGCCCGAAAATCAAGACGTCGATTTTGGTTCACAACAGCTGGGCAGTTTCAGCAACAGCAGCGAATTGAAGCGTAATTTTACGCTCAGGGCGGTACGGCGTGGCTGCGCAGATACGTTTAGTATCGATTTGCGCCTAGACCCTAAAATAGGCACGGTGAATAATCAATATTTAGATTTAAATAACGGTTTACAGATCGGGATTTATGATCAAGGTAAGCGGGTGGATTTTGGTAAGTATTATCCATTTGCCACGTTCTCTGGCAACAGCTTCGCCGATAAAACGTTTGAGGCGAAACTGAGCAAAATTCCAGGACGAGACGTCAAGGTCGGTCCCTTTAACGCCAGCCTGATTTACCGGATTAACTATAAGTAAAGGCATCAACGGCCATTTGGTCTTGGTTTTAGGCCCACTCCAGAAAGGTGGGTCTTTTTTGTGGCCTTAAGCTGGCTAAGTGGTTGGGGTAGGCATTAAAAAACGCCAGAGCAAGGTATGCTCTGGCGTTTTTTTTGATTCTGGCAGAAGGAAAGGGATTCGAACCCTCGATACGCTATAAACGTATACACGCTTTCCAGGCGTGCGCCTTCAACCACTCGGCCACCCTTCTATAGGCCGAGAGTATAAGGAAAATAGGTCTTTTAGGCAAGGCCTGGGCGTGATTTTATCCGTAGGGGCCAAGACTGGATGGTTTGTTGGCCACTGGTATGGTGGGCAAAGCGCAGCGTGCCCACCATACCAACGATAAACCCTGGATTATTTACCGTCGCGTAGGGTGGGTAAAGCGTAGCTTACCCACCACTCCTAACGTACTCAGGTGCCCCCATTTAAAACCCGCGTGGGTCACGACCCACCCTACGCTTAAGGGTCTACGCTGTAGACGTAAAAAAAAGCATAGGGAACGATACGATAAACCCTGGATTATTTACCGTCGCGTAGGGTGGGTAAAGCGTAGCCTACCCACCATTCCTAACGTGCTCAGGTACCCTCATTTAAAACCCGCGTGGGTCACGACCCACCCTACGCTTAAGGGCCTACGCTGTAGACGTAAAAAAAAGCATAGGGAACGATACGATAAACTATGGATTATTGATCGTCGCGTAGGGTGGGTAAAGCGTAGCCTACCCACCATTCCTAACGTACTCAGGTGCCCCCATTTAAAACCCGCGTGGGTCACGACCCACCCTACGTTTAAGGATCTACGCTGTAGGCGTAAAAAGAGTAGAGAGAACGATACAATAAACCATGGTTGATTTGGGCCGCGATGGTTTAAACCACATCATGTTAATATAGCGGTTTAATGAGCGTGGGCATCAGGAGACCTTGTCATGCCGGAAGGGCCAGAGATTCGTCGTGCTGCCGATGCCTTGGCGGCGGCGGTGTTGCAGCAGCCGTTGGTGACGGTATGGTTTGCCTTTGATCAGCTAAAGCACTATGAAGCAGCGCTAACGGGTGAGCGCATCGTGGCCATTGAGCCCAGAGGCAAGGCCTTACTCATCCACTTTAGCAATCATTTAAGTATGTATAGCCACAATCAGCTGTACGGCGTGTGGCAGGTTGTGGCTGCGGGCGTGCGCCCTGACACCAAGCGAGATTTACGGGTGGTTTTGGAAACGGCGCAGCAGGCCATCTTGCTCTACAGCGCTTCGGACATCACCGTTGGGCCAAGTGAAGAAATCCGCCAGAACCCCTTTTTACAGCGGCTCGGTCCTGATGTGTTAGACATGGGCCTTAACGTGGCCACGGTAATCGAACGATTATTGAGTCCGCAATTCTGTCGACGTCAGCTGGGTGGCCTATTGTTGAATCAAGGCTTTTTAGCCGGTTTGGGCAATTATTTACGCGCTGAGATTTTGTGGGCGGCCGAGTTGGCGCCCACGCATCGGCCGCAAGATTTAGTGCCTGAAGGGTTGCAAGCATTGGCCGAGGCACTGTTATCAGTGCCGCGTTTATCCTATGCAACCAGGGGGACGGTGGATGAAAGCCGCCATCATGGGGCGCTGTTTCGTTTTAAGGTGTTTCATCGTGGCGGCGAGCCGTGCGAACGGTGTGGCGCCATGATCAGTAAAACGACGCTCAATGGTCGGCCGTTTTATGCTTGCTTAGTGTGTCAGACTTAAATATATCGATCGCAATTAAAGGCAGAGCTTGGCTCTGCCTTTTTGTTTGCCTGCATCACAGATTAGGGCTTAGGCGCGGTGGTGGTGAGGATTTGCTGCTGTGCCAGCCCAGCCAGATGAATGTGGGCGGTGACGGTAACGCTCAAGCCTAGCGCTTGGGCACAGTCTTTGGCCACTTCTTGAGTGAGGTATTCGATGTCGCGTACGATGGAGTGGCCGATATAGCCTTTAAAATAGGCTTCTAGGGCAAACAGTTCTAAAAATCGGTCGTTGGCCTGATAGCGGATGCTCATGGTGGAGCCAGGGCCGGGGTTGTGGCTGGCGGGGCAGAGTTCGGGCAGAGTCACGATATGGGTTTGTTCACTCAGCATGTGAATGTTCGGGTTGGCAATGGTTTTTAAGGGCTGGCCGTGGTGGGGCGAATAATAGTCGTTCGGCCCATTGGGTAGAAAGGTATGGTCGGTGGGGGTCATATTAGGCTTTCTTGAATTTATGTAATAAAGAAGCGGCTCGGCGGCGGGGTTGCCAGACCAATAGAGCGGCAATGCTGAATTTGGCGACCACGTCGGCAAACACGATCTGCACCATGATGTTGGGGGCAAGCACGCCGGCAAAGGCCAAAAGCGTAAAGGCTGTACTGTCTAAAGGCACGCCTACGGCGTTGCTGCACAAGGCTTTAATGGCCCAAGTACGATTTTTGAGCTTTTGAAATGCCATCGTGGCGGCGATCTCGCCAATGAGGATGGCGGCAAACGAGGCAATCAGAAATCGAGTGGGCGTAGCAAAATAATGGCTGTAAGCCGTGTTGACCAGCAGTGCCAGCGCGATGGCGATCAAAACTGGGCGTAGGCCATATTGATGGAGGCGATCGCGTAAGGTAAACACGGCGGCAAAAAAGACGGTGCCTAGGCTCAATAAGCCAAACCACGGCAGGGGAATAAAAGTGTCTAAAAAGACGTTGGCCAACAGAACGGCGGCCACATAGGCGATTAGCCATAGATAAAGCATAAGGTCCTCAGCTTAAGCCACCAGATGAATCCAGTGCCTAGATGATGAAAAAGAACCAGCACAAGGACGGTGTCCTAAGCCAGAGCGCACATTTTAACAAGCCCAAGGCATAGACACAACGCTTTCTTTTCTCTACCATCGGCTCGCACATTGCGTATTTTAAAGGATGGACGATGCAACATTCCTCTGAGCGTTATCTTGTATTGTATTGTGGCGGCACCATCGGCATGGTCGCCAGTGCCGCGGGCCTAGTGCCCAACTTAGAGACAGTACGTCAGGCTTTAGCCGAATATGGTGAAGGCCTGCCCATTGATTTTTATGCGTTTGATCCTCTGATTGATTCTTCCGCCATCACGCTGGCCGACATGGCGGCGTTGCTGGCCAAAATTCAGCAGCATTGGCATGACTATGCGGGCTTCTTGGTGATTCACGGCACCGACACCATGGCCTATACGGCGTCGATGTTGGCGTTTGCTTTGGCCGGCGCGGACAAGTCTGTGGTGTTAACCGGCTCACAAAAGCCTTTATTGGCCGAGGCGAGCGATGCGCCGGGTAACCTGCGGCAAGCCTTGGCGGCGATGGTCTTGCCTGAGTTGAATGGCGTGGCATTAGTGTTTGACGGCTTCTTGCTGTCGGGCGCGGCAGTGAAAAAAACCGATGCCGTGGATGTTCATGCCTTCACCAGTCCAAGTCAGCCAGCCTTAGGCAGGTATCAAAATGGGCGCTGGCGGCTGCATGAGTCGGCTGCGCGGGCCTCGGGCTTTGGGCCGCTGAATTTGGGCTTGAGTCTACAGACAGCGGCCAGTGTGGCGACCTATGTGCTGACCCCTGGCGTAAACAGCGTCTACATCGGGGCAAGTCTAGAGCAGGCAAAACCTCAGGCTGCCGTTTTGTTGAGCTATGGCAACGGCAATGGCCCCAGTACGGCTGAGTTTATTGCCGCCATTCAGGCCTATACCGATGGCGGTGGGGTGCTGGTCAATGTCAGCCAGGTGAACCGCGGCCTCGTGGCGCCGATTTACGCCCAAGGTTCGGCCTTAAGCGCCGCTGGTGCACAAGCGGGCGGGGCGCTGACGCTAGAGGCTGCCTGGGCTAAGCTGACCGTGGGCATCAGCCTCGGTTTGGCTGGGCCTGAGTTGGCCGATTGGTTTGGTGCGGATTTAATCGGTGAGTGGGCCTAGGGTTTTAATAGGGCAGACCCACGTAGTTTTCGGCCAAAACGCGGGCGGCGTGTTCCGACTGAATCAGTTGCTGAAATTCGGCGGTCTGCATTTTTTCGGTGAAGGCATCGTCGTCGTCAAAGCGATGCAGCAGCGTGGTCATCCACCAAGAAAAGCGCTCACCGCCCCAAATGCGTTTGAGGCAGCGTGCTGAATAGCCATCAATGCCGTGTTCGCTGCGTTCTAAATAATAGCTGCTGAAGGCATCGGCTAAATACAAAACGTCGCTGGCGGCCAGGTTTAAGCCTTTGGCTCCGGTAGGCGGCACGATGTGGGCCGCATCACCGGCCAGAAACAGGCGGCCGTGGCGTAACGGTTCGGCGACAAAGCTACGTAAGGGCGCAATGCTTTTTTCAATGCTGGGCCCCGTTTCTAAACGAGCAGCGGCTTCAGGGTATAGCCGTTGGCTAAGCTCGTCCCAAAAACGTTCATCCGACCAGTCGCTGACTTTTTCGGTTAAGGGCACCTGTAGATAATAACGGCTGCGCTGAGCCGAGCGTTGGCTGCATAGGGCGAAGCCACGCTCATGGTGGGTGTAAATCAATTCTTCTGCCACAGGCTTGGTGTCGGCCAAAAGGCCGAGCCAGCCAAATGGATAGACGCGCTCAAATATTTTTTGGATCTTGGCCGGCATGCTTTGCCGACACACGCCATGAAAGCCATCACAACCGGCAATAAAATCACAGTCTAGGCGCTGCGCTTCTCCTTGGTGACTAAACGTCACATAGGGTGAAGCCCCGTCAAAATCATGCAGCGCTACGTGATCGGCCTCGTAATAAATGGGGGCACCGCTGGCTTGGCGCGCGGCCATGAGGTCGCGGGTGACTTCAGTTTGGCCATACACGATGACGGAACGATCAATGAGTTCTTTAAAATTGATGCGGTGCTGCTGGCCGCGATAAACCAGCTCAATACCCTCATGCACTATGCCTTCTTGGTGTAAGCGCGTGGCCACGCCCGCGCGCTCTAAACCATCAACCGTGACGCTTTCTAATACGCCGGCACGGATGCGCCCTAAGACGTATTCACCGCTTTGTCTTTCTAAAATCACATTGTCAATGCCCGCTTTGGTTAAGAGCTGGCCCAGCAATAGGCCGGCGGGCCCTGCACCAATAATGGCTACCTGCGTTCTCATCTATGATTCCTTTTCTCTGGTGCCCTTTAGGGTTTATGTTAAGGGTTTATTTTGAGTATGTGCGATGCGTTCGGAATGACCTAGATCAGAACTGTTCTATCAGTTATTAAATCTGCTTATGAGGTTAGCTCCATAAAAAAACCACCGCAGGCGGTGGTTGGCTGAGGGCCTTAACGGCGGCGATTGGCCAAGCCATCACCGTCTTTGGGGTGCAGTCGGATGAAAATCAAGGTGGTGGCCAGGGTGATTAGGCCAATGGCGACAAACGTGGCCTGAAAGGCGCGTGCTACGGAAGCATCAGCCAACCAAGGCAGCTGTTGGAACAGGCTGAGCATCATGGCGCTCAGGGCAATGCCGATGCTGATGGCCAGCTGTTGATTCGCCGCCATCAGGCTGTTGCCGCTGCTGGTTTGATGGCTGCGTAGCTTGGCTAGGGTGAGGGTGTTCATGGCGCTAAACTGTACCGAGTTGCCCATGCCTAAAACGAACAGCAGCAGGATAAAGCCCCACACCGACAGCATAGTGGCGCTGAAGCCGAGGATGATGATGAGGGTGCTGAGTAGGCAAGTGTTGAAAATGAGGATGTGGCGATAGCCATAGGCATACATGAGTTTTTTAATCCACGGCTTCATCAAAATGCCTGCCACCGCCATGGGCACCAGTAGCCAGCCAGATTGGGAGGGGGTGTAGCCTGAGGCAACCTGTAAAAAGAGCGGCAAGAGGAAGGGCAGTGCGCTGATGCCTAAGCGGGCGGCCAGATTGCCATAGAGGCCAATGCGATAGGTACGCACCTGAAAGAGGTGGAGGGGGAAGAGGGCCAGCGGGCGTTTTTGGGCGTGGCGGCGATAGCCCCATAAGAGGCCGATGCTGGCCACAATGATGGCCCATGCGTACAGGTTACCAGGACCTTGGGTGAGGCGTTCTAGACCTAAGGTCAGGGCGACGGCGGCGCTGGCAAACCAGAGGAAGCCACGGCTGTCGAAGGTGGCGTTGGGCTGTTTAAAATCGGGCATGTAGCGGCTGCCGAGGATGAGGCTGAGTAGGCCTATGGGTAGATTCATTAAGAAAATCCAGTGCCAGCTAGCCAGCTCCACCAGATAACCGCCCATGAGGGGGCCTAAAATGGGCCCCAATAGCGCTGGCATAATGGCGTAGTTTAACACCCCCAATAGTTCAGATTTAGGATAGGTTCGAATCAGCGCCAGCCGCGCCACCGGCGTCAGCATGGCGCCGCCTATGCCCTGAATGATGCGCGCGGCGACCAATAAATTGAGGCTGGGCGCTAAGGCACACAGCAACGATCCTAGGCTGAATAGGCCAATGGCCCACAAGAATATTTTTTTGGTGCCCATGCGGTCGGCTAAATAGCCGCTGATGGGGATGCACAGCGCTAGCGTGAGCGCATAGCTGATGATGGTGGCCTGCATGTTCAACGGCGACTCATTCAGGTCGCGGGCAATGGCGGGCAGGGCTGTGTTTAAAATGGTGGTGTCCAGCATTTGCATGAAAATCACCATGCTCAACAGCAAGGGTAAGACGGGACTACGATGGTCGGTGGTTGGGGACATGGCTTAAACGTCATAGGATATGAGGCTTGAGCTTACCTTGCTTAATCGAGCAAAACAAGCGCCGCTCCCTCATAACATCTATGTCGTTATGAGGGGAGCGGCGCACAAGGCTCATGGTTTAAGCAGATAATGCCAACGGCGGTGGGTTTTGGCTCACCAGAGGATGAGCCTGTTCGTAGGCATAGGCCAGCTGCAAGAGTTCAAAGTCGTGCCTTGGCTTGGCAATGACTTGAATGCCCATGGGGAGACCTTGCTGATTGAAGCCTGCCGGCATGGCCACAACAGGGCTGCCGCACAGCGTCCACGGTGTGACCACTTCCATCCAGCGGTGATAGGTGTCCATCGCTTGACCAGCGATGCTGCGGGGCCAGTGTTCGGTTTTATCGAAAGGATAACATTGGGCCGTGGGCACCACTAAATAATCGAACTGTTCGAACAGCTTTTGGACCGTGCCATACCATTGGCTACGTAAGACGCTGGCGGCGTATAGATCGGCGCCACTATAACGCAGCGATCCGGCGTATTCAAACTGGGCTTCTGGTTTGAGTAAACCTCTTTTTTTGGGGTCTTCGTAGGCCGCCTTTAGGCCGCTGGCGGCAAAATGGCGGTGGGGGAGCCAACAGTCGCGCCACAGGGTTTCGCCATCCATGGGGGCGTTGATGGGCTCAATGCTTAAGCCTAGGGTGCTTAAGGCCGTTAAGGCTTGTTGGCACACAGGCAAAACGTCTGCGCTCATGGGCAGATGGCCATCCCAGTCGGCCAGCCAAGCCATGCGTTTGCCGGCTTGATTAACGTGTAGGTGGCTGTGAACATTAGCGGGCGTTAGGCCTTTGAGACGAGGCTCATCTGGTAGGGAAGCCGGCACCGCAGCTGTATAACCTGATTGAGTGCTGAGTAATAAAGCCAAATCAGGCACTGAGCGTGCCATGGGGCCTTGAGTGCCAAATTCGTTGATAAACAATTCTTCGCCCGTTAAGGGCACACGTCCCCAAGAGGGCCTGAAGCCGTAGACGTTACACCAGCCAGCGGGATTACGTAAGGAGCCCATGAAGTCACTGCCATCGGCTACAGCCTGCATACGCATGGCTAAGGCGCAGGCGGCACCGCCACTGCTGCCACCAGCTGATTTGCTAGGGTCGTAGGGATTGCCCGTGGCCCCGTAAATGGGATTGTAGGTGTGTGAGCCAAAGCCAAACTCTGGTGTGTTGGTTTTGCCAATGATGATGGCACCAGACTGCTTGAGGCGCTGTACCATCAGGCTGTCATGCTTGGGTATCCAATCCCGATAAAGAGGCGAGCCTAATGTGGTCGGGATGCCCTGGGTGGCTTCTAGGTCTTTAACCGCCTGTGGAAACCCATGCAGCCAGCCTTGGTCTTGGCCTCGGCTCAGGGCTTGGTCTTTTTCTCGGGCTTGCTGTAGGCAGGATCGGCGCGATTGCAGAGCGACAATGGCATTAACGCTGGGGTTAACGCGTTCAATTTGGGTTAAGTAGGCCTGCATGACCTCTACACATGAGACCTGCTTGCTGTGGATGAGGGCGGAGAGTTGCCAAGCGGGTAACTCAATGAGTTGGGTACTGCCGTTTAAGCTTAGGTTAGGATAGGCTGGGGCGCCGGCGGTCGGGGCTGATGCAGCCATGACTTTGTGGTGAAACAGGCCCGCAGCGGCCACGCCCCCCATCATGGTTTTTAAAGCACGACGACGAGTTGGTTCGGTTGGCTGCGTTGAGATACCGGTGTGATCAGTAACAGACATGAGTGGCTCCTTGGTGTGGACGAAGGTGTTTTATTATGTATTTTACATAGTGTGTCATGATGTGGGTGGGGACAATTGAATAAATCGGCCCTGAGGGTGAGCGTCATGCAAGAAAGAGCTGGGTGATGACAGGCATAAAAAAACGGGCCCCGAATGAACGGGGCCCGTTGAGCGGTCAAAATAACTTAAGCAAACGCAATCTGGCCGTCTTTTACCGTGATGCTGATGGTTGCGTTCGGACCATATTGGCCGGCCAATAAGGCTTTGGCCAATGGGTTTTCAATTTCGCTTTGGATGGCCCGTTTCAGTGGCCGTGCGCCATAAACCGGGTCGAAACCTGCTTTGGCTAATTCATCTAAAGCGTCGGCATCGATCTGTAAATGCAGATCCATATGGGCCAAACGTTGCTCCAGTTTTTGCAGCTGGATGGAGGCAATGGCGCGAATATTGGCTTGATCCAAACCGTGGAACACCACGACCTCATCGATACGGTTGATCAGTTCTGGCCTGAAATGGGCCTTCACCTCTTCCATCACGGCGGCTTTCATGGCGCCGTAGTCGCTATTGTCCATGCTTTGGATTTGCTGACTGCCAATATTGGACGTCATCACAATCACCGTGTTCTTGAAGTCCACGGTGCGCCCTTGTCCATCGGTCAGGCGGCCATCATCCAACACTTGCAGCAAAATATTAAACACGTCGGGGTGGGCTTTTTCCACCTCGTCCAGCAAAATCACGCTGTAGGGCTTACGACGCACTTGCTCGGTTAAATAGCCCCCTTCTTCATAGCCGACATAGCCAGGAGGCGCACCGATCAAGCGAGCAATCGAATGTTTCTCCATGTATTCCGACATGTCGATCCGAATCAAATGGTCTTCGCCGTCAAACATAAAGTTGGCCAAGGTTTTACACAGCTCAGTTTTACCCACGCCGGTAGGGCCAAGGAACAAGAAGCTGCCGTAAGGACGGTTAGGGTCGCCCAAGCCTGAGCGTGAACGGCGAATGGCGTCTGATACAGCATGGACGGCTTCTGCCTGGCCTACTACACGCTGGTGTAATACTTCTTCCATGCGCAGTAATTTAGCCCGTTCACCTTCCATCATTCTCGACACCGGAATGCCGGTCATGCGGCTGACCACTTCGGCGATCTCTTCCGAGCCTACTTGGGTACGCAACAGCTGGTTCGGCACTTCATCTTGGGCCTTGTTTTCAGCGGCTTTGAGCTGTGCCTCTAATTCGGGCAGCTCGCTGTATTGCAGCTTGGCCATTTCTTCCCACTTACCGTCGCGTTGTAAAGCCGCCATTTTCACTTTAAGCTGATCAATGGCTTCTTTAATGCCCTTGCTGCCTTGAGCCGTGGCTTTTTCGGCCTTCCAGATTTCATCTAGGTCGGCGTACTCTTTGCTGAGGCTGTCGATTTCTTCCTCGATCAGCGCCAAGCGCTTTTTACTGGCGTCGTCAGACTCTTTGCGCACGGCTTCACGCTCAATTTTGAGCTGTATGATGCGTCGGTCTAGCTTGTCCATGCTTTCTGGCTTAGATTCGATTTCCATCTTAATCAAGCTAGCGGCTTCGTCCACTAAGTCGATGGCCTTGTCGGGCAAGAAACGATCGGTAATGTAGCGGCTAGACAGCTCGGCTGCGGCTACAATGGCCGGGTCGGTAATGTCTACCCCGTGGTGGATCTCATAACGCTCTTTCAAACCACGCAAAATAGCGATGGTGTCCTCAACGGTGGGTTCTTTTACCATGACTTTTTGGAATCGACGCTCTAAGGCCGCATCTTTTTCAATGTACTGACGGTATTCGTCCAAAGTCGTGGCGCCCAAGCAATGTAGCTCACCGCGCGCTAACGCAGGTTTGAGCATATTACCGGCATCCATGGCGCCGTCGGTTTTACCCGCGCCGACCAGCATGTGGATCTCATCAATGAAGATGAGGGTGTTGCCGTCGTCTTTGGCTAAGTCGTTCAGTACCGCTTTGAGGCGTTCTTCAAATTCGCCGCGGTATTTGGCCCCGGCAATGAGCGCGGCCAAATCTAAAACCAATAGGCGTTTGTGGCGTAAACTTTCGGGCACTTCACCGTCCACAATGCGTTGGGCCAAGCCTTCCACAATAGCGGTTTTACCCACACCAGGCTCGCCGATGAGCACAGGGTTGTTTTTGGTGCGGCGTTGCAAAATTTGGATGGCTCGACGAATTTCATCGTCACGCCCAATCACCGGGTCAATTTTGCCTTGGCGTGCCCGCTCGGTTAAGTCAGTGGTGTATTTTTTCAAAGCCTCACGCTGATCTTCGGCGTTGGCGCTGTCTACGCTTTGGCCGCCGCGAATCGCGTCAATGGCCTGATTGAGTTTGGCTTCGGTGGCACCGGCGTCTTTTAAAAGCTTACCGGTGGCGCCATTTTCTTGCACCAAGGCCAAGACAAATAATTCGCTGGCAATATAGTCGTCACCGCGTTTGGTAGCGGCCTTATCGGTCAAGTTTAAGACATTAATCAATTCACGCGAGGGCGTGAGTTCACCGCCTTGGCCGCTGACTTTGGGCAGGGCGTTGAGGCTGTGGTTTAAGCTGGTGCGGATTTTATTGACGCTGACCCCCGCTTGGGCCAATAGGGCAGCGGTGCTGCTGCCGTCATCGTCTAACATGGCGGCCAAAACGTGGCTGGCTTCTAGGAAGCCATGGTCTTGGGCCAGCGCCATGCTTTGAGCATCTTGTAAAGCTTGCTGAAATTTTGCGGTAAATTTTTCAGGACGCATAGGGGTTCTCTCCTAAAGAGGTTGTTTTCATGTTTATTTATATGGGGTTATAGGCGTATAAATCAAGCCTTATTGGCTATTATTTTAGCGCCACAGGCATAAAAAAACCGCCGCAGTCATCGCTGGGCGGTTTGTTAGCCGATTAGGCTTTATTTAGCGGCGTTCAAGAGCGCTTGTACCTGTACTTGAGCCTTTTCTTCTTTGATGCGGTTCTCGATGGCGCCTTGAATCGCTTCAAATGGCGGCAAGCTCATGTCTTGACGTTCGTCGACCAGTTTGACCACTAAGAATTGATTGCTAAGGTTAATGGGCGCCTCAGTAATTTGGCCTTTTTGTAAGGTGCCAGTAATCTGGCTCATCACGGCCGGTAAGCTGCTGACTTTAAGCCAGTCGGCGCTTTGTTTGGTTTGCTTTTGCTCTTGCAGCAAGGTTTCGAAGGTTTTGCCTGCCTTAAGATCGGCCACTGCCTGTTTGGCCAAAGCTTCACTAGGGAACAGCACCTGTTGGAAGACGACTTCGCGGCTGAGGTTTTTGTGGGCGGCCTGTAGTTCTTCGATGGACACGGTGGCGTCGCGCTTAAACTGGTTCAGCAATTCAACCGCGTAAAACTCTGATTCAAAATTTTCCAGCGCCAGCTTTACCTGAGGGTCTTCATTCAGGCCTTGCTTAAAAGCGGCCTGCATCATCAGTTCTTTTTGCAAGAGGTCGGCACGCACCTGTTGGAATAATTCGGGCAACATTTCTTCGGGCACCATTTGGCCACGGGCGGCGTAAGACTGTAGCTGTTCGTCTAAGGCCAGACTCACGCGCTCATCGCTGATGTTCGGGGCGGCAGTGGTGTTGCTTTGCGTTGCCCAGGTCACGGCCGAGCCAGCAAGGGCGACGCCGAGGGCGAGGGTGATGAGTGTTTTCTTCATTGGGCAACCTTTTCAACGGCGTTCAATAATTTTTCTTGGCGTAGCTGGGTAGTCAGTTCAGGCTTCATGAATTTATACGGCTTGCTGCCTTCAATGCTGCGTTCGCGATGGATTTTGAACAGCACAAACTCGCCTTCAACGGCCAGCGGTTGATGGGTGACTTGGCCTGCGCGTAGGTTGTTGATCACGTTGCTCATGGTTTCGGGCAGCTGCGCCATGTGGCTTTGTGACAGCCACATGCCGTTCGGCTCTGGCTGTTTTTGTGCTTTGGCTAAGGCTTCAAACGATTGGCCCTTACGCAATAAAGTTAGGGCTTGCTTGGCTTCGGCTTCGCTAGGGTAGGATAAAATGCCTACTTTACGTTCGATAAACTGCTGTTGATAGGCTTGGCGCAGCTCGGCTTCGCTGATGGTAATCTTCTCCGCTGCATCGCGTACCCAGGCATTGGCGTAGAAGTTGGCAAGGCCGTTTTCGTAACGCATTTTAACCGCAGGCTTTTGGTCTAAACCTTGCTTGAGGGCTTCCGCTTTCAGTACGTCGGACGTGCTTAGATTGTTGCGCAGCTGTTTTTTGAATTCGGCGATTTGGGCTGGAGGAATAGGCTCATCAGCCTGGCTTAATTTGGCCATGGCCAAATACTGGGCCAGTGCCGCATCAACGCGCGCTTCAGAAACGGTAGGGGCGGCGTACGCTTGCGCCATCATCAGGCCTAAGGCGCTGATGCCGATTAATTTTTGGAACATGGGTCGTCCTTCAATGGTGACACACAAAACAGCACATGCTTTCTGGTCGTTAAAAACGCTGAAAGGAATGTGCTGTTGGATTAATTAATGCCAAGCCCGGTTAGGGCAGTTATGGTCAGGCTTATTTAATGTTGGCTTTTTCAAACAGGGTTTGTACCGAAGCATCAATTTTTTCTTTTTGCAAATTACCAGTCAATGGGCCTTTTACTTCCTCTAGCTTAGGAATGGCGGTTTTGCGTTTGTCGTTTAATTGGAACAACACATAGTTGTCGCCTAATTTAACAGGGTTTTTGGTGTAGGCATTTTTGCTTAAAGGGTTCACCGCGGTGTAGATTTCAGGCGCGAATTGTTGGAACTCTTTTAAGTTGGTGTAGGTGTCAATCAAGCCACCAGTGGTTTTGGCCGCAGGGTCAATTGAAGCGGTTTTGGCCACGTCAGCAAATTTTTTGCCTTGGTTTAATTGGGTTAAGGCTTTTTTCGCATCGGCATCAGACGCAGTGATGATTTGGCTTAGCTTCACTTCTTGAGTGCCGCTTAGGTTTTTCACGATGGTGTCGTACACGGTTTTAACTTCAGCATCGGTCACTGGGTTCTTTTTCAACACGTCGGCCATATAAGAGCGAACCAAAAGCTCTTCTTTGATGTTTTCGATGTCTTGCTTGTATTCAGGCTTTTTGTCTAGGCCTTGTTTTTTCGCGTCAGCGATCACGCTGTCGTAGACTTGCTTGTATTCTGGGGTTTTATCTAAGCCTAATTTTTTGGCTTCTTGAATGATGAGCGTGTTGGCCACGATCTGCATTTTTAAGTTTTCACGTAGTTCAGGTGAATCTTTAACGTTACCTTGGGTTTGGGCGCTAACGGCTTTAACCTGCTCATCCAATACTTTTTGATCGATGG
>JAGNTR010000121.1 GCA_017987415.1 Neisseriaceae bacterium
GAAATGCCGTTGGGCCGAGGTTTTGCTGCTTTTTAAATTGGGGCATTGATAAAAACTATTCGAAAAATGTCGGTTTTCGATTAAACTGGAATGACAAAATATTTTTAACCCATCTAGACCAATCTATCAATAAACTTTTTAAGAGGAGCAATACCCATGCAAATAGGGATTCCTAAGGAGCTGCTTGCGGGCGAAGCCCGCGTGGCGGCGACCCCTGCGACCGTCATCCAGCTGATGAAGCTGGGCTTTGACGTCGTGGTTGAAGCCAGCGCCGGCGCTAAGGCTGATTTTAGCGATGCGGCGTTTACCGAGGCGGGCGCGACCATCGTTGCCAGCGACGCAGTGTGGCAGTCGGATCTGATTTATAAAGTCAATGAGCCGACCGATGCCGAGATCGCACAAATTAAAGAAGGTGCCACCTTGGTGAGCTTTATCTGGCCGCGCCAGAATGAAGCCTTGGTGCAAAAGCTGGCCGAACACAAGATCAACGTGTTGGCGATGGACATGGTGCCGCGTATTTCACGCGCCCAGTCTCTAGACGCTTTGTCGTCTATGGCCAATATTGCTGGCTATCGTGCCGTGGTTGAGGCCGCGCATGAGTTTGGCCGTTTCTTTACCGGCCAAATCACCGCTGCGGGTAAAATTCCACCGGCTAAGGTATTGGTGATCGGCGCCGGCGTGGCCGGCTTGGCCGCCATCGGCGCTGCTGGTTCTTTAGGCGCCATTGTGCGTGCGTTTGATACTCGCCTAGAAGTGGCAGAGCAAATCGAATCCATGGGCGGTAGCTTCTTGAAGCTTGAGTTCCCGACCGAAGCCGGCGGCTCTGGCGACGGTTACGCGACCACCATGTCGGACGAATTTATTGCGGCCGAGATGGCGCTGTTTGCCGAGCAGGCTAAAGAGGTCGACATCATCATCACCACGGCTTTGATTCCGGGTAAGCCCGCACCGAAGCTGATCACCAAGGCCATGGTCGACAGCATGAAGCCTGGCTCGGTGATTGTGGATTTGGCCGCGGCTACCGGCGGCAACTGTGAATACACCGTCGCGGATGAGCTGTACGTGACCGACAACGGCGTCAAGGTGATTGGCTATACTGATCTGCCTAGCCGCTTGCCGGCGCAGTCGTCGCAGCTATACGGTACCAACTTGGTGAACTTGACCAAGCTCTTGAGTAAAGAGAAAGACGGCAACATTGCTTTAGACATGGAAGACGTGGTGATTCGCAATATGAGCGTGATCAGCCAAGGGACGGTGACCTTCCCACCTCCGGCTATTCAAGTGTCGGCTGCGCCCAAACAGGCCGCTGCCGCACCACAGCCTAAAGTGGTGAAGCAGGCCAATCCGCGCAATAAATGGATAGGCGCTGGCATTGCCCTGGTGCTGTTTATTTGGCTGGGTTCGGTGGCACCGGTTGAGTTCTTGTCGCACCTGATGGTGTTTGCGCTGTCGTGCGTGGTTGGCTATTACGTGGTGTGGAATGTGACCCATTCTTTACACACGCCGCTGATGTCGGTGACCAACGCCATTTCAGGCATCATCGTGGTCGGGGCCTTGCTGCAAATCGGGCAGGGGTATGGGTTTGCGTCGTTGCTGGCGTTTATTGCCATCTTGATCGCAACCATCAACATTGTGGGTGGCTTTACCGTTACTCAACGTATGCTCAAAATGTTCCGTAAAGGTTAAGGAGAACACTCATGTCTTTAGGATTGATTGCTGCAGCTTATATTCTGGCTGCTTTGTTATTCATCATGTCTTTGGCGGGCTTGTCTAAGCAAGAAACCGCTAAGTATGGTAATTATGCGGGTATGGCCGGTATGGCCATTGCCCTGATCGCCACCATTGGCAACGGCAACGTATTGGGCGTGGGCTACATCATCGTTGCCATGCTGATTGGCGCCGCCATTGGCCTGTATTTGGCGCGTAAGGTCGAAATGACCCAAATGCCAGAACTGATTGCCATGCTGCACAGCTTTGTGGGCTTGGCCGCGGTATTGGTGGGCTATAACACCTATATTCAGATGGACAGCCATGTGTTCTCTGAGCCTGCCATGCACACCATTTTGTTGGTGGAAGTGTTCTTGGGCGTGTTCATCGGTGCGGTGACCTTAACCGGTTCCATCGTGGCCTTCGGTAAACTCAACGGTAAAATCAGCTCTAAAGCGTTGATGTTGCCTAATCGCCATAAGCTGAATCTGTTGGCTTTAGTGGTGTCGTTTTTGCTGATGATTTACTTTGTGAAAGTGGAAGGTTCGGCCTTTGCTTTGATTCTGATGACGGCCATTGCGCTGGTGTTTGGTTGGCATTTGGTGGCGTCTATCGGCGGCGCCGATATGCCGGTGGTGGTGTCGATGCTGAACTCTTATTCGGGTTGGGCGGCAGCGGCGGCAGGCTTTATGTTGTCAAACGACTTATTGATCGTGACCGGTGCCTTAGTGGGCTCTTCGGGTGCGATTCTGTCTTACATTATGTGTAAAGCCATGAACCGTTCGTTCCTGTCGGTGATTGCCGGTGGGTTTGGTAATGCCGAGGTGGCCTCTAGCGGCTCAGAAGAAGTGGGCGAATACCGTGAAATGTCGGCAGAAGACGTGGCCGACTTATTGAAAAACTCGAGCTCGGTGGTGATTACCCCAGGCTACGGCATGGCGGTGGCGCAGGCGCAATACCCTGTGGCCGATATTACGGAGAAGCTGCGTGCCGCGGGCGTCAACGTGCGCTTTGGTATTCACCCTGTTGCCGGTCGCTTACCTGGCCACATGAACGTGCTGCTGGCTGAGGCCAAGGTGCCTTACGACATCGTGTTGGAAATGGATGAGATCAACGACGATTTGGCCGACACCGAAACCGTGTTGGTGATCGGTGCCAACGACACCGTTAACCCAGCCGCGATGGAAGACCCAAATAGCCCGATTGCCGGCATGCCGGTATTAGAAGTGTGGCACGCTAAAAACGTGGTGGTGTTTAAACGTTCAATGAGCACTGGCTACGCTGGGGTGCAAAATCCGCTGTTCTTTAAAGACAACACGTCGATGTGCTTTGGCGATGCCAAAGAAACCGTGGAAGCGATTTTACGCGCCATGTAAGCATGTGATGGTGTGATCTAAACGGATCCTGCTGCGGCAGGGTCCGTTTTTTTATGGGCGCGTTGATTGAGGCTAGAAAAAGGCGCGCGGGATGCTGTGGTTTTAATGTAAAGTGGAAGAACCATCGTCTGCGGTTCAGCAGAACGAGGAACATCATGAGTTGATTGGAGGGCAATATGATTGCCAAAACACCCCCACCCCCATATTACGCTGTGATCTTTACGTCTTTATTGAGTGAGGATGACGCTGGCTATGGCCAAATGGCTGAGCGCATGGTTGAGCTGGCTTTAGAACAGCCCGGCTTTTTAGGCGTTGAGTCGGCCCGAGACGGCCTCGGTATCACGGTTTCTTATTGGCAAGATGAGGCATCGATTCGGCAGTGGAAACGCCATGCCGAACACCTGGTGGCTCAAGAAAAAGGGCGCACGCAATGGTATCAAGCGTTTCAAACCCGTATTTGCAAGGTTGAGCGGGATTATGGCCTGGATCAATCGGCTTAAAGGTGGCTGATCCAGGCGGCGACGGTTTACCAAAGGCCTAGGGCGCTTGTGCCTAGGCCTTTTTTGCCACCATCACGCCTCTGAGGGCGTTGACCAAGCGCACGTCGCTTGCTTGGGCCAACATGTCGGTGCTGATGTGGCTTTCCTGCACTGGGCCATCTAAGTAGGCCAATGGATTGGCTAAGATGGCGGCGCGCATGGTGCTGGGCAGGATGTCTAAATCTAGGCTGGGCGTGTGCCACTGGCCGTTGTGTTTGATGAAGACGCAGCTGCGTGCGCCCTCGAGCAAATAGCCGTCTTGGTTGAAAAACAGCATGTCGAAAGCGCCTTCTGCTTCAGCGCGGTGCCAAGCGTCGTCAAAGATGGCGCGGGCGGTGATCTTATGGCGGCGCAGGCCATCGCGGTTAGGCAGGCGTTTGCTGGCCACTAAATAGCGTACCGGTTCGGTCAATGGCAAGAGCGGGCTGTGGCCAAAGCTGAGGCTGCCGTTGGTGTTCAACACCACTTTGAGCCTAAAGGCACCGCTGGGCATGCTGTGTAGATGCGCTTGGATGAGTGCGGCAACGTCATCGGGGCAGCTGAGCCCTACTGCTGCGGCAGAGGCGCATAGGCGTGCCGTGTGATGGCTCAATAGGGCGCACTGATGGTCTTCAACGCGCAGGGTTTCAAAGAGGGCAAAGTCTAGCGGCAGCTGGCGTAAGAAGCGGCTTTTCCAGCCGCACTCTTCGTATTCTAAGGCCGCATCGCTATCTTGGACGATGCCGGAGCCGACGCCCATGATGCCTTGGTAGCTGTGAGGGGCGTCGGTGGGGTTCAGCACTAGGGTGCGGATGGCCACCGACAATGTGGCTTTATAGCCTAAGGCGTTGTTGGCAGGCTCAATGAAACCCAGCGAACCGGTATAAATGCCACGGGGGCGCTGTTCTAGCGTCTGAATGATTTTCATGCTTTGGTGCTTAGGCGCACCCGTAATCGAGCCGCAGGGGAAGGTGGCCTGTAAGATTTGGGCAAAAGACGTATGGGCCGGTAGCTGCGCCTCAACTTTTGACGTCATCTGCCACACTTGGCCAAAGCGGCTAACCTTAAACTGTTCTGGCACGCTGACGCCGCCGACGCTGGCGATGCGGCCTAAGTCATTGCGCAATAGGTCGACAATCATGACGTTCTCGGCGCGGTTTTTAGGGTCTTGCTGTAGGGTCAGCGCGCGCGCCTCATCCTGGCCATCGTCCAAAATGGGGGCGGTGCCTTTCATGGGCTCGGTGCTGATCACGCCATCGTCGTCTACTTTAAGGAACAGCTCCGGTGATAGGGACAGCAGCCATTCGCTCTGTTGGGCGGTGGTGGGCAGATGCGCCACCACGCCATAGGGCACGGGCTGCTTTTGGCGCAGCTTATGGTAGAGGGTGAGCGGGCAGCCGTAAGCGTCGAACAGCAGGCGGGTGGTGTAATTGATCTGATAGGTTTCGCCGCGGCGAATGGCAGCGTGAACGGCGTCAATGTCGGCCAAATAGCGTTCACGCGAGGTGTCGTTGCGCAGATTGAGTAAGCCTGAGGGATGGGCCGATTGGTTGGCGCTGAGCCAGTCTTGGATGGCCGCTTCGGTATTGAAGTGGGTGCATTTGTCGAACCAATGAATGCGCATTGGTACGGGCGTTTGCGCCAGCTGCATGAGGTCTTGGCCAAACTCGTAGGGCAGCGCTAAAAAAGCGTGCCAGCCCTTCGCCCAGCCTTGGCGCAGGTGTGCGTCTAGCGAGGTTAAATCAGCGGCCTCCAGCACGGTCTGGCTTTGCCAGTGGCTGTATAGGCGAGCGCTGGGCTTATGGGCATCATCGAGAAAGGCAAAAAAAGGCGTCATGACGGCTTAACTCTTCATAAAAAAAGGCCAATAATAGGCTGATTGGGTATTTTCGTTGGCCTAGGGGCTAGGCGTGGCATTTTAGCATGTGTATGATTGATTTAATAATAAGTGGGCACATTTAAAATACTGGTTTCAGCAAGGGAGCGACGCATGCAGGTCAAACAAATTTATAAAAAAACAACAGAGCGCCGCCAAGACCCATCTATGGCTCAATATCCCTATCGTACCCGTATTCGTAAAAAAGATTATGAAAAAGAAATGTCTATTTTACAAATGGAGCTATTAAAGCTGCAAAACTGGGTTAAAGATACGGGCCAGCGGGTAGTGGTTTTGTTTGAGGGCCGTGATGCGGCGGGTAAGGGCGGGACGATTAAGCGTTTTATGGAGCATTTAAATCCGCGCGGTGCGCGCGTGGTGGCTCTGGAAAAGCCCAGCGAAAAAGAGCGCCAGCAGTGGTATTTTCAGCGCTACATCGCCCAGCTGCCGACGGCGGGCGAAATGGTGTTTTTTGACCGTTCTTGGTATAACCGCGCTGGCGTTGAGCGGGTGATGGGTTTTTGTACGGAAGAAGAGCATCGGCTGTTTTTAAAACAGGCGCCGGTGTTTGAAGAGATGCTGGTCGAAAGCGGCATTTACGTATTCAAGTTTTGGTTCTCGGTGAGCCAAGAAGAGCAAAAAAAGCGCTTTCAGGCGCGTAAAGATGATCCGCTCAAGTATTGGAAGCTGTCGGCCATCGACATTCAGTCTTTGGATTTATGGGATGACTATACGTCGGCTAAATACGTGATGTTTGCCCATACCCATACCCATGTGGCGCCGTGGCTGGTGATTAAGTCGGATGACAAGAAACGCGCCCGCCTAAACTGCATCCGCTATTTTCTTAATGCTTTGCCGTATCCAGACAAGCATTGGCTGGTGAGTGCGGGGCTAGAAGAAGAGATTGTGGCGATGCCAGAATTGTTGGATGGCCATGGTTTTTTACGGGCCGTGGGCTAGTGATGATTGATGGCCTCCGTAGGGTGGCGCAAAGCGAAGCGTGCCCACCTAGGCGATGAGCGCATGAGGGCCAGGCTTAAAGCCAAGCGCCCATAGAAAAACCACCGCAAGCGGTGGTTTCTTTTTATCTGTTGTATCGAACTTAAGCTTTTTTAGCCACGCGACGTGCAGGCAATTTTTCTTTAATACGTGCAGCTTTACCAGTACGGCCACGCAAGTAGTACAATTTAGCGCGACGAACGGCACCGCGACGTTTTACTTCAACGTTGGCAACGGTAGGTGCGTATAGTTGGAACGTACGCTCAACGCCTTCGCCGTTAGAAATTTTACGCACGATGAATGAGCTGTTCAAGCCACGGTTACGGCGTGCAATCACAACACCTTCGTAAGCTTGTAGACGTTCACGGGTACCCTCTTTAACTTTAACCTGTACCACTACGGTATCACCAGGGGCAAAGTCAGGGATGTTTTTGTTCAAGCGAGCGATTTCTTCTTGCTCTAATAGTTGGATCAAATCCATGGATACTACTCCTATTATTGGCTATCTTGTTCCTCTAGGCATTGAGCCAAGAGACCAGATTCCTGTTTTGTTAAGTGTCGATCGCTGAGTAGTTCAGGTCGACGGTTTAAAGTGCGCGACAACGACTGCTTGAGTCGCCATTGGGCAATTAGGGCGTGGTTACCAGAACGTAAAACTTCTGGGACAGCTACCCCTTTAAAAACGTTGGGTCTGGTGTAATGTGGGCAATCGAGTAAGCCGTTAGCAAAAGAATCTTGCTGGGCCGATTGCTCATCGCCTAAAACACCCTCTTTTAAGCGCAGCACTGCATCCATCAGCATCATGGCGGGTAATTCGCCGCCAGACACCACGAAGTCGCCTACGGTAATTTCTTCGTCGACGTAGTGTTCAATCACACGTTCGTCTACGCCTTCATACCGACCACACAGTAAAATCAGGCCATCTTCTTGCGCTAGGCTTTCGGCCTTGGCGTGGGTTAATGGCTCGCCCTGTGGGCTTAAATAGATGACTTTCGCTTCTTTTGCACCGTGCTGTTGCGACTTTGCGTGTTCAATGGCTTTGCCTAGTGGCTCTGCCATCATCACCATACCTGGGCCGCCCCCAAAAGGGCGATCGTCAATATAGCCTTGCGCGTTGTCGGCAAACTGCCGCGGGTTAATGGCGTGAAACTGCCATATGCCTTCTTTGAGTGCACGAGAAGTGACGCCGTACTCAGTTACACTGCAAAACATTTCTGGAAAAATGCTGATGGCTTGAATGTGCATCAGTAATCCAGATCCCAATCCACAAGGATGGTTTGTTCTGCCAATTTTACTTCCAGAACATAGGCTGAAACGAATGGAATCAACACTTGGCCCTGTTCACCTTTGAGCACCAATACATCATTGGCACCGGTTTGCATTAGGTTGGTGACCTTGCCTAAGGCAACTTGTTCTTGGTTGACGACGTTCAGGCCGATCAGATCGGTCCAGTAGTATTCGTCTTCTTCCGTCGGGGCAAATTCGCTACGAGGGACATAAATGGTAAAGCCTTTTAGGGCTTCAGCCTGATCTCTGTCCTCAATGCCGACCAATTTAACTTGGAGTTCGGTACCGGCGACTTTGCCTGCTTCAACCGTGACGTTTTTAGTCACACCGTCTTTTTCCAGCTGCCATTCTTCATAGTCTAGCAAGCTGTCTGAATACTCGGTGCTGGTCGAAATTTTTAACCAACCTCGGACACCAAAAACACCGCGGACAAAGCCCATGCTAACGAGTTTTTCGTTTGACATCGTT